>NZ_LMHQ01000012.1:0-378366 GCF_001428225.1 Acidovorax sp. Root70
GCGGCGGTGGACGCAGGCTACGCACCGAACGACTGGCAAGTGGGCCAGACGGGCAAGATCGTGGCACCGCAGCTGTACATCGCGGCCGGTATCTCGGGCGCCATCCAGCACTTGGCGGGCATGAAGGACTCCAAGGTGATCGTGGCGATCAACAAGGACCCTGAGGCCCCGATCTTCAGCGTGGCTGACTATGGGCTGGAAGCGGATCTGTTCGCGGCCGTGCCGGAACTGGTCAAGGCGCTCTGAGCCCCTGCAGATCACAAGCACAGCCCATCTGATGGGATCTGGTTGCTACAAAAAATAGAGCTATCAGCGCTTATTGGATAAGCGCTGCGGCTGTTTTATGCCTAAAAATTAGCAGGAGACAAAACCATGAGTACATTCCTTTCCCGTCGCAGGCTGGTCCAAGCCACCGGTGCAGCACTGGCCAGTGCTGCATTGCCAGCGCTGGCCCAAACCACTTGGCCCAGCCGTCCGATTCGCATCATCGTGCCTTACACGGCGGGCGGGTTTACCGACCAGATGGCGCGTCTGCTGACGGTGGGCCTGCAAAAGCAGTTCGGTCAGCCGGTTGTCATCGACAACAAACCCGGCGCGAACAGCATCATCGGTGTGGATGCCGTCGCCAAGTCCGCCCCGGACGGTCACACCTTTGGCGTGGTCATTCCGGCCTTTACCGCCAACACCACGCTCTACCCCAAGCTGCCCTACAACCCTCGAAAGGACCTGATGGGGGTGTCGCTGCTGGGTGTTTCTCCGTTGGTGGCCGCAGTGGCGCCCAATGCACCGTTCAAGACGGTGAAGGAACTTGTGGCCTATGCCAAGGCCAACCCGGGCAAGGTGAGCTTTGCTTCGTCAGGCACAGGCTCTGCGGCGCACCTGACCAGCGAACTGCTCAAGTCACTGACCAAGACCTTCATGGTCCACATTCCCTACCGCGGCGCAGCCCCGGCGCTGACGGACCTGCTCGGTGGCCAGGTGCCCTTGTTCCTCGACCCTCCGCCCAACCTGATCCAGCCCGCCAAGGCAGGCCGCATCACCCTCATCGGCGTGGCCAGCGAAAAGCGCTTGCCCATGCTGCCTGACGTGCCTACCTTCATTGAGCAGGGCGTGCCCGGCATGCTGGGCAGTACCTGGGCCAGCATGATTGCACCCGCGGGGACGCCGCGCGACATCGTCAAGCGCATGTCGGACGCGGTGAACGCCATCATCCAGAGTGATGAAACCAAGGCCAAGCTCGACACCATGGGCACCTTTGGTGAAGGCACCACGCCTGAGGCGTGCGACGCCTTTTTGGCGGCCGAAACGACCAAGTGGGGCAAGGTGATCCGCGACGCGGGTGTCACGCTGGACTGAGAAGGCGTGCGCCGGCCTGGCCTGACGGCCAGGATTTACGCGTAGCGCTTGGCCCGCAGGTTCTCTTTCATCTGCTGCAGGATGGGCTGCAGCGAGCTGCCGATGCGCAGCGCCACGCAGGTGGCCAGCACGTCGATGATGAGCAGGTGCATGAGGCGCGACACCATGGGGCTGTAGCGGTCGTAGCCCTCGGGGTGGTCGGCTGCCAGGTGGATCTGGCAGGTGCTGGCCAGGGGCGAGCCGCTGGCGGTGATGACGATGGTGGTGGCGCCGTTGCGACGGGCGATGTCTGCCGCGTCCATCAGGTCGCGGGTGCGGCCCGAGTTGGAGATGATCACCGCGCAGTCGCCCGGGCCCAGCAGGGTGGCGCTCATCACCTGCATGTGACCGTCGCTGCTGGAGATGGAGGTCACGCCCAGGCGAAAGAACTTGTGCTGCGCGTCCTGCGCCACGATGCCCGAGTTGCCCACGCCGTAGAACTCGATGCGCTTGCCCTTTTTCCAGGTGTCCGCAATCGCGTCGGCCGCGCGTTCGATGGCCACGGTGCTGGCCGCGTTGCGGTATTGCAGAAAAGCCGCCACGGCGTTGTCCACCACCTTCACCAGCACGTCGCCGGTCTTGTCGTCGGCATCCACACTGCGGTGGATGAAGGGCACGCCCTCGCTCACGCTGCCAGCCAGCTTCAGCTTGAAGTCCGCCAGCCCGTCGTAGCCCATGCTGCGGCAAAAGCGCACCACGGTGGGCTTGCTCACGTGCGCGCGCTCGGCCAGCTCGCGCACGGGCAGGCGGGCGAAGGTGCGCGGGTCGGTCAGCACCAGCTTGGCCACGCGCTGTTCGGCGGGGGCCAGCGAGGGCAGGGAGGCGGTGATGCGGTCGAGCATGTCAGTCTGTGAAGGCGGGGCAGGCTGCTCAGGGGCCTTTGAAAAAGGGGCTTGGACGGGACGCTCCATCTGGCTGCGGTCAGCGCGGTGGCGGGGCCGTCCTCATTTAATGTAACTCGGTTCCCAAAGCGGCGGGGTCCGCGCAATCCCTGCCTTTCAACCTGCTTGCGCCGACCCTGGGCGTTTCCCCCCTGGCCCGGGCGGGCTCTGCACGCATAGCATCCTCCATCACGTTATCCAGATACTGAGGAGCCTTCCATGCGCAAACCCTTGCTGACAAAACTTCTGGCCGGTGCGGCCCTGGTGGCTGCTGCGTCGGGCAGCTGGGCCCAGGGCCAGGTCAACATCATCTGCTCGGTGCAGGCCGAGTGGTGCAACCTGATGTCCACGGTGTACGCCAAGACCACGGGCACCAAGGTGAACATGACGGCCAAGGGATCGGGCGAGGCGCTGGCGCAGCTCAATGCCGAGCGCGCCAACCCCAAGACCGACATCTGGTTTGGCGGCACGGGCGACCCGCACCTGCAGGCGGCCGAACAGGGCCTGACGCTCGAATACAAGTCGCCCCAGCTCGCGCAGCTCTACCCCTGGGCGCAAAAGCAGGCGGCGGATTCCAAGTACCGCACCGTGGGCGTGTACCTGGGCCCGCTGGGCTTTGGCTACAACAAGGAGCTGCTGGCCAAGCGCAAGCTCAACCCGCCCCAGTCGTGGGCCGACCTGCTCAAGCCCGAGTTCAAGGGCGAGGTGCAGATGGCCAACCCCGCATCGAGCGGCACGGCCTACACCATGATCGCCACGCTGGTGCAGATCATGGGCGAGGAAAAGGCGTTTGAATACCTCAAGGCCCTGCACCCCAATATCAGCGCGTACACCCGTTCGGGCACAGCCCCGGTCAAGGCGGTTGCACGCGGCGAGACCACGGTGTCCGTGAGCTTTGTGCACGACGTGACGACCGAGGCGGTCAATGGCTTCCCTGTGGGATCGGCCACGCCGTCCGAAGGCACGGGTGCCGAGGTGGGCTCCATGAGCATCGTCAAGAACGGCCCCAACACCGAGGCGGCCAAGAAGTTCTACGAATGGGCGCTCACGCCCGGTGGCCAACAGTTTGGCCTGGCGGCCAAGCAGTTCCAGCTGCCCAGCAACACGCAGGTGCCCAAGGACCCGCGCATGACCGATCCGGCCAAGATGAAGCTCATCAACTACGACTACGCCAAGTACGGCGCCAGCGCCGAGCGCCGCCGCCTGATTGCGCGCTGGGAAAAAGACGTGCAGAACGCAACGCGCTAAGGGGTGGTGGTGTCGGCGGCAGCGGCGGCAGCGCACGCAACCCCCCGGACCCGGGCTCCCGGTGCCTCGGTCAACCGGCCCCTGTGGGTCTGGCTGGCCATGGGCGTGCTGGGGTACCTGGTGTTCCCCTGGTATGCACAGCAGGACGCCAATGGCCTGCTGGCGGTGGGCCAGGTCTTCAGCAGCGAGCAGGCGGCCAACGGACTGATGCAGGCGGCCTTGTTCGGGCGCCCCTGGCTGTGGCTGGGCCTGGCCGGGCTGGTGGTGGCGGGCCTGGGGGCCTGTCTGCCAGCAGGGCGCAAGCAGGGCACCCTGCTGGTGGCGGGGGGCGCGCTGGGGCTGGCGGCCCTGCTGCTCAGCGGCTTTGCGATTGGTGCGCGCGGCTGGGCGTTTGAATGGATGAACACCCACCTGGGCGAACTGGGCGCGCGCCAGCCCGGCATGGGCTGGGGCGGGTTTGTGGTGCTGTCGGCGCTGCTGGTGCTGTTGTCGTTCGGCGTGGCGCGGCGCGGCTTCTTCAAGGGCGACCTGTTCGTGGCAGCCGCCGTGGTGGGCTGTGGCAGCCTGCTGGCGCTGTTCATCGTGTTCCCGGTGCTCAAGGCGCTGTCGGCGGCGTTTTTTCTGGAAGACGGCCCGTTCTCGCTGGCCGTGGTGTGGGAGCGCATTGCGCACGAGCGCAACTTCAGCCTGTCGTGCCTGGCGAACTTGGGTGGAGGCCAGCGCTGCGGCGTGGCCTGGAACACGCTGTTCCTGGGCCTGATGACCGCTACCAGCACGACGCTGCTAGGCACCTTCATGGCGCTGATGGCCGAGCGCGCTTCGCGCCGCTATGCGCGGCCGCTGAACATCGTGGCGCTGCTGCCCATCATCACGCCGCCGTTTGTGGTGGGCCTGGGGCTCATCCTGCTGTTTGGCCGCGCAGGGGTGTTCAACCAGTTTCTGGAATACGCGTTCGGCATCACGCCGTCGCGCTGGTTCTACGGATGGCTGGGTGTGTGGGTGGCGCAGACCTTTGCGTTCACGCCCATTGCTTTCATGATCATGCGCGGCGTGGTGCAGGGCGTGGCCCCCAGCCTGGAAGAGGCCGCGCAAACCCTGCGCGCCAGCCCGCACCGCACCTTCATGACCGTGACCCTGCCGCTGCTCAAGCCCGGCCTGGCCAATGCGTTCCTGGTGGGTTTCATCGAAAGCATGGCCGACTTTGGCAACCCCATCGTGGTGGGCGGACAGTTCTCGGTGCTGTCCACCGAAATCTTCTTTGCCATCGTGGGTGCGCAGTACGACCAGGGCCGTGCCGCGTCACTGGCCTGGATCCTCACATTCTTTGCGCTCACGGTGTTTGCCATCCAGCGCGGCCTGCTGGGCAAGCAGAACTTCACCACCGTGTCGGGCAAGGGCGATGCAGGCATTGCCATGCCGCTGCCCCAAGGCGTGCGCCGCGTGGTGCATTCGATTGCGCTGCCCTGGATGGCGTTCACGCTCATCGTGTACCTGTTTGCGCTGGCCGGTGGCTTTGTGCAGACCTGGGGGCGCGACTACACCATCACGCTGGCGCATTTTCGTACCGCGTTCAGCGTGGAATGGGGCGAGTTTGGTGTGGTGTGGGCGGGCACGGCGTGGAACTCGTTCTTCACCACCCTCAAGCTCGCGGCCATCTCGGCGCCGCTCACGGCCACGCTCGGCATCGGCATTGCATGGCTGCTGGCACGCACCGAGTTCCGGGGGCAGGGCGCGTTTGAGTTTGCGGCGCTGCTGGCCTTTGCCATCCCCGGCACGGTGCTGGGTGTGAGCTACATCCTGGCCTTCAACGTGCCGCCGTTCGAACTGACGGGCACGGCGCTGATCATCGTGTTGTGTTTCATGTTCCGCAACCTGCCGGTGGGTGTGCGCGCGGGCACGGCGGCGTTCAAGCAGCTCGACCGGTCGCTCGATGAAGCGTCCGTCATGCTGCGCGCAGGCAGCGTGCAGACGCTGCGCCATGTGGTGCTGCCGCTGCTCAAGCCCGCGCTGGTGGCTGCGCTGGTCTATAGCTTTGTGCGTGCCATCACCACCGTGAGCGCGGTGATCTTCCTGGTCACGGCCGAGAACGAGCTGGCCACCACCTACATCATCGGCCGCGTGGGCAATGGCGACTATGGCGTGGCGCTGGCGTACTGCACGGTGCTCATCATTCTCATGTCGGCCTCCATCGGCCTGATCCAGCTGCTTGTCGGCGACCGCAAGTTGGGCCGGCGTGGAGCTGCCCCCGCCGCGCACTGAACACCCTTGCAGAAAAAGAAGAAACGCCATGAACCATAACGACGCGGGCATCGTGTTCCGTAACATCACCAAGCGCTACGGCAGCGACAGCAGCACGGCCCTGGCCGTCAAGGGCATCAGCTTTGAGGTGCCGCGCGGCACGCTGACCACCATCCTCGGCCCCTCGGGCTGCGGCAAGACCACCACTTTGCGCATGATCGCGGGGCTGGAGTCGCCCACCTCCGGCGAGATCTTCATCGGCGGCAAGGATGTGACCACGCTGGGCCCCGCCCAACGCAACGTGAGCATGATGTTCCAGAGCTACGCGCTGTTCCCGCACATGAACGTGGTGGAGAACGTGATGTACGGCCTGCGCATGTCGGGCCAGCCCAAGGAGCCCGCGCGCGCCAAGGCTGTGGAGGCGCTGCGCGGCGTGGGCCTGGTGGGCTATGACGACCGCCTGCCCAGCGAACTCTCCGGCGGTCAGCAGCAGCGTGTGGCCCTGGCCCGCGCGCTGGTGCTGGAGCCTGAGGTGCTGCTGTTCGACGAGCCTTTGTCCAACCTCGACGCCCGCCTGCGCCGCGAGATGCGCGAAGAAATCCGCGCGCTGCAGCAGCGCCTGTCACTCACGGTGGCGTATGTCACGCACGACCAGGCTGAGGCCATGGCGGTGAGCGACCAGATCATTGTGATGAACCAGGGCCTGATTGCGCAAAAGGGCTCGCCCCGCGTGCTGTACGAAACCCCGCACAGCGAATTCGTCGCGGGCTTCATGGGCGAGGCCATGCTGTTCCCGGCTGTGGCCGACCCTGATGGCACGGTGGCACTTGGCCCACTGGTGCTGCGCCCGCGCATGGCGGTGCAGAGCGGCCGCGTGAAGGTGGCGGTGCGCCCTGAGGCCTGGCGTATTCATCGCCAGGGCGTGGGCCTGCTGCCCGCCCGGCTGGACAAGCGCGCCTACCTGGGCGCGGTGTACGAATACACCTTCGAGACCGCGCTCGGCCACATCTTTGTGGTGTCGTCCGACCTGGACGATGTGCTGGCCGTGGGGGACGAGGTGCAATTGAGCCTGGGTGCCCATGGCGTATCGGTGGTTGGTAGTACCGAAGCTGCCCGGACCAATGCGGAATAATGGCGCCATGACGAACCAACTCGACGCCCTCAAACAGTACACCACCGTGGTTGCCGACACCGGCGACTTTCTGCAACTGGCCCAGTTCCGTCCGCAGGACGCGACGACCAACCCTTCGCTGATCCTCAAGGCGGTGCAGAAGCCCGAATACGCACCCTTGCTCAAGGACACCGTTGCCAAGTGGCAAGGGCGTGCGATGGACGAGGTGATCGACCGCCTGCTGGTGCGTTTTGGCTGCGAAATTTTGACCCATGTGCCCGGCCGCGTCTCCACCGAAGTGGACGCCCGCCTGAGCTTTGACACCAGCGCCACCGTCACGCGCGCCGAGCGCATCATCGAGCTGTACCAGGCCGAAGGCATCCACATCGACCGCGTGCTCATCAAGATTGCGGCCACGTGGGAAGGCATCCAGGCCGCCGAAAAGCTGGAGCGCAAGGGCATCCACACCAACCTCACGCTGTTGTTCTCGTTCGCCCAGGCCGTGGCCTGCGGCCAGGCCAAGGTGCAACTGATCTCGCCCTTTGTGGGCCGCATTTACGACTGGTACAAGAAGCAGGCGGGTGCCAGCTGGGACGAGGCAGCCCGCGCTGGCGCCAACGACCCGGGCGTGCAGTCGGTCACGCAGATCTACAACCACTACAAGCGCTTCGGCATTGCCACCGAGGTGATGGGCGCGAGCTTCCGCAACGTGGGGCAGATCACGGCGCTGGCGGGGTGCGACCTGTTGACCATTGCGCCCGAGCTGTTGGCGCAACTGGCTGCGAGTGATGCGCCGTTGCAGCGGGCGTTGGATGCGGAGGCGGCCAAGGCGATGGACTTGCCAGCGGTGAACTATGACGAGGCGGAGTTCCGGTTTGCGCTGAATGAGGATGCGATGGCGACCGAGAAGCTGGCTGAGGGGATTCGGGCGTTTGCAGTGGATGCTGTGAAGCTGGAGAAGTTGATCCTCGCTGCTTGAGGTCTGTTTTTTTATTGGAGCGGCTGGTGCCTGGGTTGCAGGTGCTGGCCGCTTTTGTTTTTGCTGGGCTATTGCTAGCACATCGGGCTGCATGCTTGTGTTTGGGGCGGGAGCCGGGTTGTCGCCCCGGCGGGCGAGGTACTTTTCTTTGCTTCGCCAAAGAAAAGTACCCAAAAGAAAGGCGACCCCCAGTCTGCGACCCCTTCGCGGTGCGAAGGTGCGTCGTGTCGGTTGCGGGGTGCGCCGTGGAACTCGCTTTGCGCTCGCGCGCTCCGCTCAGACAGCCACGGCGAGCTAGAGCACGAAGCATGGGCGCTGCGACGCCCATGCCACCCCACAACCGCCCCGCCGCAGGCGCAGCCAGCAGGGGTGGGACAGCCGAACATCCAAACAGCCGGACATCCATTCGGGCCATTGCTGCGCTCGGCCTCGTCTTGCGGGCGCAAGCGCCACGCGCTGCGCAAGCTGGGCCGAGCGAAGCAAAGGCCCGTGTGGATGTTCTGCTCCCTTTGCCCCTCTGGATGCGCCGAGGAGCGCAGGGTTTGGTGGATCAGGGCTCGCGATTGTCTGAGCGCAGCGAGTTCGAGCGAGACCCCGCCAAACCCGAGCACCGCAGGTTGCCCCGAAGCGAAGCGCAGGGGACGCAGACAGTGGGGTCGCCCTTTCTTTGGTTCCTTTCTTTCGGCGACGCGAAAGAAAGGGACTCGCATGCCGGGCGACTCCCGNAGGGGACGCAGACAGTGGGGTCGCCCTTTCTTTGGTTCCTTTCTTTCGGCGACGCGAAAGAAAGGGACTCGCATGCCGGGCGACTCCCGGCCTCCGCCCTCAACGAAGGCACGCCATTCGATGCGCACTAGCCCCCAGACTCAGCGCGCAAAACAGACGCATGAAGCCGTCAACTTCCGCCGGCCATCTCCAGTCCCGTAGCTAGAGTGATCACTATAAAAATCATAGCTACCAAGGCATGAGGCACTAGCGCACCCAGCCAAAAACACCAAAAAATCACCCCGCAGGCAGCCGCATCCCCACCCGCAACCCCTTCGGCACCACCCCTTCCGCCACCGTCCGCCCTCCGTGCCGCAGCGCGATCTCTTCCACGATCGACAGCCCCAGCCCACACCCCCCCGCCTTGTCTGACCCGCGCCAGAACCGCGCAAACAAATCGCCCAGGTGCTCGGCTGGTACGCCTGGCCCATCGTCCTCCACCACCAGCAGCGCCCAGTGCCCGGGCTCCTCATGGCCCACGCGCACTGTCACCGTGGCGCCGGGGCCGGCGTAGTGCAGTGCGTTGTCGATGAGGTTGTTCAACGCCTCGCGCAGCAGCAGCGGGTGGCCCTGCGCTGGCAGGTGGTCCACGCCTTCGTAGCCCAGGTCCATGCCCTGGGCCAGGGCGCGGGCGGCCCATTCGCGGGCCACCTCGCGGGCCAGGGCGGCGAGGTCGATGGACTGCATCTCCACGTTCGACTCCGAGCGCGCCAGCTGCAGCAGCTGGTGCACCAGGTGGGCGCTGCGTTGTGCGGCCGACAGCACCTTCTGCAGACGGGCCTGCACTGCGGGTTCGTGGCTTTCGTGCAGGGCCAGCTCGGTCTGGCCGATCAGGCCGGCGAGCGGCGTGCGCAGCTGGTGGGCGGCGTCGTTAAGAAAGCGCTTTTCCTTTTGCTGGCCGCGCGCCACGGTCTCCAGCAGCCGGTTGATGGTGCTGGCCAGCGAATGCACTTCTTGCGGTGCAGAGGTCAGCTCGATGGGCGGCAGCGGCGTGGTGCCCGTGTGGGGCTGCGCGCCTGCGCGTTCAATTTGCGCCTCCAGGCGTTTGAGGGGCTGCAGGCCGCGCAGCACGCCGGCGTACACCACGGCGCTCAGGGCCAGGCCCATCAGGCCCATGGGGAACACCATGCGCTCCAGCAGCTCCTGCGCAATGCGCTCGCGCACCGTGAGGCTCTGGGCCACCTGCACGCGCAGGCGCTGGCGGGTGGAGGCGGTGCCGTAGTCCACGTCCAGCAAGGCCACGCGCACCGGCTTGTCGTCCACCCGCGCCTGGTACAAAAACGCCTCGCCCACCGCCACATCGACCTGGGCAGGCGGTGCTGGCAGTTGCGCGTTGCCCAGCAAAAAGCGGCCCGGCGGGGACGACACCATGTAGGTGATGCGGTCGGCCGGATCCTGCTCCAGGATGTCCTGCGCGGCCTTCGGAAAGTCCACCAGCAGCCCGTCGCCAATCGGCTTGATCTGCCGCGCCAGCGCCCGCACCGACTGGGTCAGCGTCTGGTCAATGCCCTTCTCTCCGTTCTGCAGCGCAATGCGCCACGCCAGAAACCCGCCCGACAGCCACAGCACCAGCTGCGGCAGCAGCAGCCACAAAAGCAGCTTGCGTTGAAGAGAGACCCCGGGTACGTGGCGCATGTTTCAGCAGTCAAAAATAGGCGGCGCTGCGTTGGAAACGGGCTCGGCCCATGCGAGGGCCGCCGCGCAAGGGCCGCCCCGCCGCGCTGGCGGCGTCCCCCTTCCCGCGCACCGCGCGAGAGAAGGGGGAAGCGGCGCAGCCGCTCAGGGGGATGGTCACGGTTTATTCAGCATGTACCCCAGCCCCCGGATATTGCGGATCACCAGGTTGGACTGGTCGAGCTTCTTGCGCAGGCGGTGCACATACACCTCCAGCGCATTGGAGTTCAACGGGGCAGCGATCTGGCCGGGTTCGGGCGGGCTGGCGCGCCAGGCGGCCAGCACATCGTCGCGGGTGACGACTTCGCCGCAGCGGTGGGCCAGCAGCTCCAGCAGTTCCCACTCGCGCTGGGTCAGCTCCAGCAGGTCGCCGTTCAGGGCAGCGGCATGGCTGGCGTGGTCCAGCACCAGCGGGCCGATGGTGGTGCTGGCAACGCCGGCCGCGCTGCTGGCCTGGGTGAAGGCCGGCTGGCGCGCGCGGCGCAGCATGGCCTGCAGGCGGGCCTGCAACTCCTGCATGTTGAAGGGCTTGGTGATGTAGTCGTCGGCCCCGGCGTTCAGGCCCAGCACGCGGTCATCGACACCGTCGCGGGCAGTAAGGATCAGCACGGGCAGGCCGGCAATGTGCGCGCGGGCCCAGGTCAGCAGTTCCATGCCGTCGGCGCCAGGCAGGCCCAGGTCCAGGATGATGCCATCCACTGCCTGCGTCTGCAAAAGCGCCATGGCCTGCGCCACGCTGCTGGCGGTGCAAACGCTGTAATCGAGTTGCTTGAGCTGGCCGGTGAGAGCGTCGAGCAGGAGGGCGTCGTCTTCGACAATCAGTATCGTGGCCATGGATTGAGCATAACAAAGGCCCCTGCAGCGGGCCTGTTGTGGGGCCGCTGCGACTCTCAGGGAAAGTCCTGAGAATTAAATTAATTATTGTAATTAAAGTACCAACTGCGCTGAACGGCACCGGTATCACGGCGCAGCAACGGGTTCTGAAAACAACGTCGAGGAGACAAGGGTATGTGGAAGATGACAAAGATCGCCGCACTGGCGGTGGGCCTGGCGGCCGCGATGTCTGCCAGCGCGGGGGAGGTCGAGGTTCTGCACTACTGGACATCGGGCGGCGAGGCCAAGTCGGCTGCCGAGCTCAAGAAGATCATGCAGTCCAAGGGCCATACCTGGCGCGACTTTGCCGTGGCGGGTGGCGGTGGCGACAGCGCCATGACGGTGCTCAAGAGCCGCGTGATCTCGGGCAACCCGCCCTCGGCCGCCCAGGTCAAGGGCCCGGCCATCCAGGAATGGGCGTCCGAAGGCGTGCTGGCCAATGTCGATGCCCTGGCCAAGACCGAGAAGTGGGACGACGTGCTGCCCAAGGTGGTCGCCGACGTGATGAAGTACAAGGGCAGCTACGTGGCCGCCCCCGTCAACGTGCACCGCGTGAACTGGCTGTGGGCCAGCTCCGATGCGCTGAAGAAGGCGGGCGTGGCCAGCATGCCCAAGACTTGGGACGAGTTCTTTGCCGCAGCCGACAAGCTCAAGGCAGCAGGCCTGATCCCCGTGGCGCATGGTGGCCAGAACTGGCAAGACTTCACGACCTTTGAATCCGTGGTGCTGGGCGTGGGCGGTGCCAAGTTCTATCAGGACGCGCTGGTCAAGCTGGACGACAAGGCCATCAACAGCGACACCATGAAGAAGTCGCTGGAGACCTTCCGCCGCATCAAGACCTATACCGACCCGGGCGCTCCCGGCCGCGACTGGAACCTGGCCACGGCCATGCTCATCCAGGGCAAGGCGGGCTTCCAGCTGATGGGCGACTGGGCCAAGGGCGAATTCATTGCCGCCAACAAGGCGCCGGGCAAGGACTTCCAGTGCGCAGCGGCACCGGGCACGGCCAACGCGTTCACCTTCAACGTGGACTCGTTCATCCTGTTCAAGCTCAAGGATGCCGCAGCACAGAAGGCGCAGAGCGACCTGGCCAGCTCCATCATGAGCCCCGAGTTCCAGGAGGTGTTCAACCTCAACAAGGGATCGATCCCTGTGCGCGCCGGACAGAAGATGGACAAGTTTGACGACTGCGCCAAGCTGTCCAGCAAAGACTTTGCCGACACTGCCAAGAGCGGTGGCCTGGTGCCGAGCGTGGCCCATGGCATGGCGATTGCGCCTGCCACCGAAGGGGCGATCAAGGATGTCGTCAGCCAGTTCTGGAACGACGACAAGGTGAGCGTCGCCGACGCCATGAAGAAGATCGCGGCCGCCGCGAAGACCAAGTAAGCCGTGTACGACACACGTACCTACACGCACTAAAACCAAACCCCAGAGGGATCCCATCATGAAGACAAGAAACCGCCTCACGGCGGTGGCTTTGGCCGCCGCATGCGCGAATGGCGCCTTTGCTATGGACGTAGCAGGCTTTGAGTTCAACGGCTACTCCCGCGGTGGCCCGGTGTTCAACCACTCCGACGGCGTCAAGGGCAACCTGACGCTGGGTGGCGAACTCCAGAAATACCGCCTGGGCAACGAGGGCGACAACGGCATCGAAGTCAACTTCGCCAAGGGCTTCGAGGCCGGTGGTATCAACTGGAAGGTGAACTACATGCCCGCCAAGTGGGGCAGTGGCGACATCAGCACCGAACAGGCGTTTGTGGAAATGAGCGGCTTCTCGTTCTCGCCCGAAGCCAAGTTCTGGGTCGGCCAGCGCCGCCTGCGGATCCAGGACGTGCACATCGTCGACTACTTCCTGCTGAACTACGGCGACAACGTCGGCGCCGGTGTGACCGACGTGCCTGTGGGCGGCATGAAGCTGGGCGTGGGCGTGTTCTCGGGCGACAAGTTCGACGGCGGCCTGCCCAACAACGTGAAGGCGCACCGCATCAATGCCGACCTGTCTGACATCAACACGAACCCCGGCGGCAAGCTGCGGGTGCTGCTGACGGCCGTGGGGGGCAAGAACCAGGTGGGCGGCGCGTCGGGTTCCGGCATCTCGCTGATGCACACGCAAAAGGAATTCCTGCTGCCCAGCATCAGCAACACGCTGTACCTGCAGACATCGCGTGGCCATGCCCGCATCGACGGGGAGTTTGAGGCCATCGAGGGCACCAGCGCAGGCAAGCGTGCCACCCGCATCGCCGACTCCATCAACTGGCAAAGCGGCCCGTTTGGCGGTCAGGCCCTCATTGGCTACCAGACCAACAAGGCTGACCTGACCGGCGTGGAGACCAAGGACTTCTCGCTGGGCGGCCGTGGCTCGTACGCGTTCACCAAGAACTTCAAGGGCCTGGTGGAACTGTCCACCACCACCCGCAAGGGCAGCGGTCCGGACCAGCGCCTGTCCAAGGTCACGCTGGCGGGTGCCCTGGCCCTGAATGAAGACTTCTGGTCACGCCCTGAGCTGCGTCTGTATGTGACCAAGGCCAACTGGAACCAGGCGGCGGCCGTGGCCAACGCCGGCACCTTTGGCGCCAATGGCAAGACCTCGCGCACGCTGGTGGGCGTGCAGTACGAGGTGTGGTGGTAAGTGAGTGAGTAGCGAGTTAGTTTGAGGTAGACACTTTGTTCATTGGGGGGTGCTCTGTGCGCACCCCCCTTTTTTCATGTGACACAAAGTGGATGTGTGAATGAGTGAAACGGTGGTTGAGTGATTGATCGAGATACCGCGTACCGCGCGCGCAGTGCGTACGCAAGAGAGATTCGCAAGCAATGAAGAATTCCTTTGAAACCTGGCTGCCTAGGCTGGTGGTGACCCCGGCGTTTGTGCTGGGTTTTGCCTTCATCTATGGCCTCATGGTGTGGAACGGCGTGCTCAGCTTAACCGCATCGCGCATGCTGCCCAACTACGAATGGGCGGGCCTGGCGCAGTACGAGCGCCTGTGGGAGATGGACCGCTGGTGGGTGGCCCTGAAGAACCTGGGCATTTTTGGCGTGGGCTACGTGGGCGGCTCGCTGGTGATTGGCGTGGTGCTGGCCGTGCTGCTGGACCAGAAGATCCGCGCCGAGGGCGCGCTGCGCACCATCTACCTCTACCCCATGGCGCTGTCGTTCGTGGTGACCGGTACGGCCTGGAAGTGGCTGCTCAACCCCGGCCTGGGCATCGAGAAAATGGTGCGCGACTGGGGCTTCACGAACTTTGAATTTGGCTGGCTGGTGGATACCGAGATGGCCATCTACTGCGTGGTCATCGCTGGCATCTGGCAGAGCGCCGGTTTTGCCATGGCGCTGTTCCTCGCCGGGCTGCGTGGCATCGACGACAGCATCATCAAGGCCGCACAGGTCGATGGTGCCTCGCTGCCGCGCATCTACTGGCGCATCGTGCTGCCTGCGCTGCGGCCGGTGTTTTTCTCCACGCTCATGGTGCTTTCGCACCTGGCCATCAAGAGCTTTGACCTGGTGATGGCGCTGACGGCCGGCGGCCCCGGCTTTGCCACTGATGTGCCGGCCACCTTTATGTACACCATGTCGTTCTCGCGCGGCCAGATCGGCCTGGGCGCGGCCAGCGCCACCATGATGCTGGCCACCGTGGCGGCCCTGGTGATTCCTTATCTTTACAGCGAACTGCGGAGCAAACCCCATGACCGCTAAGCCCTCTGTGTTTCCGTCCGTGGGCCGCCTGCTGGTCTATGGCGTGCTGGCCCTGGCCACCGCGTTCTTTCTGCTGCCGCTGTACGCCATGCTGGTCACCTCGTTCAAGGACGCCGAGGAGATCCGCAGCACCTCGCTGCTGGCGCTGCCAGGCGGGTTGAACTGGTCGGCTTGGTCCACCGCATGGTCCAGCGCCTGCACGGGGGTGGATTGCAATGGCCTGCGCCCCTTCTTCTGGAACTCGGTGGCCATGGCCGTGCCGGCCGTGCTGATCTCCACCGTGTGGGGCGCGCTCAACGGTTATGTGCTGAGCCTGTGGAAGTTTCGCGGCAGCGACACGTTGTTTGGCCTGCTGCTGTTCGGCGTGTTCATGCCGTTCCAGGTCGTGCTGCTGCCCATGAGCCAGGTGCTGGGCTGGCTGGGGCTGTCCAGCTCCATCACCGGGCTGGTGCTGGTGCACTGCCTGGCCGGGCTGGCGGGCACCACGCTGTTCTTTCGCAACTACTACGCGGCCATCCCCAAGGAGCTGGTGAACGCAGCCCGCATGGACGGCGCGAGCTTCTGGCAGATCTTCTGGCGCATCGTGCTGCCGCTGTCCACGCCCATCGTGATGGTCACGCTGATCTGGCAGTTCACCAACATCTGGAACGATTTTCTGTTCGGTGTGGTGTTCTCGGGCACCGAGTCCAAGCCCATCACCGTGGGGCTGAACAACCTGGCCAACACCAGCAGCAGCGTGAAGGCCTACAACGTGGACATGGCGGCCGCCATCATCGCCGGCTTGCCCACGATGGTGATCTATGTGCTGGCAGGTAAATTTTTTGTGCGCGGGCTGACGGCTGGCGCAGTGAAGGGATAAATCATGGCTTCTTCGTTGGATATCGCAGGCATCAACAAGCGCTTTGGCAAGGGCGACAAAAGCGTGGAAGTGCTGCGCAAGGTGGACATCCACGTCGCGCCCGGCGAGTTCCTCATCCTGGTCGGCCCATCGGGCTGCGGCAAGTCCACGCTGCTCAACATCATTGCGGGGCTCGACGAGCCCACCGAGGGCGAGATCCGCATCGGTGGCAAGAACGTCGTGGGCATGCCCCCGCGCGACCGCGACATCGCCATGGTGTTCCAGAGCTACGCGCTGTACCCCACCTTGAGCGTGGCCGACAACATCGGCTTTGCGCTAGAGATGCGCAAGATGCCCAAGGCCGAGCGCCAAAAGCGCATCGACGAAGTGGCCACCATGCTGCAGATCAGCCACCTGTTGGACCGCCGACCCAGCCAGCTCTCGGGCGGCCAGCGCCAGCGTGTGGCCATGGGCCGGGCGCTCGCACGCCAGCCGCAGCTGTTCCTGTTTGACGAGCCGCTGTCCAACCTGGACGCCAAACTGCGCGTGGAGATGCGCGCCGAAATCAAGCGCCTGCACCAGGCCAGCGGCATCACCAGCGTGTACGTCACGCACGACCAGGTCGAGGCCATGACGCTGGGCTCGCGCATCGCGGTGATGAAGGGCGGCGTGGTGCAGCAGCTGGGCACGCCGGACGACATCTACAACCGCCCGGCCAACACCTACGTGGCCACCTTCATCGGCTCGCCCACCATGAACCTGCTGCGCGGCGCGGCCACGGGCGGGCAGTTTGGCATCCAGGGTGCAGCGCTGAACCTGGCCGCTCCCGCCAGCGCCAACGAGGTGCTGCTGGGTGTGCGTCCCGAGCACCTGGTGATTCAGGAGACCGCCCCCTGGCGCGGCCGCGTCAGTGTGGTGGAGCCCACCGGCCCAGACACCTATGTGATGGTGGACACGGCCGCAGGCAGCGTCACGCTGCGCACCGACGCCCAGACCCGCGTGCAACCCGGCGACGCCGTGGGACTGGCGGTAGAGCCCGCCAACGCCCACTGGTTTGACGCCAGCAGCGAGAATCGGCTGGCCTGAGTTGCGCGGCGCAAGCGCCGCCAGGTCGTTGCATCTGATTGCTATTGAAACAATAGCTGTTAGCGCATGTCCTACTAGCGCTAGCAGCTGTTTTTGCTTAAAAACACCGCATGACACCCCTGCGCCTGCTGGCCGACATCGGCGGCACCAACATTCGCCTGGCCTGGCAAGACCAGCCCGATGGCCCCCTGCACGACACCCGTGTGTTGCCCTGTGCTCAGTTCCCCACGGTGGATGCTGCCCTGTCGGCCTACTTGGCCGAGGTGAACATCGCCACGCCCCGCGAGGCTGCGTTTGGCATCGCCAACCCGGTCACGGGCGACGCGATCCGCATGACCAACCACAGCTGGAGCTTTTCGCAGCGGGCCGTGCGCGAGGCGTTTGGGTTTGAGCGGCTGGTGGTCATCAACGACTTCACTGCACTCGCGCTGGCGCTGCCCCTGCTCACGCCCGAGCAGCTGCGCCCCGTGGGCGGCGGCGGGGCTGTGCCGGGCGCTGCGATTGCGCTGCTGGGCCCGGGCACGGGCCTGGGCGTGTCGGGCCTGGTGTTTCCGCCCGGCTCCAGCCTGGGGGTGCCGCTGTCGGGCGAAGGCGGCCATGTCACGCTGGCCGCGCAGACCCAGCGCGAATTCGATGTGCTGGCCATCCTGCAAGAGCGCTATGGCCACGTGTCGGCCGAACGCGCCGTGTGTGGCGCCGGGCTGGTGGACCTGTACCACGCGCTGCGCCGGCTGGCCCAGCGCGGCGGCAAGGAGGTCAGCTCGGCCGCGCAGGTGACCGAGCTGGCATTGCAAGCCAACGACCCGCTGGCGCTGGAGGCGCTGGAGCTGTTCTGCGGCTTCTTGGGCAGCGTGGCGGGCAACCTCGCGCTCACGCTGGGAGCGCGCGGTGGCGTGTTCATCGGCGGCGGCATGGTGCCGCGCCTGGGCACGTGGTTTGACCAGTCGCCGTTCCGCGCACGGTTTGAATCTAAAGGGCGGTTCCAGTCTTACCTGGCGACGATTCCCTGCTGGGTCATCGATCCGAGCGCCACACCCGCGCTGTTTGGCGCATCGCGCGCGCTGGACATTGCGGGCTCGGATGCATGAGCAGCGACAGCGCACCACCGCCCATGCTCCGGCCCAGCGGCGTACACCATGTGGCCATCATCGCCAGCGACTACGCCCGCTCCCGCCGCTTCTACACCGAGGTGCTGGGCCTGCAGGTGGTGCACGAGCACTACCGCGCCGAGCGGCAGTCGTACAAGCTGGACCTGCAGCTGCCCGACGGTACGCAGGTGGAGCTGTTTTCCTTCCCGCACCCACCCGCACGCCCGTCCTACCCCGAGGCCTGCGGCTTGCGCCACCTGGCCCTGCGCGTGGCCGACATGGAGGCCAGCGTGGCTGCCTTGGCCGCCCATGGCGTGGCTGTGGAGCCGGTGCGGGTGGACCCGTTCACCGGTGCGCTGTTCACGTTCTTTGCCGATCCGGATGGGCTGCCCATCGAGCTGGTGGGGCCTGTGCCCGACCCCCGCTGATCTGTCTGCGCTCATAAAAAAAGGCCCTGGTGGGCCTTTTCTGTGTCACATCTCTTCACTCCAGCAATACCCGTCACGCGCAATCATCGCGCTGGCCGCACGCGGGCCCCAGCTGCCTACAGGGTAGGGGCGGGGGCCTGCAGGGTCGTTCTTCCAGGACTGCAAGATGGGTTCTACCCAGCGCCAGGCTTCTTCCTGCTCGTCGCTGCGCACGAACAGGTTCAGGCGGCCTGCGATCACATCGAGCAGCAGGCGTTCGTAGGCGCCCACGCGCTCGGTGCCAAAGCGCTGGTCAAAGTCCAGGTTCAGGTGCACCTGCGACAGCGCGGGCTCGGTCTGGTGCTGGGCCGCGCCCTGCGCCATCAGGTGCAGCTCCAGCCCGTCCTTGGGCTGCAGGTTGATCACCAGCCGGTTGGCGGCACCCGCAGGCGTCTTGAAGATGGGGTGGGGCACGGGCCGGAAGTTGATGACGATGTGCGCGTCACGCCCCGCCAGCCGCTTGCCGGTGCGGATATAAAACGGCACACCCGCCCAGCGCCAGTTGCTGATCTCGGTGCGCAGCGCCACAAAGGTCTCGGTGGTGCTGTTGGGGGCCACGCCTTTCTCTTGCGCATAGCCGGGCACGGGCTGGCCCTGGTGGTTGCCTGCGGCGTACTGCCCACGGATCACGTGCTGGCCGATGGTTTCCGGGGTCCAGGGCTTGAGGGATTGCAGCACCTTGAGCTTTTCGTCGCGGATCGCGTTGGCGCTGGAGTTGATGGGCGGCTCCATGCCAATCGCGCACAGGAGCTGCAACGCGTGGTTCTGCACCATGTCGCGCATCGCGCCGGTCTGGTCATAGAACGCGCCGCGCGACTCCACGCCCAGCTCCTCGGCAATCGTGATCTGGATGTTGGCAATGGTCTCGCGGCGCCACAGGGGCTCGAACAGCGCGTTGCCAAAGCGCAGCGCAAACAGGTTCTGCACCGAGGGCTTGCCCAGGTAGTGGTCGATGCGGAAGACTTGTTCTTCCTTAAGCACGCGGCGCAGCGTGTCGTTGATGGCCTGGTTGGACTGCAGGTCGTGGCCCAAGGGCTTTTCCAGCACCACGCGGGTGGTGGGACCGTTCAGGCCCACGGCGGCGATCTGCTCGCACACGTTGGTGAACAGGCTGGGCGCGGTGGCCACGTACATCACCACCGAGTCGGCGCCGCGCGCTTTCAGTGTCTCGGCCAGGCGCTCGTAGTCCTGGGTTTTGGACAGGTCCATGCGCAGGTAATGCAGCAGTGCCGCGAAGCGTGCAAACTCGTCCGGGCTGGGGCGCTTGGCCAGTTCCACGCTGTCGAACCGCGACTGGATCAGGCTGCGGTATTGTTCGTCGCTCAGGTCGTCGCGTGCGACCGCGATGATGCGCCCCCCCTCAGGCAGCGTGCCATGCCGAAAGGCCTGAAACAATGCGGGCATGAGCTTGCGCCAGGCAAGGTCGCCGGTGCCGCCGAACAGGACGAGGTCAAAACTCATGGTGTCTCCGTGATGGGGTGGTTCGTTTTGTTGCGTGGGATTGTAATCACGTTACATGATTTTCCAAAGAATAGTGCCTTGTTACTGCTGCATGTAACCCAAAAGAACCTGTCAATAGGCCACTTTGTTGTGTAATCAAGTTACTATCTCGGCGCTTTTTACCTTACCTGTTTGATGACCATGCCTCTCCGTTGCGACCAGTCTGCGCTGTGGCCCCAGTTGGCAGCCCACTACGCCTCCCATGGCCAGTACCTGGACATGCGCCAGGCGTTTGCGCAGGACGCCCAGCGGTTTGCCGCCTTCAGCCAGCCGGCTCCGCATGTGTTTGCCGACCTGTCCAAGAACCTGTGGGACCAGGGCACCGAAGCGCTGCTGCTGGACCTGGCCCGCGACTGCGGCCTGGTGCAACACCGCGATGCGATGTTTGCCGGCGAGGCCATCAACACCACCGAAAACCGCGCGGTACTGCACACGCTGCTGCGCCGCCCTGCGGGCATGGCCCTGCCCGGTGATGTGCCCGGAACCGCGCAGCGCCTGGCCGACGTGCACCGCACGCTCGATGCGATGCTGCAGTACGCCGAGCAGGTGCGCAGCGACGCCGCCATCACCGACGTGGTGAACATCGGCATCGGCGGGTCGGACCTGGGCCCGCACATGGCTGTGCGTGCGCTCGAAGAGTTCCGCATCCCCGGCAAGCGCTTTCACTTTGTGTCGAACGTAGACGGGCACGAGCTGCACCATGTGCTCAAGGGCCTGCGGCCCGAGAGCACGCTGTTCCTGGTCGCGTCCAAAACCTTCACCACGGCCGAGACCATGACCAACGCGCGCTCGGCGCTCGCGTGGTTTGCTGCCCAGGGCGGTCGCGATGTGGCCCGCCACTTTGCGGCGCTCACCACCAACATCGAAGCCGCTGGCGCCTTGGGCATCACCACCACCTTCGGTTTCTGGGACTGGGTGGGCGGCCGCTACTCGCTGTGGTCGGCCATTGGCCTGCCGATTGCCATCTCGATTGGTGCGCAGGGCTTCCGTGAATTCCTCGCGGGCGCGCATGCGATGGACGAGCATTTCCGCACCGCGCCGCTGGCGCAGAACCTGCCCGTGCGCCTGGGCCTGCTCGATGTCTGGTACCGCAACTTCCATGGCTTTACCAGCCGCTGCATCGCGCCGTACCACGCGGCGCTGGGTCGCTACTCGGCCTACCTGCAGCAGCTGGAGATGGAGAGCAACGGCAAGCGCGTGGCGCAAGACGGCAGCACGCTGGCCTGCGTGACGTCGCCCGTGCTGTGGGGTGAGCCCGGCACCAACGGCCAGCACGCGTTCTTCCAGATGCTGCACCAGGGCGCCGACGTGCTGCCGCTGGAGATCGTGGCCGTGCGCAAGGCATCGCACCCGCTACCCGGCCACCAGCAAAAGCTGCTGGCCAACGCGCTGGCGCAGACGCAGGCGCTGATGGTGGGCAAGGCCAGCGACGACGGCCACCGGCACTTTCCCGGCAACCGTCCCAGCACGCTGATGCTGCTCGAATCCCTCACCCCCACCTCGTTGGGTGCGCTGATTGCGCTGCAGGAGCACCGCGTGTTTGTGAGCGGCAGCCTGTGGGGCATCAACAGCTTTGACCAGTGGGGCGTGGAGCTGGGCAAGGTGCTTGCCAAGGACCTGGAAGCGCGGCTGGAGAGTGGCGATGTGTCGGGGCTCGATGGCTCCACGGCAGGCCTGCTGGGCCTGCTGCGCAACGCGGCCTGACCCTCACGGCACAGCTCAATCCTCGGGGTAGCGCTGGCGTGAGACCAGGCGCCCTACCGGCAGAAACCGGCGCGGTTTCTCGCCAGCAGTCCAAAGAACAGGAGACACACACCATGGCGATCCCGCCCCTGCCAGACTTCCGTTCCGGTGCCTTTTTGCGCCAGCATCTGCGGGCCACCATGGCGTTCTACGACCCCGTGGCCACGGACCCGAGCGGCGGGCAGTTCCACTTCTTTCTGGACGATGGCACGGTCTACAACCCGCGCACCCGCCACCTCGTCAGCGCTACGCGTTTTGTAATCACGCATGCCATGCTCTATCGCACCACGGGCGAGGAGCGCTACCAAGTGGGCATGCGGCACGCGCTCACGTTCCTGAGCACCGCGTTTCTCGATCCTGCCACGGGCGGCTACGCCTGGCAGATCGACTGGCAGGAGGGCCGCGCCACCATACAGGACGCCACACGGCACTGCTACGGCATGGCCTTTGTGATGCTGGCCTATGCCCGTGCTTACGAGGCCGGAGTGCCCGAGGCCCGCGATTGGCTGGCTGAGGCTTTTCAAACGGCTGAGAAGCACTTCTGGCAACCCGCCGCTGGCCTGTATGCCGACGAGGCCAGCCCCGATTGGCAGCTGACCAGCTACCGGGGCCAGAACGCCAACATGCACGCTTGCGAGGCCATGATCTCGGCCTTCCGCGCCACGGGAGAGCGTCGCTACATCGAGCGTGCGGAGCAACTCGCGCAAGGTATCTGTCAGCGGCAGGCGGTGTTGTCCACCGCTGCCGTCGCCCCCGCTGCCGGAGGCTGGGTGTGGGAACATTTCCACGCCGACTGGTCCGTGGACTGGGACTACAACCGCCACGACCGCAGCAACATCTTCCGCCCCTGGGGCTACCAGATCGGTCACCAGACCGAATGGGCCAAGCTGCTGCTGCAGCTGGATGCCCTGCACCCCGCTGATTGGCATCTGCCCTGTGCACAGCGCCTGTTCGATGCCGCCGTAGAGCACGGCTGGGATGCCGAACACGGCGGCCTGTACTACGGCATGGCGCCCGACGGCAGCATCTGCGACGACGGCAAATACCACTGGGTGCAAGCCGAAAGCATGGCGGCTGCGGCGGTGCTGGCGGTGCGCACGGGCGACGAGCGCTACTGGCAGTGGTACGACCGCATCTGGGCCTACTGCTGGGCCCACTTTGTGGACCACCAACACGGCGCGTGGTTTCGCATCCTGCACCGCGACAACCGCAACACCACCCGCGAAAAGAGCAATGCGGGGAAGGTGGACTATCACGACATGGGGGCGTGTTATGACGTGTTGGGGGTGGTGGCAGCGGGGACTTGAGCGCGGAGAATGGCGGCTACTGCCATTTCCAAGGACGAGGTTTGTGTATGAGCGAGATCGCCACTGAGAGTCGGCCCATGTACCAAGCGGCCTGTCATTGCGGTGCAGTTCGGTTTGAGGTACAGCTCACAGACGGCTTGCGCAGTGCCCGTAGATGCAACTGCTCCTACTGCCGCATGCGTGGCGCGGTGGCTGTTTCTGCCAACTTGAGCGATATGAAGGTATTGCAAGGCGCGAATGTATTGACCCTGTACCAGTTCAACACGCGTGAGGCCAAACACTACTTTTGCTCCCGCTGCGGCATCTACACGTTTCATCAACGCCGGTCCTCTCCTGATCAATACGGGATCAATGTCGCGTGTATCGAAGGGATGAGCCCTTTCGACTTCGAAGAGGTGCCCGTCAGCGAAGGGCGGATGCACCCTAAGGATGTTGGTGGACGCAGCGGAATGATTGCTGGCTGGCTGCGATACACGGCCAATCGGTAAGCTGGGAAAACGGGCCTGCAAGCATTGCCGCTGGGCACTCTGGATCGCTCATTTTCATGCACATTGAAATGCGTTGACTGGCAGACCGGCAACTTGCACCCGCACACTGAACAATGACCCTGCCGGAATCGGTGCCTCCTGCTCCCGGGCAGGCCTCCCCGCCCGCGCCGACGTAATGAACAACGTGCGCAAATCCACCCCCCCAAAACACACCATGGTCGGACACTGCACCGGCACCGCAATGCGCTGCAGAACCTCACCCGCTGGCGAAAGCTGCAACACGCAAGCCCCTTCGTACATCGCCACCCAGTAGTTCCCCTCCACATCCACCGCTGCGCCATCGGGCCTGCCGCCATAGGGTTGGCCTTCTACCTTGCGGTCGAACTGCACCCAGGGGCGGCGGTTGGTGATCTCGCCGGTAGACACATCAAAGTCGAATTGGTCGATGCGGTGTTCGGGTGTGTTGGACCAGTACATCGTGCGGTCGTCGGGGCTGAAAGCCAGGCCGTTGGCGGTGAAGTTGTTGCCCGCCATGTGGCGCACGCGGTAGCCGGTGGCGCTGCTGGCATCGGCCTGCAGGCACCACAGCGCGGCATTCGGCGCCGTGCGGGGCGTGATGACCGAGCCCGCCCAGAAACGGCCTGCGGTGTCGCAGCGGCCGTCGTTCAGGCGCAGGACCGTGGTGTCATGCTGCTCGGGCGGCAGCAGGGCCAGGCAGGTGAGGGCGGTAGGGTCTGCGCTGTCCTTGGCCGCATCCAGAAGATAGAAACCGTTTCGTAACCCGATTACCAATCGACCATCAGCCGCAGGCGCGCAGCAGCCGGGCTCGCTGGGCATGCGCCACTGCCGGTGGTGGCCGCTGTCAGGATGCCATGCGTGCACCGCTTGTCCCTGAATGTCACACCAGTAAAAGGATTTTTCCGTGGGGTGCCAGAAGGGCGATTCGCCCAGTTCGGACGGAGGCAAGGGCAAGGTTTGCAGGGACATGGGTTGAAGCGGGGTGGTTATCGAGTTACATTCTAGGGCCTCAGATAACAGGCGCCGGGCACATCGCCCCGGGGCCTTGCCACCCACCGATGGAGACTTCCATGCACCCAGTTGTAGCGCGCGTGACCGAGCGCATTGTCCAGCGCAGCGCAGACACCCGCGGCGCCTACCTTGCCGGCGTTGACGCCATGATCGCCCGCAAGCCCGCCCAAGACCGCATGGGCTGCGCCAACCTGGCCCATGCCTATGCGGCGCTGCCGGGTTCTGACAAGTTCAAGGTCACGGTCGAGAAGGCGCCCAACATCGGCATCGTCACGGCCTACAACGACATGCTCTCGGCCCATCAGCCGTACCAGAGCTATCCCGCCGTGCTGCGTGATGAAGCAGCCCAGCAAGGAGCCACAGTGCAAGTGGCAGGTGGCGTGCCCGCGATGTGCGATGGGGTAACACAGGGTACGCCCGGCATGGAGCTGTCGCTGTTCTCCCGCGATGCCATTGCCATGGCCACTGCGGTAGCGCTGTCCCACGATGTGTTCGATGGTGCGCTGCTGCTGGGCGTGTGCGACAAGATCGTGCCGGGTCTGCTGATCGGTGCGCTGCACTACGGCCACTTGCCCTGCGTGTTTGTGCCTGCAGGCCCCATGGGCACGGGCCTGTCGAACAAAGACAAATCCAAGGTGCGCGAGCAGTACGCACAAGGCCTGGTGGGCCGCGACGA
The DNA here is from genome assembly GCF_001428225.1 of Acidovorax sp. Root70. Classification (NCBI taxonomy): domain Bacteria; kingdom Pseudomonadati; phylum Pseudomonadota; class Betaproteobacteria; order Burkholderiales; family Comamonadaceae; genus Acidovorax; species Acidovorax sp. Root70. Next base: position 25,077 of record NZ_LMHQ01000012.1, read on the forward strand.
GCTGCTCAAGGCCGAGTCGGCCGCGTACCACAGCCCCGGCACCTGCACCTTTTACGGCACGGCCAACAGCAACCAGATGCTGCTCGAAGCCATGGGCCTGCACGTGCCCGGTGCGGCGTTCGAGTCGCCCGGCACCGAGGCGCGCGAGGCCTTCACCCGCCAGGCGCTGCGCACCGTGCTCGACATCGGCAAGCGCGGATCGCGTTTCACCCCCATCGGCAAACTGGTGGACGAGCGCTGCATTGTCAACGCCATGGTGGCCCTGCTGGCCACGGGCGGCTCCACCAACCACCTGATCCATTGGGTGGCTATTGCACGCAGCGCGGGCATCCTGATCGACTGGACGGACTTTGACGAACTCTCGTCCGTGGTGCCCTTGCTGGCCCGCGTGTACCCCAACGGCGATGCGGATGTGAACCAGTTCCAGGCCGCAGGCGGCCCGCCCTGGATTTTGCGCGAACTGCTGGCCGGCGGCTTCATGCATCCTGATGTGATGAGCGTGAACGCCGGTGGCATTGCCGATGGCGGCAAGAGTGCGCCCCCCGTGTCGGGCGACACCTCGGTGCTGCGGCCTGTGAGCGAACCCTTCTCACCCACGGGCGGGCTGCGCCTGCTGCAAGGCCGCCTGGGCCGTGCGGTGATCAAGGTCTCGGCCGTGCCCGAAGACCGCCACATCATCCAAGCACCAGCGCGCGTTTTTGATTCGCAGGAGGCCTTGCTCGCCGCCTTCAGCGCGGGCGAGGTCAACCAGGACATGGTGGCCGTGGTGCGTTTTCAGGGCCCGCAGGCCAACGGCATGCCCGAGCTGCACAAGCTCACGCCCCCGCTGGCGGTGCTGCAGAACCAGGGCTTCCAGGTGGCGCTGGTCACCGACGGCCGCATGAGCGGCGCATCGGGCCGTGTGCCTGCCGCCATCCACGTCACGCCCGAGGCACTGGCCGGTGGCCCGCTGGCCAAGGTGCGCGATGGCGACATCGTTCGGGTGGATGCGGTTGCGGGCACGCTCGATGTGTTGGTGGACGATGCCGAATGGGCCGCTCGCGCCCCGGCACCCTTCAACGCCCCATCACCCGTCGGCTTTGGCCGTGAACTCTTCACCAACTTTCGCCGCCACGCAGGCGGTGCCGAACAAGGAGCCTGCACATGGCTGTAACCCCTGCTTCCACCCCCATGAATCCCCTCGACATCGCCAGCCACGGCCCGGTCATCCCCGTCATCGTGATCGACCGCGTGGAAGACGCGCTGCCCCTGGCCGAGGCCCTGCTGGCCGGTGGCGTGAAGGTGCTGGAGGTGACGCTGCGCACCGCGGCCGGTCTGCCCGCCATCGAAAGCATCGCCCGCCATCTGCCCGAGGCCGTGGTGGGTGTGGGCACGGTGCTCAACGCCGATGACGCCCGCCGTGCGAGCGAAGCCGGTGCGCGGTTTGCCGTAAGCCCCGGTTACACGTCGGCCGTGGGCAGCGCCTGCAAGGGCCTGAACCTGCCGCTGCTGCCCGGCGTGGCCACGTCGAGCGAGATCATGGCGGCGCTGGCCGATGGGTTCTCGTTCCTCAAGCTGTTCCCGGCCGAGGCCGTGGGCGGCATCCCGCTGCTCAAGTCCTGGGCCAGCCCGTTTGGCCAGGTGAGCTTTTGCCCCACCGGCGGCATCACCAACGCCACTGCCTCCAACTACCTGGCGCTGCCCAATGTGCGCTGCGTGGGCGGCTCGTGGCTCACGCCCACCGACGCGGTGCGTGCGGGCGACTGGGCGCGCATCACGCAACTGGCGCGCGACACCCAGGCGTTGCGCAAGGCGGCCTAGGGATCGCTGGCGCTGGGTTTGCAGCAAAAAGCGCCCCATGCGCTAGTGCAATATGCGCTGACAGCTATCAAAATAAGAGCATTTGATGGCGCAGGCCCGTGGCGCAGGCGGCACAGCGTGACCGCTGCGTGTACCTAGTCCGCTGGACTTGTCGTGGCGCCCCTCTATCATGGCCGCGCGGGGATACCCCGTGACCGAGCAACGATTGTTCAAGAGAGGGAGTTCGCTATGGATTTTGTTTCGGCTGTCAAAAGCTGCTTCGCGCAGTACGCAGGGTTTTCGGGCCGTGCGCCACGCTCCGAGTTCTGGTGGTTCGCGCTGTTCCAGCTCGGCGTGCTGGTGATTGCCACCATGATCAGCCAGGTGCTCTACGGCATTGCTGCCCTGGCCCTGCTGCTGCCCGCGCTGGCCGTGGGCGCGCGCCGCTTGCATGACATTGGGCGCTCCGGCTGGTGGCAGCTGCTGTCGCTCACCGGGATCGGCACCCTGGTGCTGATCTATTGGTGGGTGCAACCCAGCGGGGAATAAAGCCACGGCAGGCCAGCGCCGCGAGCTGGCTCCATAAAAAAGCCCGCAGACCGTAAGGCCTGCGGGCTTTTTTGTCATGGGCTGCGCAGTCAACACCAGGCCGCTGCGCAGGGGCCGGGCAATTACATGCCCATGCCGCCCATACCACCCATGCCGCCCATGTCAGGCATGCCGCCGCCAGCTGGGGCGTCATCCTTAGGAGCCTCAGCCACCATGGCTTCGGTCGTCAGCAGCAGCGATGCCACGGAGGCAGCGTTCTGCAGAGCCGTGCGGGTGACCTTCGTGGGGTCCAGAATGCCCAGTTCGAGCATGTCGCCGTACGTGTCGTTGGAGGCATTGAAGCCGTAGTTGCCCTTGCCAGCCAGCACAGCGTTCACCACGACGGAGGCTTCGCCACCGGCGTTGTTCACGATTTCGCGCAGAGGCGCTTCGATGGCCTTCAGCACCAGCTTGATACCGGCTTCTTGGTCGGCGTTGTCGCCCTTGACCGAGTCACCCACGGCTTGCTTGGCACGCAGCAGAGCCACGCCGCCACCGGCCACAACGCCTTCTTCCACAGCAGCGCGGGTCGCGTGCAGTGCGTCTTCCACGCGGGCCTTCTTTTCCTTCATTTCGACTTCGGTGGCAGCGCCGACTTTGATCACGGCCACGCCGCCAGCCAGCTTGGCCACGCGCTCTTGCAGCTTTTCGCGGTCGTAGTCGGACGTGGCTTCTTCGATCTGCACGCGCACTTGCTTGACGCGGGCTTCGATGTCAGCTGCAGCGCCAGCGCCGTCGATGATGATGGTGTTTTCCTTGCCCACTTCGATGCGCTTGGCTTGGCCCAGATCGGCCAGCGTGACCTTTTCCAGGGTCAGGCCCACTTCTTCAGCGATGACCTTGCCGCCCGTCAGGATGGCGATGTCTTCCAGCATGGCCTTGCGGCGATCGCCGAAGCCAGGAGCCTTGACAGCCACAACCTTCAGGATGCCGCGGATCGTGTTGACCACCAGCGTAGCCAGGGCTTCGCCGTCGACTTCTTCGGCAATGATCAGCAGGGGACGGCCGGCCTTGGCGACTTGTTCCAGCGTAGGCAGCAGGTCGCGGATGTTGCTGATCTTCTTGTCGAACAGCAGCACGAAGGGGTTGTCCAGAATGGCGGATTGCTTTTCTGGGTTGTTGATGAAGTAGGGCGACAGGTAGCCGCGGTCGAACTGCATGCCTTCCACGACGTCCAGTTCGCTTTCCAGCGACTTGCCGTCTTCCACGGTGATCACGCCTTCCTTGCCAACCTTGTCCATGGCGTCAGCGATCAGCTTGCCGATGGTTTCGTCGGAATTGGCGGAGATCGAACCCACTTGGGCGATTTCCTTGGAGGTGGTGGTGGGCTTGGAAGCCTTCTTCAGTTCGGCGACCAGGGCCGTCACAGCCTTGTCGATACCGCGCTTCAGGTCCATGGGGTTGATGCCAGCGGCCACGTACTTGAAGCCTTCGCGCACGATGGCTTGTGCCAGCACGGTGGCGGTGGTGGTGCCGTCACCAGCGTTGTCGCTGGTCTTGGACGCCACTTCCTTCACAAGCTGGGCGCCCATGTTCTGCAGCTTGTCCTTGAGTTCGATTTCCTTGGCCACGGACACACCGTCCTTGGTCACGGTGGGGGCGCCGAACGAGCGCTCCAGCACCACATTGCGACCCTTGGGGCCCAGCGTGACCTTGACCGCGTTGGCCAGGATGTTCACGCCTTCAACCATGCGAGCGCGGGCTTCGCCGCCGAAAACTACGTCTTTTGCTGCCATGTTTGGCTCCTAAAATTTGATTCAAATTGCCTGATAGCGCTTATTTGATAAGCGCTATCAGCTATGAAAAGATGAGTGATTCAGAGGGGCGAGAAATTATTTCTCGACCACTGCAAACAGGTCGTCTTCCTTCATCACCAGCAGCTCGTCGCCCTTGACCTTGACGGTCTGGCCCGAGTACTTGCCGAACAGAACGCGGTCACCGACCTTCACGTTCAGGGCAATCAGCTCGCCCTTGTCGTTCTTCTTGCCGGGGCCGACGGCCAGCACTTCACCTTGATCGGGCTTTTCAGCGGCGTTGTCGGGGATCACGATGCCGGAGGCGGTCGTGGTTTCGCTTTCGATACGCTTGACGATCACGCGATCGTGCAGGGGGCGAAGGTTCATTGCATTGCTCCTGTTTTCAGTAAAAAAAGCTGAGGGACTCACACAGCCCCGGCCATCCGAGGCTGCCAAACTGCCAGCAGGGAGTGCGGTGTTAGCACTCGTCTGCGGTGAGTGCTAATGATACGGGCATTTGTGGCCATTTCAAGACACCCCGCCAATCAGGTGGGGCTTCTGAGCCAGTTGTTTGGAAAACGCCCGCCTGGGTGCAGTTTCCATGGGGCGCTGAGCGTTGCGCGGTGGATTGGGGGCAGGCTTTTGCTGCTTGGGGGGAACAAGTGCCGCGGCAAGGGTGAGAAAACGCCCTCGCAACCATCTCCGACCCGTATCGGTCTGCGCTTTTGATTGCTATCCATAATGCATGACAGCTGACTTTCCTTCAGGAGCCGCAATGTTCCAGTTCACAGCCTCGGCGCGAACATCCCCCGCGGGCGCCCCTCTGGCTCCCCTTCATGCGGGACCTATGGCTCATCCCCTTGTTGCTTTGTCGATAACGAGTGGGCGCCCTGCGGTGCGGGCTTTGCCATGAGCGAAGCGCCTTTCCCGTACGATGGTCCCGAGGAGTTGCGCCAACCCATAGTGGCGGCGCTGAGCCGGGTGGTCGATCCCGAGGTGGCCCTGAATGTGGTGGATGTGGGGCTGGTATACGGAGTCACCGTGGCGCAAGGAAAGCTGCATGCCCGGGTCACCATGACCTCTGCAGCGTGCCCCGTGACTGACGTGATCCTTGAAGAAATCGAAGCTGAGCTGGATCGTGACATGCCACCGGAGTTGTTGATCCAGGTCGAGCTGGTCTGGGAGCCACCATGGTCCACCGACCGCTTGAGCGAGAGCGCCAAGCGCTTCATGGGGTGGTGACCACTCCGGCGGGTTCATCTCCCGCCAGGCTGCGAGCGGCGTCCACGCACGCCAGTCGCTTCGTCCCCATCCTTTTGATACTGGTTGCCATCTCGCTGCTGGGCGGCATCGCAGGGGGCCTGCTGCGAGCCGGTTGGGTGCTGTCTTTGCCCTTTTCGGGTGGCCATTGGTTAGGGAATGGAGCGGTGAGCCACGGGGCGCTGATGATTTGCGGGTTCATGGGCACCGTCATCGGTATCGAGCGAGCCGTTGCGGTCAAGCGGCACGCGGCCTGGCTGGCGCCGGTGGCCTCCGGGTGGGGTGGGCTGTGCCTGCTGGCGGGTCTGACGACAGCGGGTGCATGGCTGCTTGCGGTGGCCGCTGTGGTGTTCGTGGGGGTCAACGTGGTGGTGGTTCATCGCCAGCGTGCCGCCCATACCGTCTTGCTGCTCGCCAGCGCGCTGGCATGGCTGACGGGTAGCTTGTTGTTCCTGTTACGGCCTGAGGACATGTCCAGCGTGCCTTGGTGGTTTGCCTTTCTGGTGATGACGATTGCCGCTGAGCGCCTGGAAATGACGCGGTTGATGCGCAGACGTCCAGGGGCGCAGGTGTCGCTTTGGCTGCTCCTGGGTGCGCTGGCCGCAGGTGCCGCGCTGTCAGCGTTCTCTGTGCGGGCCGGTGGCGTGCTCTACGGCCTTTCGCTGTTTTGCCTGGCGCTGTGGCTTGGCATTTTTGACATCGCGCGTCGCACCGTGCTGGCCCAAGGCCTGGCGCGTTTCATGGCAGTGTGTTTGCTGGGGGGCTATGCGTGGCTAGCGGTTGCCGGGTGGGCTTGGATCGGCGCCGCGCTGGGTCTTCCGCTGCGCGATGCCGCGCTGCATGCTCTGGGGCTGGGGTTCATCGTAAGCATGATGATGGGGCATGCTCCGGTAATTCTTCCTGCCATCGCTCGCATCAAGCTTCAATTCGGCTCACTGTTCTATGTGCCGCTGGCGGTACTGCATTTGTCGCTGATCGTGCGGTTGGGCATCGGGCTGAACGACTTTGCGTGGCGGGGCACCGGAGCCCTGCTCAACGCGGTAGCCATTGCCTTGTTTGCGGCCGTGATGGTCGGGGCCGCGGTGCTCTGGCAGGCGCGCCACCGCTCCGGTGCGCCAAAACAAGATAGGTCGTGAAGCTCTCGGCCACCCCTCGCTGGCCGTGATGAATGGCGCGGCAATTTCCAGTGCCGTGTCGCACCGACTCCCCATGTCTTTAAGAGACGGTGGCCTGCGATCGGCCGGCGATCTGGAGCGTCATGCCGCACCCGCTTGTTCAATGGACCGCCCCATCATCAAGTCCAGGTTCTGCACCGCCGCCCCCGAGGCGCCCTTGCCCAGGTTGTCGAACACGGCGGTCAGCAGCACCTGGCCGTGGCGGGCGTTGCTGAACACCCCCAGCCGCAGCTGGTTGGTACCGTTCAGGGCCTGTGGGTCCAGGTGTTCGGCTGCTTCGGTAGCGGCGGGGGGCATCACCTCGACAAAGGGGGGCGTCGGCATAGTGCTGCTGCAGGCAGGCGTGCAGGTATTCGCCTTGTGTGCCCGGCGCGAGCTGCCGCAGATGCAACCCGACGGTCAGCACAATGCCCTGGCGGAAGGCGCCGTACGAGGGCAAGAAAAACGGCCGCTGCGATAGCCCGGCGTGTTGCGCGATTTCGGGCGTGTGTTTGTGCTCCAGCTGCAGCCCGTAGACCTGGAAGGCGGGCGCATGGGCTGCCTCGGGGCCTTCGTGCGCTTGCACGCGGGCACGACCACCGCCGGAATAGCCTGACACCGCATGGATGTTGAGTGCATGGTCGGCGGGCAGCAAACCGGCCTGCACCAGGGGCCGCAGCAGGGCGACGGCGCCTGTGGGGTAACAGCCAGGGTTGCTGACGCGTTGCGCGCTGGCGATGCGCGCGGCCTGCGCCGCATCCATCTCCGGAAAGCCATAGACCCATTGCGCGTCCGTGCGGTGGGCCGAACTGGCGTCGATCACGCGCACGGCGGGGTTGTGGATGGCGGCCACGGATTCGCGGGCGGCGGCGTCGGGCAGGCACAGGATGGCGATGTCGCAGCTGTTGATGGCTTCGGCGCGGCGCGTGGGGTTCTTGCGGTCGGATTCGGGCAGTGTCAGCAGCTGCAGGTCGGTGCGGCCGTGCAGGCGCTGGTGGATTTGCAGGCCGGTGGTGCCTTGGTCGCCGTCAATAAAAATAAGGGGCTGGTTGGTCATGGTGCGGATTCCTGGCATGGGGGGATGTGGAATCTTCGGCGTCGGTCTAAACTTTGAAAAGTTGAATTTCACAAACATCAAGATCAGTTCAGCTGAACGTCATGCGCGAACTCAATCTCGACCGGCTGCGCACCCTGGTCACCATCGCTGACCTCGGGTCTTTTGCCGAAGCGGCCCGTACGCTGCACCTGGCGCCGCCCACGGTCAGTCTGCACATTGCGGACCTGGAGGCGTTGATTGGTGCGCCGTTGCTGGTGCGCAAGCGGGGCGAGGTGCGGCCGTCCGGCGCGGGCGAGGTGCTGGTGGAGCGGGCGCGGCGCCTGCTGGCCGATGCCGACGAGGCCATGGACCTGGTGCGGCGCCAGGTGCAGGGGCTGGAGGGGCGGGTGCGCCTGGGCGCGTCCACCGGCGCCATCGCGCACCTGCTGCCCCAGGCGCTGGAGGTGCTCGGCCAGCACCACCCCGGCATCGACGTGCAGGTGGCGGTGCTCACGTCGCAGGAGACTGTGTCGCGGCTGGCGCTGGGCACGCTGGACGTGGGCCTGGTGGCCTTGCCCATGGTCTCGGTGCGCGGGGTGACGGTGATGCCGTGGCGGCGCGACCCGGTGATGGCGTTTGTCCCCTCGGCCTGGGCGGCACCCCGCAGGGTCACGCCCCAGTGGCTGGCTGGGCAGCCGTTGATCCTGAATGACGACGGCACCAGCCTGTCGCGTCTGACGAGCGAATGGCTGGCCCTGGCGGGCGAGCAACCCAAGGCGCGCATCCAGCTCAACTACAACGATGCCATCAAGAGTCTGGTGGCTGCGGGCTACGGAGCCACACTGCTGCCGCATGAGGCCTCCACCGCCACGCCGCTGGACCCGCGCATCTGCATGCTGCCGGTGCAGCCCCGGCTGTGGCGCCCCCTGGGCATTGCCCACCGCGCGGGCCCGGTGGAGCGCGCCACCCAGCATGTGCTGGATGTGCTGTGGCAGCAAAAGCAGGTGTGACGCGAAGCTCAACCGGGATTTTGCTGCCCCAGGCCGCAGCCTGTCGCTCAGGCTGCGTCGTCCCCGATGAGCAGCCGGGTGTCGGACACGTAGCGGTGCGGCGGCACCTCCAGGTTGGTGGGTGCGGGCTTGTTCTTGAAGACGCGGCCCGCCAGGTCGAAGGTGGAGCCGTGGCAGGGACAAAAGAAACCACCCTGCCATTGGTCGCCCACGCTGGGGTTGCTGGTGCCTGCGGGCACGGCAGTGGGGGAGCAGCCGAGGTGCGTGCAGATACCCACCGTGACAAACACCTCCGGGCGGATGGAGCGTTGCGGGTTGCGGGCGTACTCGGGTTGCTGGTCCTTGCGCGAGGCGGGGTCGGCCAGCGCGGCGTCTTGCTGGGGCAGGGCGGCCAGCATTTCGGGCGTGCGCCGCATGATCCACACGGGCTTGCCGCGCCATTCCACCGTCTTCACGCCGCCGGGCGGCAGGTCGCTGATGTCTACCTCCACACCGGCGCCCATGGCCCGGGCGCGTTCGCTGGGGGCGAGGCTGGACACCAGGGGCACGGCAACCCCTGCCGCCGCCACGCAGCCCGTGGCCGCTGTCAGCAGCACCAGCTGCCGACGCTCTGCGGAGGGGTTGCCCTGGGTGCCTGGAAGGGATCCATTCGGTGTCGCGGGGTGGAGGGCCATGGGGTGCTTTCTGAGAGAGAGGGGGCTCGACGGGGTGACGCCCACCGCCCACAACGCTGCGGGTGGCCATGCCTTACCGCAAACGACGTGCCATCACCCGCAAGACCGGCCTGCCATGGCACGCACTGCATGAAAAGCCCGTGAATTCAATGGGTTGCGCGCGCGATGTCGGGTTGGCAGGTGCGCCGCAGGCCCGGCAGCGGCCGGATTCACTGCCACCCGGTCTGCCAAACCGGCTGCCAACTGCCATCCGTTGAAGTCCGCATGGCATAGATCAAAGGCCTGCCGGCGAAACCGGTGCACCGTCAGGGCCTTTGCCTGTACCGAGGTGTTGCCATGCCCCGTCTCTCCGCGCCGCCCACCGAACTGGTGTCCTTTCTGGAAGGGCTGCCCGATCCGCACATCCTGCTGGACGACCGCTATCGCATCCTGGCGGCCAATGGGGCCTATCGCCGCCAGTTCGGTGCAGCGGGCGGAGTGGAGGGACGCGTTGTGGGGCGCCCCTGTCACGCCGTGTCTCACCATGCCAGCGTGCCCTGTGACCAGGCGGGCGAGTCCTGCCCACTCGCGCAGGCGCGCGCCTCGGGGCAGCGCGAACGGGTGCTGCATGTGCACCACACGGACCAGGGCGAGGAATATGTACAGATCGAGCTGGCGCCGGTGGCGGGTGCGGACGGCACCACAGGGTTCTTTGTCGAAAAGATGGTGCCTTTGCCGGTGGCGGCGCAGCCGGTGCCGTCGGCGCAGGGGCTCATCGGGCGTTCGCCCGCGTTCCAGAGGATGCTGGGCCTGGTGGCGCGGGTGGCACCCTCGCGGGCTGCGGTATTGTTGCTGGGCGAGTCGGGCACGGGCAAGGAGCTGGTGGCCCATGCCGTGCACCAGAGCAGCCTGCGCGCGCGGCGCGCACTGGTGCCCGTGGACTGCTCCAGCCTGCCCGAGGCGCTGTTCGAGTCCGAGCTGTTCGGGCATGAGAAAGGGGCGTTCACCGGCGCGGCCCAAGCCCGGCCGGGGCTGGTGGAGGCGGCAGACGGCGGCACGCTGTTTCTGGACGAGGTGGGCGACATCCCCCTGCCGCTGCAGGTCAAGCTGCTGCGCCTGCTGGAGACTGGTACCTACCGCCGCGTGGGCAGCACCGAGCTGCGGCATGCCGACCTGCGCGTGGTATCGGCCACGCACCGCAATCTGCCGCACATGGTGGCTGCAGGGCGTTTTCGTGAAGACTTGTACTACCGCCTGAGCACCTTCCCCATCCACCTGCCACCGCTGCGCGAACGCCAGGGCGATACCGCCCTGCTGGCACGCGCGCTGCTGGAGCGTGTGGCACCCCCGCCCCGGGCGCTGCAGCTGTCTGGCGCTGCGCTGGCCTTGCTGGAGGTGCAGCCCTACCCCGGTAATGTGCGGGAGCTGCGCAACCTGCTGGAGCGCACCGCCTTGCTGTGCGATGGCGACACCATCGGCGCTGAGCATGTGCAGCAAGCGCTTGCCTGCGGCCTGCCGCCGCTCGTGAGTGGGGTGGAGAAGGGCGTAGTGGAGCCGCGTGCATTGGCGGCGTTGGCCGGGTCGTCACGTCAACGACGCTTGCTGGACGACGAGGCCCTGCAACAGGCTCTGGCAGCCCACCAAGGCAGCCGTGCCGCGCTGGCGCGGCAGCTGGGCATCAGCGAGCGGTCGCTGTACCGGCGGCTGAAAACCTTGGGCGCATGGCACCCATAGATGAAGAAATCGGCCCCAGGCGCATAGGTTGATTGCGTTAGCAGCTATTGTTTATATAGCGTCTGGTGTGTCGTGCCTGCTTACACCACCGCATCGGGCGCCAGCGCGCTCAGCACCATGCGCACGATCAGCTCTTCGGCCTTTTCGTAGTCGCGCTCGGTCAGAGCGGGCTTGCCCAGCAGCAGGGCGAACTGGGCCTCCTGCTCCGCGTACGCCTGGGTGACCGACCAGATGATGAACATGAGGTGCGTGAAGTTGACCTTGGCAATGCGTCCCTCGCGCGCCCAGCGCTCGAAGGTGCGACCTCGGTCTTGAGCAGCGGCGCCACACGTTCGGTGATGGCTGTGCCATACCGTGGTGCACCCGCAATCACCTCTTTGGTGAACACCTTGGCGCCCTGCGGGCGCGTGCGCGAGTAGTGCAGCTTGGCGCGGATGTAACGCCGCAGCGCCTGCTGCGGGTCGTCGCTGTGTGACAGGTCTTCCATGCCCGCCAGCCACTGGGTGAGCACATCGTCCAGCACCCGCTGGTACAGCGCCTCCTTGCTCGGGAAGTAATACAGCAGGTTGTGGCGGCTGATGCCGATGGCGGCGGCAATGCTCTCCAGCGAGGCGCCTTCAAAGCCGAATTGCGCAAACTGGTTCTCCGCCTCGGTGAGGATGCCTTGCTCCTTGAGCAAGCGCGACGCCGTGGGGGCGCGGGGCGCGGACTCGTCAAGTGCGGGCGGGCGGGCCACCTTGCGGGGGCGGGGGGCGGGATTGGCAGGGGACGGGCGGGCTGCAGTCATTGCACCATTGTGGAACAAGCCGGGGCCTGAAAACTGGCAATTGGCTGGCTGGAGGCTGGCACGCGGTTTGCTGTAGGGATTTTACCAATTGGTAAATTTTTACGGGTTGGTAAATTGACCCACAACGCAGGGCACCGCCGCCCCAAAGCAGCGGGCACCTGCACCCCACAGCGAGGACCACGATGAAACCTCCGAAGTTTGCGGATACCAGCCTTCACGCTGGTGCCGCATTGGTTGGCGCCACTGGCTGGCGCTCCAACGCTGCGCGGCGTGCGCTTGCACGCCCCCTGGGCGCCCAGACCCCCACCCTCACCCTCTCGGAGGAAACCTGATGGACACACCCGCAAGCCGTGCCTGCGGCATTCACGCCGCACGCCTGAACCTGGCCGACTACGCCGTCAACTTTGGCGACGCACACCCGCCGCTCACTCGGGCGCAAGCGCTGATCGAGGCTGAGCGCTGCTACTACTGCCACGACGCCCCCTGCGCCACGGCCTGCCCCACGGGCATCGACATCCCCTCGTTCATCCACCGCATTGCGCAGGACAACAACCGCGGCGCAGCGCGGGCGATTCTGGAGGCCAACCCGCTGGGCGGCATGTGCGCGCGGGTGTGCCCCACCGAGGTGCTGTGCGAGCAGGCCTGCGTGCGCAACACCAACGAAGACAAGCCGGTGGAGATCGGCTCGCTGCAGCGCTACGCCACCGACGCCTTCTTTGCCCAGCCCGGGGCTCCGCTGTTCCAGCGCGCAGCCGCCACCGGCAAGTGCGTGGCCGTGGTGGGCGCCGGGCCTGCGGGCCTGGCCTGTGCGCATGGCCTGGCCGTGCGCGGGCATGACGTGGTGCTGTTCGAGGCGCGACCCAAGCTCGGCGGCCTCAATGAATATGGCCTGGCCAGCTACAAGACCACCAACAACTTTGCGCAGAAGGAAGTGGAGTGGCTGCTGTCCATCGGTGGTATCGAGGTGCGCACCGGCCAGCAACTGGGCCGTGACATCACGCTCGATAGCCTGCTGGGCGCGTACGACGCCGTGTTCCTGGGGCTGGGCCTGCAGGGCGTGAACGCGCTGGGCGTGGCCGAGCCCACGGCCACCGGTTTGCGCAATGCGGTGGACTTCATCGCCGAGTTGCGCCAGAGCTCCGACCTCTCCACCCTGCCCGTGGGCCGCCGCGTGGTGGTGATTGGCGGCGGCATGACGGCGGTGGACGCCGCCGTGCAGTCGCGCAAGCTGGGGGCGGAAGAAGTGACCATCGTCTACCGCCGGGGCGCCGAGGCCATGTCGGCATCGGCCGTGGAGCAGCAATGGGCGCAGACGAACGGCGTGACCATTCGCCACTGGGCCGCACCGAAAGAGGTGCTGAGCGAAAACGGCGCGGTGAAGGGCGTGCGCTTCGCCGCCACGGCGTTGGGCGACGGCAAGCTGGTGGAAACCGGCGAGATCTTCACGCTCGAGGCCGACATGGTGCTCAAGGCCATCGGCCAGACCTTTGTGGCCGAGCCTGTGGGCAACCGCATCGCGCTGGAGGGCGGGCGCATTACCACCGATGCCGAAGGCCAGACCAGCCTGCCGCGTGTGTGGGCCGGTGGCGATTGCCGCGTGGGCGGCCGCGACCTCACGGTGGAGGCGGTGGAGCACGGCAAGGTCGCCGCTGTTTCCATCCACGCCGCACTGATGGCTTGAGATGGCCTGAAGCGGCCTGAACTCCTTCACCCCAGTTTTCACGGGAGCACCCCATGGCAGACATTCGCAGCAATTTTCTGGGCATCCAAAGTCCCAACCCCTTCTGGCTGGCCTCCGCACCACCCACTGACAAAGAGATCAACGTCACCCGCGCCTTCGAGGCGGGCTGGGGCGGTGTGGTGTGGAAGACGCTGGGCGAAGACCCGGCGGTCGTCAACGTGAACGGCCCGCGCTACTCCACGCTCATGTCGCAAGACCGCCGCGTGATCGGCCTGAACAACATCGAGCTGATCACCGACCGGCCGCTGCACACCAACCTGGAAGAAATCAAGCGCGTCAAACGCAACTGGCCGGACCGGGCCATGATCGTCTCGCTCATGGTGCCCTGCGAGGAGCAGAGCTGGAAGAACATCTTGCCGCTGGTGGAAGACACCGGCGCTGATGGCATTGAACTCAACTTCGGCTGCCCGCACGGCATGAGCGAGCGCGGCATGGGTGCGGCCGTGGGCCAGGTGCCCGAGTACATCCAGATGGTCACTGCCTGGTGCAAGCACTACAGCAAGCTGCCGGTGATCGTGAAGCTCACGCCCAACATCACCGACGTGCGCCAGCCCGCACGCGCCGCCAAGGCGGGCGGGGCCGATGCCGTGTCACTCATCAACACCATCAACTCCATCATGGGTGTGGACCTGGACCGCATGGTCATGAGCCCGAGCACGGACGGCTGGGGCTCGCACGGCGGCTACTGCGGTCCGGCCGTCAAGCCCATCGCACTCAACATGGTGGCCGAGATTGCACGCGATGCACAAACGGCCGGCCTGCCCATCAGCGGCATTGGCGGCATCACCACGTGGCGCGACGCGGCCGAGTACATCGCACTGGGCTGTGGCACGGTGCAGGTGTGCACGGCGGCCATGGTGTATGGCTTCAAGATCGTGCAGGACATGTGCGATGGCCTGTCCAACTTCATGGACGACCACGGCTACGCCACGCTCGACGACTTCAAGGGCCAGGCCGTGCCCACAGTCAAAGATTGGAAGAACCTCAACCTCAACCACATCGAAAAAGCCGTCATCAACCAGGACGCCTGCATCCAGTGCGGCCGTTGCCATGTGGTGTGCGAAGACACCTCGCACCAGGCCATCACCTTCACCAAGGACGGCGGCGTGCGCAAGTTCGAGATCAACGAGGCCGAGTGCGTGGGCTGCAACCTGTGCGTGTCAATCTGCCCCGTGCCCGAGTGCATCACTATGCGCGCGTTGGAACCCGGCGAGGTGGATGTGCGCACGGGCAAGACGGTGACGGGCGAATACGCCAACTGGACCACGCACCCCAACAACCCGCAGCGTGTGTCTGCAGCCGCTTGATATGTGCCCCTGCGTGCGTTTGCCACAGGCCCCGCAAGGCGTTGTGACGGCACCCGTGGTGGTGCCGATTTGCAACGCATGCTGCACTGCATCTGGTGCAGTTCTTGCGTGATCTCTAGCATCGCTCGCTTCCCTTTGCCCGCCATCTGCCAGCGTGAGGGCGCTGGAACAGACAGCGGGTTGTGTGCAACCCCAACGACGTCTTTGACAGGAGTACAGGCATGACCAACAGTACCGGCAGCGCGGCCCATGTGGCGGGGCTGATGCCCGGCGATGCATCCAACACGCTCGCCAATGAAGATCTGCTCCCCACCACCGCCGCGCAGCGACACTGGACGTGGAAGGACTTTGCCGCACTCTGGGTGGGCATGGTCGTGTGTGTGCCCACCTACACCATGGCCAGCTCCATGCTGGACCAGGGCTTTACCTGGCAGATGGCGGTGTGGCTGGTGTTCCTGGCCAACTGCATCGTGCTGGTGCCCATGGTGCTCATCGGGCGCGTAGGGCCCCGGTACGGCGTGCCGTTCCCGGTGTTGGCGCGTGCATCGTTTGGCGTAAAAGGCGCCAACCTGCCCGCCGTGCTGCGCGGCCTGGTGGCGTGCGGCTGGTTCTCCATCAACTGCTACTTTGGCGCGCTGGCGCTGCACGGGTTCCTCAACATCCTGGGCATGGGGCTCGCAGGCCCCGCCGATGGGCAGACCATCAGCACCTCGCAGTTCATGTGCTTCCTGGCGTTTTGGGCGGTGCACATCTGGTTCATCTGGAAGGGCCCGGAGTCCATCCGCAAGCTCGAAGTGATTGCCGCGCCGCTGATGATCATTGCGTCCATTGCGCTGGTCGTCGTGCTGATGATGAAGGTGCCCTCGGGCCAGCTTTTCAACCTGCCCGCCAAGGTGGTCGAGGGCGGCCCCAAGACCTGGGCGGCGCTGACCGGCCTGGTCGGCTTCTGGGCCACGCTGGCGCTCAACATTCCGGACTTCACCCGCTTTGCCAAGTCGCAGAAGGACCAAGTGTTGGGCCAGGCGATTGGCCTGCCGATTCCCATGGCGCTGTTTTCCATGGTGGGCGTGATCGGCTTCTCTGCCTCGGCCATCCTGTACGGCAAGGCCCAGCTGTTCCCCGATGGTCTGCTCACGCAAATGGGCAGCGTGGCCGCAGGCCTGGGCCTGCTGGTGATCTTGCTGGCCAACCTCACGACCAACGTGGCCGCCAACCTGGTGTCGCCGTCGTATGACTTCAGCCAGTGCGCGCCGTCCAAGATCAGCTTCCGCATGGGCGGTCTGATCGCTGCGGGCATCGGCCTGCTGTTCATGCCCTGGAAGCTGCTGGCCACCTCGGGCGGCTATCTGTTCACCTGGCTGGGCGGCTATGGCACGCTGCTGGGCGCCATTGCGGGCATCCTGCTGGTGGACTACTACCTGGTGCGCAAGAGCGAGCTGAAGGTGGACGACCTGTACCGCCGTGGCGGTGAATACGAGTACAGCAACGGCTGGAACCTGCAGGCCCTGATTGCCTTTGCACTGGGTGTGCTGCCCTGCCTGCCGGGCTACCTGGCGGTGTCGGGTGTGGTGGACAAGGCGGGCATGCCTGCCATCTGGCTGTCGCTGTTCGACTCGGGCTGGTTCTTCAGCCTGGCGGTGGCCGGCACCTACTACTACCTGACGGCCAAGAAGAAGTGATCCCCCGGACCCTGCCTGGGCCTGGTGCCAGTGCAGGGTCCCTTTTTTTGAATTGATCTGTATCCCTGAAGGAGATCCCCATGAGCCAAGCCCTTGTGATCCGCGGTGGCACCGTGGTCAACGCCGACCGTGAACAGCGCGCCGATGTGTTGTGCGTCGATGGCCGCATCGTGGCCGTGGGGGAGGATGCTGCTACTCAGGCCCCCGCGGGTGCAGAGACGCTGGACGCCAGCGGCCAGTACGTGCTGCCCGGCGGTATCGACCCGCATACGCACATGCAACTGCCTTTCATGGGCACCGTCACCATGGACGACTTCTTCACCGGCACGGCCGCCGCGCTGGCGGGTGGCACCACGAGCATCATCGACTTTGTGATCCCCGATCCGCAAGAACCCATCCTGGATGCTTATCGCAAGTGGCGCGGTTGGGCGGAAAAGTCGGCTGCCGACTATTCCTTCCACGTCGCCATCACCTGGTGGAGCGAGCAGGTGCGCGCCGACATGGGCACGCTGGTGCAGGAGGAGGGCGTGAACAGCTTCAAGCACTTCATGGCCTACAAGAACGCCATCATGTGCGACGACGAAACCCTGGTGAACAGCTTCAAGCGCGCGCTTGAACTGGGCGCCATGCCCACGGTGCATGCCGAAAATGGTGAACTGGTCTACCTGCTGCAGCAGGAAGTCGCCAAGATGGGCATCACCGGCCCCGAGGGCCACCCGCTCTCGCGCCCGCCCATGGTCGAGGCCGAGGCCGCCAACCGTGCCATCGCCATTGCCGACGTGCTGGGCGTGCCGATTTACGTGGTGCACGTGAGCTGCATGGAGTCTGCCGACGCCATCGCCCGCGCCCGCGCACGCGGCCAGCGCGTGTACGGCGAGGTGCTGGCCGGCCACCTGCTGGTGGACGACAGCGTGTACCGCGACCCCGACTTTGCCAAGGCCGCCGCCTATGTGATGAGCCCACCCTTCCGCCCCAAGGGCCATCAAGAGGCGCTGTGGCGCGGCCTGCAGTCGGGCCAGCTGCACACCACGGCGACGGACCACTGCACCTTCTGCGCCGCGCAAAAGGCCATGGGCAAGGAGAACTTTGCCAAGATCCCCAACGGCACCGGCGGCGTGGAAGAGCGCATGGCCGCGCTGTGGGACGGCGGTGTGAACACCGGGCGCCTCACGCCCAGCGAGTTCGTGGCCATCACCTCGGCCAACGCAGCCAAGCTGTTCAACATCTACCCCCGCAAGGGTTTCATCGGCGAAGGCGCCGACGCCGACCTGGTGCTGTGGGACCCGCAAGGCACCAAGACCGTCTCGGCCAAGACCCAGTTCAGCAAGGGCGACTTCAACATCTTTGAAGGCTGCACCGTGCGGGGCATCCCCAGCCACACCGTGAGCCAGGGCCGCGTGGTGTTTGCCAACGGCGACCTGCGCGCCGAGCAAGGCAAGGGCCGTTACATCAAGCGCCCGGCGTTTGGCGCCAACTTCCAGGCGGTGCAAAAGCGCGCGCAGGACCTGGCCCCCACGGCGGTGGCGCGCTGACCGCTGCAATGCATCTGGAGAACACCATGGACACCAAAGTCAAACCCAATATCGAAAACCTGCGCATCAACGGCCAGCGCCTGTGGGCTTCGCTCATGGAGCTGGCGCAGATCGGCGCCACCCCCAAGGGCGGCGTGTGCCGCTTGACCCTCACCGACCTGGACAAACAGGGCCGCGACCTCGTCACCCGCTGGGCATGCGAAGCGGGCATGACGGTGACCATCGACAAGATCGGCAACGGCTTCATGCGCCGCCCCGGCCGCAACAACAACCTGCCACCCATCATGACCGGCAGCCACATCGACACCCAGCCCACGGGCGGCAAGTTCGACGGCAACTACGGCGTGCTGGCGGGCATCGAGGTGGTGCGCACGCTCAATGACCATGGCATCGAAACCGAAGCCCCCATCGAAGTCGCGTTCTGGACCAATGAAGAAGGCAGCCGCTTTGTGCCCGTGATGATGGGCTCGGGCGTGTTCGCCAAGGCCTTCACGCTGGAGCACGCCTACGCCGCCACCGACACCGAAGGCAAGACGGTGAAGGGCGAGCTGGAGCGCATCGGCTACATCGGCGACCAGGAACCGGGCGACCACCCCATCGGCGCGTACTTCGAGACCCACATCGAACAAGGCCCGGTGCTGGAGGACAACGACAAGACCATCGGCGTGGTCAGTGGCGTGCTGGGCATCCGCTGGTTCGACTGCACCGTGACCGGCATGGAAGCCCACGCAGGCCCCACGCCCATGGCCCTGCGCAAAGACGCGATGCTGGCCGCCACGCGCATCATGCAAGACGTGGTGGCCGCAGCCCATCGCCACCCGCCCCACGGGCGCGGCACGGTGGGCATGGTGCAGGTGTTCCCCAACAGCCGCAACGTCATCCCCGGCCGGGTCAAGTTCAGCATCGACCTGCGCAACAGCACCGACGCGCTGGTCGATGCCATGGCGGCCGAGGTCAAGGCCTTTGCCGACCAGGTGGCCCAAGAGCACGGTGTGCAGGTGCACATCGAGATGGTGTCCAGCTACCCCGCGCAGCTCTTCCAGCCCGAGTGCGTGGAGGCCGTGGGCCGCGCCGCTGCCAAGCTGGGCTACAGCCACATGCCCGCCGTTTCGGGTGCCGGGCACGACGCCGTGTACATGGCCAAGCTCGCGCCCAGCGGCATGATCTTCATCCCCTGCAAGGACGGCATCAGCCACAACGAGATCGAGGATGCGAAACCTGAGCACATCGAGGCGGGGTGCAACGTGCTGCTGCATGCCATGCTGGAGCGGGCAGGCACCTAGTGCTATATAAAATATAGCTTCTGACGCATGTTACATAGGCACTTGCACCCGTTTTGATGCAAAACCGGGTGGGTAGGGTCAGTCCAGCTCCGTCAGCCCCAGAAAGTGGTCCAGCATGTGGAAGTGGTCTTCAAAGAATTCCTCTTCCATGCCTGCCAGCTGGTCGATGCGTGTCCACTGCACCAGCGCCGCATCGTCGTCGGCCTGCACCACCGGGAAGGGCGCATCGCCCAGGTCGAAGTAATGCGCATGCGTGATGGTGCGGCCGCGCTGGCTGCGGTCGGGGTGGTCGAACACGGCCACTGACTGGAGCGCGGCGCGCATGGTGGCCTCGGGCAGGTGGCAGTGGGTTTCTTCCACCAGCTCGCGCAGACAGGACTGCCACACCGTCTCCCGTTGCTCGATGAAGCCGCCGGGCACGGCCAGCTGGCCTTTGCCGGGCGCGTGGGCGCGGCGGATCAGCAGCACATGGTCCTGGCAGCGCAGCACGGCGTCCACCGTCACGAACACGGGCGGGTAGGGCGCGGCGGACCAGGCTTCGCGGTAGCTGCGCAGCATGCGCCACTCCTCCTGCAGTGCAGGGTAGTGCGGGGTCTGTGCAAAGTCTTCCAATCTGGCAATGGTGCTCTCGGGGATCTCGTTGGCCAGCGGCGCCACCGCAGCGCGTGCGGTGGCGGGTGTGGCGCCAAAGTACGCATCGCGGATGGCGGTGGCATCGATGCGGCCCTGGCGCTCCACATGGATCAGCTGCCAGCCCGGAAAGGCGCCGAGGTAGCCGCTGGTCGCATCCTTGAAGTGGCCCACCAGGCCGATGCTCGCGCCCGGTGCGGTCAGGCGGGCCACGCCCCGCCGCACCGCCTGCACCCACACGGTTTCGTTGTAGTAGTCGCGCATGGGCAGCACCTGCACCCGGGCGCTGTCGGCGGCGGGCAGGGCTGCGCGCAGCATGGCTTCGCGCTCCTGCCAGGTGAAGGGGTTCTTGGGCGAGCGCGCCTGCCAGGCTGAGCCGACCACCACGATGACCTGTGGTGCGCTGTCCAGCGCACGTTGCAGCAGGGCCATGTGGCCGCTGTGGACGGGCTCAAAGCGTCCGATGTAGAGGGCGGTATCGACCATGTGTCTCCGGCAGGTGGTGCGCATTGGGCCTTTTGTCTCCCTAGCCCGGGGGGCGCCTTGGTGCTTGCGGCGGCTGCGGCCGGCCCTGGCCTGGAAGGGCATGCGAGGGGCGTTGAAGCGGCCTTGGGGCAGGTTTTACAGGCTTTTTGGCTGGATGTGCAGAAATGATATGCGCTGGTAGCTATCTTTTTTGTAGTAATTTTATCGCCCATCTAGGCGTGAAGGGGTGGGGAGCCGGGCTGTGTCGTTGTCGCCCAGGTCGTTGTGTCGCCCGAGCCCATGGTGCTGCCCAGGCTGTCATGCAACGGGCTGGGCGGCGGTGTGCACCACGCGCTGGCAAAAAAGGGGTGGACCTGGTCCCGCAAACGTGGCGACAATGCGCCGCTTGCATGCGGGGCCCAGTGATTTCCCACCGCGGCTCCCGTCCTTTTCGCGCTTTGGTTCGGCGAGGCGGCGTGCAAGCCCACCTGTGTGAACCTGGGGGACGGCGCCCGCTGTGGCCTGTCCGCACCTCCAATAACAGGCCTGCAGAATGCGGGCCCTTCGAGGGAGATCCATGTCGTTGCGGCTCAAATTCAACCTGGTGCTGGCGGGCGTGCTGCTGCTGGCGGTGCTGGGCGCCGGCGCCTATGTGCACCGCTTCTTGCAGCAATCCGCCATCGAGGAGGTGCAGCACAACTCGCAGATCATGATGCACGCCGCCATGGCCATCCGCGACTACACGACCGAGCTGGTCAAACCCCACCTGGATGTGACGCTGGCAGAAAAATTCCTGCCGCAGACCGTGCCCGCGTACGCCGCCACCGAGACGCTGCGCCGCCTGCAAAACCGCTTTCCGGGCTATGAGTACAAGGAAGCGGTGCTCAACCCCACCAACCTGCGCGACCGGGCCAACGAGTGGGAGGAGCGCATCATCAGTGACTTCCGCGAAGGCCGGGCCGACCTCAAGAAGGAGGTGACCGGCGAGGTGGGTGAAGGCATGCACCGCGCCCTGTACGTGGCCCGGCCCATCACCATCAAGCAGCCGCAGTGCATG
Organism: Acidovorax sp. Root70; assembly: GCF_001428225.1. Taxonomy (NCBI): domain Bacteria; kingdom Pseudomonadati; phylum Pseudomonadota; class Betaproteobacteria; order Burkholderiales; family Comamonadaceae; genus Acidovorax; species Acidovorax sp. Root70. The sequence goes on from NZ_LMHQ01000012.1 coordinate 46,508, forward strand.
GCCTGCCACAGCACGCCGGCCGTGGCGCCGCCCACCATGCTCAAGGTCTACGGTGACAAGAACGGCTTTGGCTGGGGCATGAACGAGACCGTGGGTATCCAGGTGGTGAAGGTGCCCATGTACTTCCCGCTGGAGAAGGCACGTCAGACCTTCAACACCGTGATGGCGGCGCTGGTGGGCAGCTTTGTGTTGCTGTTTGTGGGTCTGAACCTGTCGCTGTCGTCGCTGGTGATCGAGCCCATGGCGCGGCTCAACCGCAAGCTGGAAGACCTGGCCACCAAGGATTTCCTGACGGACCTGGTGAACCGCCGCCGCTTCTTTGAAAGGCTGGAGACCGAGATGGCCGACACCCGCATCAAGAAGGGTAGTTTGTCGGTGGTGATGTTCGACATCGATTTTTTCAAACGCATCAACGATACCTTCGGGCATGACTCGGGCGATGTGGTGCTCAAGAGCACGGCGCTGCGTGTGCGCGAGCTGCTGCGCTCGTCCGACTGCGCTGCGCGCTTTGGAGGCGAGGAGTTCATCATCCTGCTCAAGGAAACCCCGGTGGACGCCGCCATGGCTATGGCAGAGGCCGTGCGTGCGCGCATTGCGGGGACGCCGTTTGACGCGGTGGGCCATGTCAGTGCCAGTTTTGGCGTGGCCACCTGGGACCACAAGGAAGACAGCCATGCATTGATCAAGCGCGCAGACACGGCGCTGTACAAGGCCAAGTCCAGCGGTCGCAACTGTGTGGTGCGGGCCGAAGAGGCGGCGTGATCCGGTGCGTGCATCGGAGCCGAGGCCGCCCGCTCAGGCCGTGACGGCCTTGGCTTCTTCGTAGTCCGCCCGGTAGCTTGCAGCCAGCGCCGTTTTCTGCCTTTCCGTCAATAACTTGCCGGCCATCTGGAAGAAGCGGTGTTCCTCTTCCTTCAGGTGGTGCTCCACCTTTTCGGCCAGCTTTTTTGCCAGCGGCAGCCAGGCGGGGCTCGAAGGCTCGGTCTCTTCCAGTGACTCCACCAGTTCGTCGATCTGGTGGTGCTCTGAAATGGCGTGGCGCGACAGGTCGATGCCCGCGTCGTGGGCCATCAGCGGCACATAGAAGTGCCGGTCCTCGGCCTGGGCGTGGGCGGCAAGCTCTTTCTTGAGTTGGTCGAACAGCTCACGCCGCTCGGGCGTGTCGCCGCTGGTGTCGATGAGTGCGCCGTACAGCGCGCGCTGGCGCTCATGGCTCTCGCGCAAGGCTTCAAAGATGTTGGTGGTGTCGGTCATGGGGCAGCTTTTTTGCGTGGATGAAGGTGCACAGGACTACTTGAGCACTTTGCGTGCAGCGCCCACCCCAATGATCGCCAGCACCACAAACACCACGGCAATCACCAGAAACAGCACGAACAGCACCTTGGCAATGCCCGCCGCACCTGCGGCGACACCGCTGAAACCCAGGGCCCCAGCCACGAGGGAAATCAGGGCAAAAATGATGGCGTACTTCAGCATGGTGGTCGCTCCTTGCAGTGAACAGTGGGGCAGCGCGGCGCTGCGGAAGGTGTGCAGGAACGATACCGACGGACTGTGGAGCGCGCCGTCAGTGCAGGCGGGCGGTGGGTGTAGGAGAGCACCGCTGAGGAGCCCGCGGGGCCAAAAGAAAAGCCGCAACGCGGGGCGTTGCAGCTTGGGAGGTGGGTGCGGCTCTGACGGCCTTTTGGCCTTTGCTCACATTGCTGCTCAATATGAGCTTCGTCCACGGACGGAGAGCCGCGACATGCGCGGGGGGCTTACAGCCCGGTTGCTGCGCGAAGCGCAGCGGCTTTGTCCGTACCTTGGTCTGCGTTCACATCGCTTGCGCGATATGAACTTCGCCCGAAGGCCGATACCGCCCTATTCGCGCGGCGGGCTTTACAGCCCGGCTGCAGCGCGAAGCGCAGCAGCTTTATCGGTCTTCTCCCAGCTGAACTCGGGTTCTTCGCGGCCGAAGTGGCCGTACGCTGCGGTCTTTTCATAGATCGGGCGCAGCAGGTCCAGCATCTGGATGATGCCCTTGGGGCGCAGGTCGAAATGCTCGCGCACCAGAGCGGCCAGGCGCTCGTCCGACACCACGCCCGTGCCCTCGGTGTACACGGTGATGTTCATCGGCTCGGCCACGCCGATGGCGTAGGCCACCTGGATCTGGCACTGGCGGGCCAGGCCGGCGGCCACGATGTTCTTGGCCACGTAGCGCGCGGCATAGGCGGCCGAGCGGTCCACCTTCGTTGGGTCCTTGCCGCTGAACGCACCGCCGCCGTGGGGGCAGGCACCGCCGTAGGTGTCCACGATGATCTTGCGGCCGGTCAGACCGCAGTCGCCTTGCGGGCCGCCGATGACGAAGCGGCCGGTGGGGTTGATCAGGTAGCGCGTGTCTTTGAGCCATTCCTTGGGCAGCACGGGCTTGATGATCTCTTCGATGATGGCTTCGGTGAACGAGGCCTTCATCTTGGTTTGCGTTTCGCTCTGGTCGGGGTGGTGCTGGGTGGAGAGCACCACGGTGTCGATGCTGTGGGGCTTGCCGTCCACGTAGCGCATCGTCACTTGCGACTTGGCGTCGGGGCGCAGGAACGGCAGGCGGCCGTCCTTGCGCAGCTGGGCCTGGCGCTCGACGAGGCGGTGTGCGTAGTAGATCGGCGCGGGCATCAGCTCGGGCGTCTCGTCGCAGGCGTAGCCGAACATCAGGCCCTGGTCACCGGCGCCGGTGTTCAAGTGGTCGTCGCTCGCGTGGTCCACGCCCTGGGCGATGTCGTTGGACTGCTTGTCGTAGGCCACCAGCACGGCGCAGCCCTTGTAGTCAATGCCGTAGTCGGTGTTGTCGTAGCCGATGCGCTTGATGGTGTCGCGTGCCACCTGGATGTAGTCCACGTGGGCGTTGGTGGTGATTTCGCCCGCCAGCACCACGAGGCCGGTGTTGGTCAGCGTTTCAGCGGCGACGCGGCTGCGGGGGTCTTGCTTGAAGATCGCATCGAGAATCGCGTCCGAGATCTGATCGGCCACCTTGTCGGGGTGGCCTTCGGAGACGGATTCCGAGGTAAAGAGAAAGTCGTTCGCCATTTGAATAAACTCCTGTGTTCCGGCATTTGGGGCGTTGCCCTCACCCCGAAGGAGCTTTGGCGAACGCTTTAGCAGTTTTTTTTAACGTCGCCCTGCAAGTTGCTCATTTAACTCAGCGACCCCTCTATTTTAATGCCAGTCGTCTTTCGATTCTTTTCCGTATTTCCACTGTGGTTGCTCCACGTCATGGGCGCGGCCATGGGCTGGGTGGCGTTTGTGGCATCGCCCACGTACCGGCGCCGGTTCCTCGCCAACTCGGCACTGGCGGGGTATGCGTTTGGCGATGTGCGTGCTGCCGTGGCCCACGCGGGGCGCATGGTGGCCGAGCTGCCGCGCCTGTGGCTGGGCGCCACCATGCCCTGCACCCTTGCGGGCGAAGCCTGCGTGGAGCGGGCCTATGCCGCGGGCCGCGGCATCGTGTTTCTCACCCCGCACCAGGGGTGCTTTGAGCTGTCGGCCCAGGCCGCTGCGCGGCGCTGGAGTGCGGAGCGTGGCCCCATCACGGTGCTGTACCGCCCCGCGCGCCAGGCCTGGCTGGCCAAGGTGATGGAAACCGCCCGCAACCGCCCCGGCATGCTGGCCGTGCCCACCACGCTGGCGGGGGTGCGCCAGATGATCAAGGCCTTGCGCCGGGGCGAGGCCGTGGGCCTGCTGCCCGACCAGGTGCCGCCCGAAGGCCAGGGCCAGTGGTCGCCCTTTTTTGGACGGGACGCCTACACCATGACCCTGGCCGTGCGCCTGGCGCAGCAGACCGGTGCGGCCGTGGTGCTGGCGCGTTGCGAGCGGCTGCCCTGGGGGCGTGGCTACGTCACGCATTTCGAGCCCTTGGCCCGGCCGCTGTCCGACCAGATGGACCAGGCTGTGCTGCAGATCAACCAGGCCATGGAACACCTCATTCGCCAATGCCCCGAGCAATACTTGTGGGGCTATGGCCGCTACAAGCAGCCGCGCGGCGAGGCTTCTCCTGCCGAACCTGCAGCAGGGGGCGCGGCATGAAGGGCCTGACAGGGCGTCTGGGCGTGGGGTTCATGCGGGTGCTGGCGCTGCTGCCGCTGCCGGTGTTGCGCGGCATGGGCTGGCTGCTGGGGCAGGCGGCGTTCGTGCTGGTGGCGCCCCGGCGTCGGGTGGCGTTGCGCAATCTGGCCCTGTGCTTCCCCGACTGGACCGAAGCGCGCCGCCGCGCCGTGGCGCGGGCCAGCTTTGTGGCGTTCTGCCAGACCTGGCTGGACCGCAGCTGGCTCTGGGCCGCGCCGCGTTCGGTGGTGGAGCAGCGTGTGCGCCTGACGGGCGCGGTGCACGAGCTGGAAGGCGACACGCCCACCATTCTGTTTGCGCCGCACTTCTACGGCATGGACGCGGGGGGGCTGGCCTTGCCGCTGCGCAGCAGCCGTGCGTTCACCTCCATCTTTGCCACCCACCCCGACCCGGCGGTGGATGCTTGGTTCATGGCGGGGCGCCAGCGGTTTGGCGATGTGCGCATGCTCAACCGTTCGGACGGCGTCAAACCCATCATCGCCAGCCTGCGCAAGGGCGGGCTGCTGTACCTGCTGCCCGACATGGACTACGGCCGCAACGATTCGGTGTTTGTACCGTTCTACGGCGTGACGGCGGCCACCATTCCGTCGCTGTCGCGGTTTGCGCGGCTGGGCCGGGCCAAGGTGGTGGGCGTGTATTCGCGCATGACGCCCACCGGGTACGTGGCCGAAGTCTCGCCGGCCTGGGCCAACTACCCCACTGACGATGCGGAGGCCGATACGGCCCGCATGAACCGTGAACTGCAGGCCGTGATCGACACCATGCCCGAGCAGTACTACTGGGTGCACAAGCGATTCAAGACCCGCCCGGAGGGCGAGCCCTCGGTGTATTCACGCTGAAATCTCAGGGAAAATGGCCTGAAGCGCTAGTACATCATGCGTTGATAGCTATTGTTTGGATAGCAAAAATCGCCGCAGTTCCATGGCCACGCGCTCGGGGTGCTCGTGCACGACCCAGTGTGATGCCTGCTCCACCTGCTGCACCTGCAACCGGGGAATCCAGCCGGGCAGGCCGTCGAGCAGGCCGGGCAGCAGGGCAGGGTCGTCCATGCCCCACACCACCAGCGTGGGCACGTCCACCGTCAACATCGATTCGGGCAGGGTGATGGCCTGGGCACCCGGGTCGCCCTCGCGCGGCGGGCGGATGGGGCTGGCGCGGTAGTAGTTGCAGGCACCCTGCAAGCCCTGCTGCCACAGGCCGCGGTACTGGGCGCGCACCTCATCGGTCAGCCATGCGGGCGCGCTGCCGTCCGGGGCGTTGAAAAAGGCGAACAGGCGGCGGAAGTCGTCTTCGGCCAGCAGGGCCTCGGCATCGGGCCTACACAAGAAGTGCATGTACTGGCTGCCGGCCTGCTGGGCGGCGTTGTGTGACAGCTCGCGCACAAACGCGCCGGGGTGGGGTGAGTTGATGATGGCCAGGCGCTTCATCAGCTGGGGCTGCTGGTTGGCCAGGTTCCACGCCACGGCGCCGCCCCAGTCATGCGCAATCAGGCATTCCAGCGCGCTGCCAGGGCATTCGTGGGTAATCAGTGCCACCAGGTCCTGCACCAGGTGCTTGGCGCGGTACGCGTCCACCGCCTGTGGGCTGCTGGACGGGCCAAACCCGCGCAGGTAAGGTGCCACACAACGATAGCCGCCGTTTTCGGGGCGGGCAAAGTGCAGCAGCAGTTCGTCCCAGATGAAGGCTCCCTCGGGGAACCCGTGCAGAAACAACAGCACGGGGCGCCCGGGGATGCCGCTCACGCGGCAGTGCAGGGTGATTCCGTGGGGGAGGTCAACAGGGCAATCTTGGATCATGGCGCTATGCATTTTGTAGCTGCGAGCGCATGAAAAGATTGCGCTTGCGGCTAGTTGGACTCGGATTCGCCGGTGGACGACGGCTGGGCGGGGCTGACGCTGTCCGCAGCGGCAGAGGGCTCTTCGGAGAGGGGCTTCACCGGGTGCGCCCACTGCCACAGCAGCTGGGCCACTTCATCCACCCCTTGCTTCTTGAGGGCGGAAAACATCTTCACCTCGCCGCCACCGGCGTGCAGTCGCGTAATCGACAGCACCTTGGCCTGTTCGGCGCGCGTGAGCTTGTCGGCCTTGGTCAGCACGATGAGGAACTTAAGGCCTTCTTCCACGCGAGGGCGCACCACTTCGAGCAGGGCTTCGTCCAGCTCGGTGAGACCCAGGCGCGGATCGCACAGCAGCACGATGCCGGTCAGGCCGGGCCGGCTGACGAGGTAGTTAACCATCACCTGCTGCCAGCGCACCTTGTCCGAGCGCGACACGGCGGCGTAGCCATAGCCGGGCAGGTCGGCCAGCACGGCGTCCATCACCCCTTGTTTGCCCAGCGAGAACAGGTTGATGTGCTGGGTGCGCCCTGGCTTTTTGGACGCAAACGCCAGCTGCTTTTGCTGGGTGAGGGTGTTGATGCAGGTGGATTTGCCCGCATTGGAGCGGCCCACGAAGGCGATTTCGGGCACGTCGATGGGCGGCAGGTGGTGCAGTTGCGCCGCCGTGGTGAGGAACCTGGCAGTGTGCATCCAGCCCATGGCGATTTTGGCGTCGGGTGCGGGCGGGAGAGAGCCAGCAACTGGCGCAGAGGGGGGTGTCGTCATGGGGAGTTGGGAGAGAAAGAACCGTCATTGTAGAATCGCGAGGTTTTGCGCACATAAACACACACCCTCGATATGAAGTTGCTCGCCTCATTGCTGACGGCTGCCGCACTGGCAGCACCTGTTTTCTCGGCCTTTGCAGCGGGTGATGCACCCAAAGCGGCCAAGCCGGATCTCGTCAAGGGCGAGGCCAGCTTCACTGCTGTGTGTGCGGCCTGCCACGGCGCAGACGGCAACTCCGCCATTGCGGCCAACCCCAAGCTGTCCCAGCAACACCCCGAATATCTGATCAAGCAGCTGCAGGAATTCAAGTCCGGCAAGCGCAACAACGCGATCATGAAGGGCTTTGCCACGGCGCTGTCGGATGACGACATGCGCAACGTCGCTTACTGGCTCACCTCCAAGCCCGCCAAGGCCGGCTTTGCCAAGGACAAGGATCTGGTCGCCATGGGCGAGCGCATCTACCGCGGTGGCGTCCCGGACCGCCAGATTGCCGCCTGTGCTGGCTGCCACAGCCCCAACGGCGCCGGCATTCCCGCGCAGTACCCCCGCCTGTCCGGCCAGCACGCCGACTACACGGTGTCGCAGCTGAACACGTTCCGCGACGGCTCGCGTGCCAACAGCATCCAGATGACCCAGGTGGCGGCCAAGCTCAACGACAAGGAAATCAAGGCCGTGGCGGATTACATCGCCGGCCTGCGTTGATTGATCTTTGTCATAGTCCGGCCTGTTTGACCGGGCCGCACGGAACCTACCGCCAATAACAACCCCAAAAAGGGCGGGTCCATCACAGCGATGGTCCCGCCCTTTTTCTTTCGCGCTTTGCAGACACTGCCTCCTCCCATGTCCGACAACACCCAGGGCCTTCGCATGAAGTCCGGCTCCCAGGCCCTGCGTGCCGGGGTCGAACTGCTGTCTTCCATGCGGTTCGCCATCTCGCTGCTGACGGTGATCTGTATCGCCTCGGTGATTGGCACGGTGCTCAAGCAGCACGAACCGGCCACCAATTACGTCAACCAGTTTGGTCCGTTCTGGGCCGAGTTGTTCGGCGCGATCCAGCTCAATGCGGTATACAGCGCCTGGTGGTTTCTGCTGATCCTGGCATTCCTGGTGATCAGCACCTCGCTGTGCATTGCCCGCAACACCCCCAAGATCCTGGTGGACCTCAAGGCTTACAAGGAAAACATCCGCGAGCAAAGCCTCAAGGCGTTTCACCACAAGGCACAGGCCGACTTGCCGGAATCGGCCGAGGCCGAGGCGCGCCGCATCGGCACGCTGCTGGCCGGCGGTGGCTGGAAGGTGCGCCTGCAGCAGCGCGACACGGCCGCAGGGCCTGGGACGGGCTGGATGGTGGCGGCCAAGGCAGGCGCTGCCAACAAGATCGGCTACATCGCAGCGCACAGCGCCATCGTGCTGGTGTGTGTGGGCGGTTTGCTGGACGGCGACCTCATCGTGCGCGCGCAGATGCTGCTGGGCGGCAAGTCGGTCTATAACGGCGGCGGGCTGATCGCCGATGTGAAACCCGAGCACCGCCTGTCCGAGCGAAACCCCACCTTCCGGGGCAATCTGCTGGTGGCCGAGGGCACGCAGTCGAGCACCGCGATCCTGAGCCAGTCTGACGGCGTGCTGCTGCAGGACCTGCCGTTTGCGATCGAGCTCAAGAAGTTCATCGTGGAGCACTACTCCACGGGCATGCCCAAGCTGTTTGCCAGCGAGATCATCATCCACGACAAGGCCACGGGCGAGAAGACGCCCGCCCGCGTCGAGGTGAACCACCCGGCCAGCTACAAGGGCATCGAGATCTACCAGTCCAGCTTTGATGACGGCGGATCGCATCTCAAGCTGCGCGCCGTGCCCATGGTGGCAGGGGCCAAGCCTTTCGACGTGGAGGGTGTGGTCGGCAATTCCACCCAGCTCACCAACCAAGGGGGCGGCCCAGGCAGCGACACGCTGACGCTGGAGTTCACAGCCCTGCGTACCATCAATGTGGAGAATTTTGGCGGCGCAGGCCCTGGCGGCAGCGGCGCAGACGTGCGCAAGGTGGATCTGCGTGAGTCGGTGGAGTCGCGCCTGGGCGCTGCCAACAAGACCGTCACCAAAAAGGAACTGCGCAACGTGGGCCCCAGCGTGAGCTACAAGCTGCGCGACGCCGCCGGCCAGGCCCGCGAGTTCCACAACTACATGCTGCCAGTGGATACGGGCGACGGCGTGCCCGTGTTCCTGCTCGGCGTGCGCGAGTCCCCGGCGGAGCCCTTCCGTTACCTGCGTGTGCCGGCGGACGACAAAGGCAGCACGGACGGCTTCATGCGCATGAAGGCCGCCCTGGCCGACCCCCAAGCCCGGGAGCAGGCGGTGCGCCGTTATGTGTCGCAGGCCATGGATGCCTCGCGCCCAGAGCTGGCCGAACAACTGCAGCAGTCTGCCGTGCGTGCATTGGCGCTGTTCGCGGGCAAGGGCATGGTCGATGGCAAGCCCACGGGCGGGCTGCAGGCGGTGTCGGACTTCATGGAGGCCAACGTGCCCGAGGCCGAGCGTGCGCGTGCGGGCGAGGTGCTGGTGCGTATCCTGAACGGCTCGCTGTTCGAGCTGGCCCAGCTGTCCCGCCAGCGTGCGGGGCTGCCGCCCTTGCCGCAGGACGAGCAGACCCGGGGTTTCATGACGCAGGCCGTGCTCTCGCTCAGTGACGCGCAGATCTACCCCGCGCCCATGGCGTTTGAGCTCAAGGACTTCACCCAGGTGCAGGCCAGCGTGTTCCAGGTGGCACGAGCCCCTGGCAAGAATGTTGTCTATCTGGGTTGCGCCTTGCTGATCCTGGGCGTTTTTGCCATGCTCTACGTGCGCGAGCGACGCGTGTGGGTCTGGGTGGCACCTCAGGACGGCCGCACACAAGCCACCATGGCGTTGTCCACCAACCGCAAGACCATGGACGGCGACCGGGAGTTTGTCCAGCTCGCACAAAAACTGATCGGGGCGTCGCCCCGCGAAGGCACCGCATGAACACCGCGACTTCTTCCTCGACCGCTACCACGATCACCTTGAACGAGGGGTTCTTCTCCCGTCGCAACTGGCTGGACTGGTTGTTTGCTGCCATCGTGGCTGTGGGCGGCTTGTATGCATTGCAGCGCTATGGCGCCTACATGGATGTCTATGAAAAAGGCATTCTGCTGAGTGCCATTCCGTGCACGGTCTGGCTGGGCTGGTTCTGGCGCCCGTTGCGGGTGCTGATGCTGGTGGTGGCGGCCGTGGCGCTCATGGCCATCGGCCTGTACCAGCAGGACGGGGCGGGCAGCCTGGCCCGGGCGGACACGGTGTTTGGCCTCAAGTATTTCCTCTCCAGCCAGTCTGCCATCCTGTGGATGAGCATGCTGTTTTTCATCAGCACCGCGTTCTACTGGATCGGCATGTTCTCCCGCGGCGAGGGCCAGACCATGAGCATGCTGGGCTCGCGCATTGCATGGGTGGCGGTGGCCATGGCGCTCATCGGCACGCTGGTGCGCTGGTACGAAAGCTACCTCATTGGCCCGGATATTGGCCACATCCCGGTCAGCAACCTGTATGAAGTGTTCGTGCTGTTCTGCTGGATGACGGCAGCGTTCTACTTGTACTACGAGCAGCAGTACGGCACGCGGGCCCTGGGCGGCTTTGTGATGCTGGTGGTCAGCGCCGCCGTGGGCTTCCTGCTCTGGTACACCGTGGTGCGCGAGGCGCATGAGATCCAGCCGCTGGTCCCTGCGCTCAAGAGCTGGTGGATGAAGCTGCATGTGCCTGCCAACTTCATTGGCTATGGCACGTTTGCCCTGTCGGCCATGGTGGCGTTTGCCTATCTCATCAAGCTCCAGGCCACCGAGACCCGCTGGTACAAGCTGGCCCCGCTGTGGCTGCTGGGCGTGGTGCTGTGTTTCGAGCCCATCGTGTTTCGCCAAGGTGCGACGGAAAATGGTGGCAGCTACTGGATGGTGTACTTCGGTATTTCGGCGTTGATCGTGGCGGGCATCCTGCTGGGGCGCAAGCGCATTGCCGAGCGCCTGCCCTCGTTCGAAATTCTGGATGACGTGATGTACAAGTCCATCGCCGTGGGCTTTGCGTTCTTCACCATCGCCACGGTGCTGGGCGCGCTGTGGGCCGCCGAAGCCTGGGGCGGCTACTGGAGCTGGGACCCGAAGGAAACCTGGGCGCTGATCGTCTGGCTCAACTACGCGGCCTGGCTGCACATGCGGCTCATGAAGGGCCTGCGCGGTACCGTGTCCGCCTGGTGGGCACTGGTCGGTCTGGCGGTGACGACGTTCGCGTTCCTGGGCGTCAACATGTTCCTGAGCGGCCTGCACAGCTACGGCACGCTGTGAGAGGGTGAGGCGGCGGGGCGCGCATCCGGGTATCGCGCGTGCGTCGGGCATTCGCAGCTCGACAGCAACTATTGCGTCTTCGGTGTAACCTGAGCGGTCCAGGGAACGAACTAACAGTTGTTCTGCTCTACCGCTGCAGCTGTTCCCTCCCACCATGACCGGAGCCCCCTATGCTGATCCCTGCGCGCGATTCGGGTTTTAACCACCCGCACTCCTCCGAAATCACTCCCCGCTCGGTGTATGAAGACCGCCGCCAGATGCTCAAGCTCATGGCAGGCGGTGCTGCAGGTGCTGCGATGGCGGCCTGGGCAGGCCGTGAGGCGCTGGCGCAGCAGGCTGCTGTTACGCGCCCCGGCAAGCTGGCTCCGCTGGCGGGTGCCAAGTCGGCGGTGGCAGGGGCGGTGTCCATGGAGAAGCTCACCGACTACAAGGACGCGAGCACCTACAACAACTTTTACGAATTCGGTACCGACAAGGCCGACCCCGCCCGCAATGCGCACACCCTCAAGACCGCGCCATGGACGGTGGAGGTTGAAGGGCTGGTCAAGAAGCCCGGCAAATACGGCATCGAGGACCTGATCAAGCTCAGCGCTCAGGAAGAACGCATCTACCGACTGCGGTGCGTGGAAGGCTGGTCCATGGTCATCCCCTGGGTGGGCTACTCGCTGGCAGAGCTGATCAAGCGGGTGGAGCCACAAGGCGGCGCCAAGTACGTCGAGTTCGTGACCTTGGCCGACAAGGCCACCATGCCGTTTGTCGGCTCGCGCGTGCTCGACTGGCCCTATGTGGAAGGCCTGCGCATGGATGAAGCCATGCACCCACTGACCTTGCTGGCCTTCGGCATGTACGGTGAAGTGCTGCCCAACCAGAACGGCGCCCCTGTGCGTCTGGTGGTGCCGTGGAAGTACGGCTTCAAGAGCGCCAAGAGCATCGTCAAGATCCGCTTTGTCGAGAAGGAGCCGGGCACGGCCTGGAACAAGGCGGCTCAGCAGGAATACGGGTTTTATTCCAACGTGAACCCCAATGTGGACCACCCGCGCTGGAGCCAGGCGACCGAGCGGCGCATCGGCGAAGACGGCCTGTTTGCCAAGAAGCGCAAGACGCTGATGTTCAACGGCTACGAAGCCCAGGTCGGCCAGCTCTATGCGGGCATGGACCTCAAGAAGTTTTACTGATTGCCCTGGTCTCGTCGCTGTCATGGCGGTGTGCGAGGCAGTGGTGTTCACGGGATAGCGATGCGAAAACTATTGCTCCACCCCGCCGCAAAACCGGTGGTGTTTGTGCTGTGCCTGTTGCCACTGGCGTGGCTTGTCTATGCAGCATTTGCAGACCAATTGGGTGCCAACCCTGCAGAGGCCTTGGTGCGCGCGACCGGTGACTGGACGCTGCGGGCGCTGTGCGTGGTCTTGGCCGTTACGCCGCTGCGTGTCATTGCCTCCACCCCGCAATTGGCGCGGTTTCGGCGCATGCTGGGGCTGTTTGTGTTTTTTTATGGCGTGCTGCACCTGCTGAGCTACAGCTGGTTCGACATGGGTTTCGATGTTCCGGACATCCTGCGCGACATCGCCAAGCGGCCCTTCATCCTGGTGGGCACGCTAGCCCTGGTGCTGCTGGCCGTGTTGGCTGCTACTTCATTCAATCGCGCCATCAAAGCCCTGGGGGGCAAACGCTGGCAGGCGCTGCACCGCACCGTCTACGCAGTGGCCGGGTTGGCCATCCTGCATTTTTTCTGGATGCGTGCTGGCAAGAACAACTTTGGCGAAGTGGCGGTCTACGCCGGCATTCTCTGCGTGCTGCTGGGCTGGCGGCTTTGGCACCGGCTGCGCAAGCGTGCCACCACCTCGGCTGGTGCTGCTGCAAGGCGGTCTGCGGTAGGGGCACCTTGATAAGTGAAGCTATAAAAAATATAGCTGATGGCGTATGTAAATCATGCGCTATCAGCTGATTTGGCTTGATTTTTAGCTGTTGACCGCCCGGAGTGCAGGACGCATCTGTCGGGTTACAGGGTCGATGTATGCGCTGGGAATCTGGTAGGCGCGGTCATCGAACAGGTCGATGCCACACATCAGGTTCTCGATCCATTCAAAGAAGTCGTTGATGGCTTCCTTGCCCATGATGGGTGCGCCATGCTGAGGGACCAGCATGGCAATGTCGAGCTGCCGCACCATGCGCACCCACAGGCGCAGGATCTTGTTGGACACCATGTAGCGGCGGTGAAAACCTTCCATGCGCGGGATGTGCGCCTTGAGGTCGGTCACCGGCACGCGGGCCTCGGCCCCCGACATCATGGATACGCCCAGATCGCCCGTGAACAGGATGCGGCTGACCGGATCGTAGAAGTGGAAGTTGCCTTCGGAGTGCATGAAGTGCGCGGGCAGCAGCACCAGTTCATGGCGGCCCAGGGGCAGGTGGCCGCCGCCGTCCGGCACGCCGATCACGCGGTTTTCCGTCTTGCCGACTTTGGTGAAGTGGGGGGCAAAGCGCTCCCACACGCGGGAAATCACCAGATCGGCCTTGGTGCTGGTCATCCAGCGGTCCAGCGAAGCAATGATGTCTGGGTCCGCGTGTGAGGCGATCAAGTACGACAGCTTGTGCGGCGGAAAGTGCTTGGTCATGCCCATGAACAACTCGTTGAACGCGAGATTGCCGCCCGGATCGATGATGGCGCCCGTGTCATCGTCCACGATCAGGAACTGATTGGCCTGCACGGCCAGGCCGTCCTCCTCGATGAGGTCGGTGAACATCAGGCAAGCATGATTTTTGTCGCGGTAGAGTTCCAGGGCCATGGCCATCCTGCGGTGCAATAAAGCGCAGACTGTACGAGTACCCCTATGGGTGATGCTTGATAGAAATCAAGCGAAGCCGCATTGCGCGGCTTTCGGGCGCTGGCGGTTGAATTGTCAGCGGGGCTGGGAGGCGCTGGGGGCGGGCGCGGGCATGCCGGTGGTGGCGTCCTTGCCTGGTGTGAGTGTCTGCGGCAGCGTGGCGCGCTGCCCCGCAGCAGGGCCGGTCGGCAGATACAACGGCCCCCGCTGACCGCAGCCGAGGAGGGCCGCCGCACTGGCAGCAAGGACAAATGTCCTGACTAGAATTTGGGGAGCTTTCAACATGCGCAAATTGTAATGACCGACCTCGAATTCATGGACCACGCCGAACAACTGCTGCTTGCCGTCGAGCGCAGCTGTGATCGCATCAACGACACTTCGGATGCCGACGTGGACAGCCAGCGCTCGGGAGGCATGGTGATTTTGACGTTCCCTAACCGTAGTCAGATCGTGATCAATCTGCAAAAGCCGCTTCACGAGGTGTGGATGGCTGCCCGGTCTGGCGGCTATCACTATCGTTTCGATGGCAGCCACTGGCAGGACACCAAGGGCGCAGGTGAATTTTTTGCCTGCCTCACGCGCGATGCTTCGCAGCAGTCCGGGATGTCGCTGCAGTTTGCCGCCTGACATCCTCCGCACTCGCCCACGCCAGAGGGGGCTCGGCGGAGTATGCAAGGGATCAGTTGCGAAACAGGTCCAAGATGCGGCTGCGCTCTTCGGAGGGCGGCGGTGCTTTAGGGGCCACAGCAGATGATGCAGAGCGATCCTCTACACCCACGCTGGAGACGCCCGCATTGCGCGCATATTCCTCGTAGAACCATTCGCCGCCAACATTGATCACGCCCGGTGGCACGGTAGGCTCCATGACAGGCACGCCCTTAAGAGCGCGCTCCATGAAGCTAATCCACACCGGAAGGCTGAGGCCCCCACCAGTTTCCCGACTGCCTAGATTGCGCGGGGTGTCGTATCCGATCCAGGTGACGGCCGCGATTGTGGGCTGGAACCCTGCGAACCAGGCGTCCACTGAATCGTTGGTCGTCCCGGTTTTGCCATAAAGGTCGGGGCGCTTGAGGGTGGCTTGGGCCCGTGCTGCGGTACCGGTGCGGGTCACTTCCTGCAACAGGCTGCTCATCACGAACGCGTTGCGCGCGTCGATGGCCCGGGGCTGCTCGTTGAGCGCCGGAGGCGTCATTTCCGAAATAACCCGCCCCTTGTGGTCGGTGACCTTTGCGATCAGCCAAGGATTGACGCGGTAGCCGCCATTGGCAAACACTGAGTAAGCAGACGCCATTTGTAGGGGCGTGACTGAGCCCGCGCCCAGCGCCATGGTCAAGTAAGCCGGGTGCTTTTCAGGGTCGAATCCGAAGCGTCCCACCCATTCCTGCGCGGTTTTGGGTCCCACGGCCTGCAGGATACGGATGGAGATCATGTTCTTGGATTTCGCCAAGCCAGTGCGCATGCTCATCGGGCCGTCGTACTTGCCGTCGTAGTTTTTGGGCTCCCACGGCTGGCCCCCGGTCACACCCGCGTCGAAGAACAGTGGAGCGTCATTGATCACGGTGGCAGGTGTGAAACCTTTTTCAAGCGCGGCCGAATAAATGAATGGCTTGAAGCTGGAGCCAGGCTGGCGCCAAGCCTGCGCCGCGTGGTTGAACTTGTTCTTGTCGAAGTCAAAGCCG
This sequence comes from Acidovorax sp. Root70, assembly GCF_001428225.1. NCBI lineage: Bacteria > Pseudomonadati > Pseudomonadota > Betaproteobacteria > Burkholderiales > Comamonadaceae > Acidovorax > Acidovorax sp. Root70. The sequence continues at coordinate 62,046 of NZ_LMHQ01000012.1, forward strand.
CCCACCAGCGCGCGGATGGAGCCGTTGCGAGGGTCCAGAGCAACAAATGCGCCTTCCACTTCGGGCAGCTGGGTGATTTCCCAAGCCCCTTTGGGCGTCTTGACCACGCGGATGATTGCACCGCGCCGGATCTTGATGTTGGGCGGTGCCTTGTCGCTGAGGCCCGACTGCACAGGCTTCAGGCCATCGCCGGTGATCTCTAGCGAGTCGCCATTGGCACGGGCGGCGAGGATGCGCTTGGGAGACGCCTCCAGCACCACGGCGGAAAGCAGGTCGCCGTTGTCTGGGTGGTTGGCGAGGGCGTCATCGATAGCGTCCTCCACTTCCTGGGCCGATGTGGGCAACACCACAAACTTCTCAGGCCCCCGGTAATGCTGGCGCCGCTCGTAGTCCATGATCCCGCGTCGCAAGGCAACGTAGGCGGCCTCTTGCTCGGCTGCATTGAGGGTTGTGTAGACGTTGAGGCCGCGCGTGTAGGCCTCATTGCCGTACTGGGCGAAGATCAGTTGGCGGGTCATTTCGGCAACGTACTCGGCGTGGATGCGCGTGTTGTCGGGCCCGGTTCGAATTTTCAGTTCTTCTTTCTTGGCTTGCTCGGCTTGCTGCGCAGTGATGAAGCCGTTTTCTTCCATCCGTTCAATGATGTACTGCTGTCGGGCCCGAGCGCGCTTGGGATTGCTGATCGGGTTGTACGCCGAAGGTGCCTTTGGCAGTCCGGCAAGCATCGCAGCTTCAGCGATGGAAACGGATTTCAGCGGCTTACCAAAATATGCTTCGGATGCTGCCGCAAAACCATAGGCACGGTTGCCAAGGAAAATCTGATTCATGTATATCTCAAGAATCTGGTCCTTGGTCAGCAGGTGCTCTAATTTGAAAGTTAGTAAAATTTCGTAAATCTTGCGAGTAAATGTTTTTTCCGACGAGAGATAAACATTGCGCGCCACCTGCATGGTGATCGTTGAGGCGCCCTGGCTTTTAACTCGCCCTAGATTGGCAAGGCCCGCGCGCAGTACACCCTTGTAGTCCACCCCCCCGTGCTGAAAAAATCGAGAGTCTTCAATCGCCAGCACTGCGTCCTTCATCACTTGCGGAATCTCGTCGATGGGAGTCAGGTTGCGACGCTCTTCACCAAACTCGCCCAGCAAAGCACCCTCGGCGGAGTACACGCGCAGCGGCAACTTGGGACGATAGTCCGCCAGATCCGAAATATCGGGCAGGTTGGGGTAGGCCACCGACAATGCCACTGCAATCGTGAGTGCCAGCCCCAGCGCCGCTGCGGCCGCCAACCCGGTGATCCATGCGGTGATGCGAACCAACCAGCGAAGCCATCCGGGCCGGGTGCGAGCGGGAGAGGTATCCGACTTGTCGGAGGACTTCGAGGGGGAGGGCGGCATATCGCTCCGATGAGGTAAGACCGCGCATTATAAAAATGTCTGCCTCAAGAGGCTGGAAATCCGATTCCGGGCTGGGCAGGTCGCCGCCGAAAGGCTTCGTGTGCCGGTCAGAAGGTATTGCAGTGCATAGAAATTTCGTCTGCTTTTGGCAACGCTCTACGGACGTTACAGGGGGAAAAATCTTTGCTGGAGAACTATCTTACTGATAGCATTCATGTGAAGTGTTAAGTTTTGTTGCCTCATTTTGGCAAGTTACAGGGGACCAATCTTGATCTCAATGGGGTCTTTGTTCAGTCGCCAGTCTGCTCCGCTGCTGGGAATCGACATCAGCTCCTCCAGTGTCAAGCTGGTGGAGTTGGGACGCGATAAGGCAGGTAGTCTGGTCCTAGAGCGTTGCGCGATCGAGCCTTTGGAGAGGGGCTGGATCACCGATGGCAACATCGAAAAATTTGACGAAGTTGCGGACGCATTGCGTCGGCTAGTCAAGAAGAGTGGCACCAGAACCAAAAATGTAGCCTTGGCACTGCCTCCCTCTGCAGTGATTACCAAGAAAATCACCTTGCCTGGTGGCATGACGGAGCAGGAGCTGGAAGTCCAGGTTGAGTCCGAAGCCAATCAGTACATACCTTTTTCACTTGATGAGGTGAGTCTGGATTTCTGCGTCATTGGCCCGAGCAAAAACGCGCCGGGGGATGTGGACGTTCTGATCGCTGCGTCTCGACGCGAAAAAGTGCAGGACAGGCAGGGGCTGGCAGAGGCTGCTGGACTAAAGCCTGTCGTGGTCGACATTGAGTCCCATGCGTCGCGTCTCGCGGCTGGGAGACTCATTGAGGCACTGCCAAACAAAGGCGTGGACGCCATGGTCGCGCTTTTCGAGGTGGGCGCCTTGACGACCAGCATGCAGGTGATTCGTAACGAAGAAGTCCTGTATGACCGCGATCAAGCCTTCGGTGGGGCGCAATTGACCCAGCTGATCGTCCGCCAATACGGTTTTTCTGTGGAAGAAGCCGAGAGTAAAAAACGCAGCGGTGATTTGCCTGAAGACTATCAATCGGCGGTCCTTCGTCCATTTGTAGACAGCATGGCCCAAGAAATTGGCAGGGCTCTGCAATTCTTCTTCACCAGTACGCCGCACAACCGTGTAGATCACATCATGCTGGCCGGCGGTTCGGCGCCGCTGCCGGGGCTGACAGAGGCAGTTACTCAGCAAACCGGTTTTGCATGCAGCGCCGTCAACCCGTTCGACGGCATGGAAATCGGAAGTTCCGTGCGATTGAAAAAAATGGTGCGTGAAGCGCCGTCATATCTGACCTCTTGCGGTCTCGCCATGCGGAGGTTCTTGCAGTGATTCTGATCAACCTATTACCTCACCGCGAGGAGGCACGCAAACGCCGTAAGGAAGCGTTCCAGGCGACGATGTTTGCCTCGCTTCTGCTAGGTCTCGCGATTGCCGGGGCCATTTACTGGTGGTTCCAGATCATGATCACGGATCAGCAGAATAAGAACGCCTTTCTTCAGCAGGAGATCAAGGTGCTGGAAGGGCAAATCAAGGAGATCGCCTCCATTGAAGACGAGATTGCCTCTTTGCGGGCACGCCAGAAGGCGGTGGAAGATCTTCAGTCTGATCGGAACCTGCCCGTCCACTTGCTTACCGAATTGGTCAAGCAGCTTCCCGACGGGGTGTACGTCACGGCAATCAGGCAGGCCGGGCAAACGATCACGATGCAGGGGATGGCTCAGTCCAACGAGCGCGTATCGGAATTGTTGCGTAATTTGGCAAGCAACACTCCATGGTTGGCCAAGCCCGAACTCGTGGAAATTACTGCCAGCACCGTAGCCCTGACCCAGCGAGATCAACGCCGAGTTTCTTCCTTCAATCTGAGGTTCCAACTGGTGCGCGCCAGCGACGCCCAAAAGTCCATAGCTGCTGCAAGTGCTGCCGCTTCTTCGCCTGGAGGTAAGTGACATGGCGAAAACCAAAGAAAAAAAGATAAATTTCGCTGAACGGATGGAATCTGTCCAGCGGCAGTTTAAGAACCTAGATACCCGAGATCCCTCAGTTTGGCCAGTTCTGCCAAAGGTGATTCTCTGCGTCTTTATCGCGGGTGCTGTGGCTGCGGTGTCATGGTTCGCTTTTTTGCAAGATTATGAAGTGCAGCTAGATGGGGAGCGAAACAAAGAACTTGCGCTGCGAACTGATTATCAAAAGAAGCTAGTGAAAGCCGTCAGTCTGGATGCGTTGAAGAAACAGCGGGAGCAGATTCAGCAGTACGTTATACAACTGGAAAAGCAACTCCCCAGCAAGGCTGAAATGGCTGCATTGTTATCAGATATCAATCAATCTGGTTTGGGTCGCAGTCTGCAGTTCGAGCTGTTTCGGCCGGGTCAAGTAGTCGCGAAAGATTACTATGCTGAATTACCAATTTCCATTCGGGTGACGGGAAAGTATCATGATATTGGTGCCTTCGCTTCAGATGTTGCGCACTTGTCGCGTATTGTCACGCTAAATAACATGACTATCACGCCCGGAGCTCGTGATAGTTTAACGATGGATGCGACTGCTCGCACTTTTAGATATTTGGATCCTGAGGAGATCCAGGCGCAGAAGAAAGCCGGGGGGGCTAAGTGATGAGAACTTATGCTGGGCTACTTCTTGTTGGCGGCGCTTTAATTCTTTCTGGCTGTACCCCCTCGGGTGAAGACGAGTTGAGGGGGTGGATGGCTGAGCAACGAGCGAGCACGAAGCCGAGCGTTCAGCCTTTGACTGAGCCGAAAAAATTTATTCCTGAGCCTTATACTCAAGACGGTGTTGTAGAACCTTTCAATCAAATTAAATTGACCCAAGCTTTGAAGCGAGATTCAAATCAGGTTGCATCGAACGCTGCTCTGATTGCGCCGGAAATGGCTCGTCGCAAAGAGCCTCTGGAGGCTTTTCCATTGGATGCGATGGCTATGGTCGGGAGCTTGAATAAGTCTGGTGCCCCCACCGCGCTGGTTAAAGTTGATAATTTGATTTATCAAATAAAAATTGGAAATTATCTTGGTCAAAATTATGGAAAAGTAACTCGAATTACTGAGAATTCCATTCAGCTGCGTGAAATAGCGCAGGACGCAACTGGGGATTGGATAGAGCGTTCAGCTTCGCTTGATCTGCAAGAGGGTAAAAAATGAAACAACATAGTGGCAATTTTTTTAGTTACTGCCGTGGCGCTGCTGTTGGCGTTTCAGCTATTTTTATATCCCTTGGAGCGGCTGCGCAAGGAGCTATTAGTTCAATCTCTGCAAGCGTTCAAGCAGGGGTTGAGACGTTGAAAATTGATTTTACTGAGTCGATTGTTAATAATCCAACAGGTTTTGCTACGCAATCTCCTGCGAGAATTGCTTTGGATTTTCAAGGGGTTGGTAATTCATCCGGAAAATCGGCCTATGAGGTCAATCTTGGTAATTTGAAATCTGTTAACGTCGTTCAAGCAGGCGAGCGCGCTCGCGTCGTCCTTAACTTAAAGTCCCCGGCGGCTTACAAAACCGAGCTCCAAGGTAAATCCCTTTTTCTATCGTTGGAGCCTATTTCGGGTGTATCGCCGGCCGCTCCAAATTCTGTAGTCGCTTTTTCGGAAGGTCAAAATAGAGATGTGTTACCGCTGAGGGATATCGATTTCCGCCGTGGTTCCGATGGCTCAGGGAGGGTGATTGTTAATTTAACAAGCAATCAAGTGGGTGTTGATCTGCAGCAACAGGCCAAAGGCATCGTTGTGGAATTCATGCGGTCGTCTTTGCCAGAAGGATTGCGCCGTCGGCTGGACGTTACAGACTTTGGTACGCCAGTGCAGACGGTGACTGCAACGCAGTCTGGTGAACGGGTGCGCATGCTGATTGAGTCCAATGGTGACTGGGAACATAGCGCTTACCAGACAGATAACCAATTTGTGGTCGAAATACGCCAGAAAAAAGTCGATCTTAGTAAGCTGACCCAAGGTCCTGGCTATTCTGGTGAAAAACTTTCATTGAATTTCCAAAATATCGAAGTTCGATCCTTGTTGCAAGTCATTGCTGATTTTACCAATTTTAATATTGTTACTTCGGATACAGTCACAGGCGCCTTGACTTTGCGACTTAAGGACGTTCCTTGGGATCAGGCGCTTCAAATTATCATGGATGCTAAGGGTCTCGGTATGCGCAAGACTGGCTCTGTGCTCTGGATCGCGCCTAAAGACGAAATTGATGCTCGGACAAAGAAGGATTTTGAAGCCGCTCAGGCTATTCAAAAATTGGAGCCACTGAAAACTCAGGCGTATCAACTTAACTATGCAAAGGCCGCTGATATTCTTACACAGTTAACGACGAGTTCTGGTTCCTCGGGCGGGGCGACGGGCACTCGATTCCTGTCAGAGCGAGGAAGTGCTATCTCTGAGCCTAGAACCAACCAGTTGTTTGTTACTGATACAGCTAGTAAGTTGGAAGAGGTTCGTTTGTTGCTGGCAAGTTTGGATGTTGCCGTGCGTCAAGTGCTCATTGAAGCGCGGATTGTCGAAGCGCGAGATACCTTCGGTCGCTCGCTCGGGGTTCGACTAGGGGGTACAGATTTGCGTGCCAATCGTGGTGGCGATGGCGGGTATGGGCTTGGCGGTAATAATCGCGTCGCTTTCGGCACTTCTTACAATGACGCCGTTGCATCGAGTGGTGCTGGTGGAACAACGAGTACTAGTGGTAATTTTGTGAATTTACCAGCCAGCCTCTCCAATGTGACCGGTGTTGGTAGCTTTGCACTTTCGATTTTTAATTCTGCTGCGAATCGCTTCTTGACGCTTGAGTTGTCTGCCATGGAGGCAGATGGAAAAGGTCGTATTGTTTCAAGTCCCCGTATCATTACAGCAGATCAAACCAAGGCATTGATCGAGCAGGGTACAGAGTATCCCTATGCTGTTACTGCGCCGAATGGAGCCACTACCCTTGCATTCAAAAAGGCTGTTCTCAAGCTAGAGGTCACGCCGCAGATCACTCCAGAAGGAAATATCATTCTGGATCTGGATGTTAATAAAGATAGTCGCGGCGAGACTACCACTCAGGGCGTGGCAATCGATACCAAACACGTGAAGACACAGATTCTGATTGAAAACGGTGGAACTGTGGTTATTGGCGGTATTTTTGAGATGGAAGAAACCAATCAGGAAAATAAGATACCGGTTTTGGGAGATGTTCCTGTTGTTGGGAATCTTTTCAAAAGCAGAACAAAAGAATCTACAAAACGCGAGATGCTGGTTTTCATTACACCCAAGGTGATTTCTGACAACGGGCCTAGAAAATAATTCACCACTCTTTGATTGACATGAAAAATATACTGAAAACTCTACTGATAGTGGCTGCAAGTACACTAATTGCTGCATGTGGTGGCGGTGGCGGTGGCGGCGGAACTCCTAATGGGCCTTCTGCGACCTTGAGAGTTTATCCACCGGTGGATGCCATCAGTTTACCTGTTGGTGCCAGTGGATCGACTGGTATTGAGGTGCGCGGAGGCAAGGCGCCTTACGGCGTCATCAGCTCCGACGCTTCGGTCAGTGCCATGTTGTCTACGGATGGGATATTGTTTATTTCTGGAAACAGTGACGGTACATCTACGCTGACTGTGTACGATGAGAGCCTGCCTGTCCAGCAGGTGAAAATCACGGTGACCGCAAAAGCGGTTCCTTTGGCGAGTAGCGCGGGTACTGCGATTACATTGCGGCCGAACCAATCCGTTCAATTCAATGTTCGCGGTGGTGTTGCCCCCTATTCTGTAAATAGTTCGGATACCGGTGTCGTCAGCGCTTCTATTTCAGGCTCTACGGTGACTCTGGTGGGTATGCCAAAATCGGGCTCTGCAACTATTTTGATTACTGATGCGGCTGGTGCGACTCTGAGCGTAACGGCCACCGTTCAGATTAGCTCATTGAGTGTATCTCCGGCGTCGATCACGGGTCCGGCTGGTACCGCAAACACTGTGGCAATCAGCGGAGGGGTTGCTCCATATACCGTGAGTTCGACGAATACGGCTGTGGCTACGGCGACCCTTTCTGGTTCTTCCGTCAATGTGAGCCTGGTCTCTCAGGGCGCTTCAGAGGTTAAAATCACGGACGCTGCTAATACCTCCTTGGTCGTCTCCGTCACGGTTACGAGCAATGTGTTGCAAGTTTCTCCCGCGAATCAAACGGTAGACGAAAAGAGCGCAACTTCCACAACGTTGACCTATTTGATTGCGGGTGGTACTGCGCCCTACACACCGCTGGTGAGTCCTGCGGACAGAAGTTACTTCACGACACTTTCGATTGCCGGTACCGCGCTGACCGCTACGCTTCCTGATTCAACGACAGGACCAAGGTGCGTTACTGCCGACAAAGTTATTCCAATCGATATTTATGACTCGAAGCTTGTCAAGCAGACTGTTTCCGTCACCATCAAGGATGGTGGTGCTGTGGCATGCCCATGACAAGATAATATGTTAAGTAAAAAAGGCCAATTTCTAATTGGCCTTTTTTCTTTGGAAATTGTTTTGGCTAAGATTGGTGTATTTTACAAATGAGCCTTGTGAAAATAGATTTGGGTGACAGAGCATACCAAATTCAAATTGGCAATGATGTCGACATAGCGCAGTCCCTTGCTTCTGCCAATGTACGCGCCAAAATTGCAGTTGTTGTTACAAATGTGATTGTTGCCAAATTGCATCTTGATCGCGTGGTCGCTGTATTGGGTGAAGTATTTGACAAAGTTCATGTGATTGAGCTGCCGGATGGCGAGTCATTTAAAACTTGGAATTCGCTCGACCAAATATTCACCTCACTTTTGAGCTGGGAGTGTGATCGAAAGACCGTACTGTTTGCTTTGGGCGGCGGTGTGATCGGTGATTTGACGGGATTTGCGGCAGCGACTTACATGCGTGGCGTGCCCTTTGTGCAACTCCCAACGACGTTGCTCGCTCAGGTTGACTCTTCGGTGGGCGGAAAAACCGCCATCAATCACCCGTTGGGGAAAAATATGATTGGGGCTTTCTACCAGCCGCAATTGGTCGTCTGCGATCTGAGTACATTGAACACCTTGCCTGCAGGGGAGCTCAGTGCCGGCTTGGCTGAGGTTATTAAATACGGACCTATTGCAGATGCTGAGTTCATGGCGTGGCTCGAACGCAACTTGGATTCGGTTCTATCGAGGGAGCCCAATGCGCTCGCTTATGTGGTCCAGCGAAGCTGTGAAATCAAAGCGTGGGTGGTAAGCCAAGACGAGAAAGAGTTTGGCCTGCGCGCTATCTTGAATTTCGGCCACACATTTGGTCACGCGATTGAGGCCGGCATGGGCTACGGTGTCTGGCTGCATGGCGAGGGTGTCGCGGCCGGTATGGTGATGGCGGCCGAGCTTTCCAGGCGGTTGGGTTTGGTGGATGCTGATTTTGTTCAGCGATTGACCGCGCTGATTCGGCGAGCTGGGCTGCCAATCAAAGGGGCTGTTATAGATGCGAATGACAATGCGGGCCGCTACTTGGAGTTGATGCGGGTGGATAAAAAGGCCGAGGGCGGCGAAATTCGTTTTGTGTTGATTGATGGCCTTGGTAAGGCGATAGTGCGTACCGCGCCAGACGCTCTGGTGCGTGAGGTCATCGATGCTTGCTGCGAATGAATGTCAGTCCTAGCTTCAATGCCCGTGGCGCTGAGGCGCATGCAACACTTCGCGCAAGGGCTGGGTCGTGACCGAGGGGGGCGAATTGCTGCCTTGTGCATGTGATCCAGTTCGTACCCGAGGGCGGCGCTATCCAGAGGCGCCTCCTCCCACGCGCTCCGAATACCAGCGTGACCGCGACCGGATCGTGCATTCCACTGCGTTTCGTCGGCTGGTCTACAAGACCCAGGTATTTCTCAACCACGAGGGGGATCTGTTTCGTACGCGGTTGACCCATTCGTTAGAAGTGGCACAGCTGGGGCGTTCTATTGCGCGTTCGTTGCAGATCAACGAAGACTTGGTCGAGGCCATCGCTTTGGCCCATGACCTTGGGCATACCCCGTTTGGACATGCTGGACAGGATGCCTTGAATGGTTGCATGGCCGGCTTTGGCGGCTTTGAGCACAACCTCCAAAGCCTGAGGGTCGTGGACCAGTTGGAAGAGCGCTATCCGGTGTACGACGGACTGAACCTCACGTTTGAAACTCGCGAAGGAATTCTCAAGCACTGCTCACGCGCGCACGCCAGGCAGTTGGAAGACCTGGAGCCTAACGGAGTTGGCGTGCGGTTCCTGCGCAACGAGCGGCCGAGCCTGGAGGCGCAGTTGTGCAATTTGGCCGACGAGATTGCGTACAACGCGCACGACATTGACGACGGTGTGCGTTCGGGGTTAATCACCCTTGCCCAATTGCAGGATGTTCCCTTGTTCGACGCGTACCGTTTGTCAGCCGAGGCGGAGCATCCCGCCCTGATCGAACCATCGATGCACCGCCGGCTGCTGTACGAGGCGATCCGGCGGATGCTGAGCGCGCAGGTGTATGACGTGATCGACGCCACCAAAGCGGCATTGCTTGCGCATGCGCCTACTCACTCAGATGAGGTGCGGCGACTCCCGGTCCTGGTGCGATTCAGCGACGACATGCGCGAACGCTCCAAGGTTCTGAAGCAGTTCCTCTTTCGGCACCTGTACCGACACCCCCGCGTGATGGAAACCACCGGTCATGCAAGAGACATCGTGCGCGAGTTGTTTGAGGCTTACACCACCGAGCCTCGAGAAATGAAACCAGCGTTCGCCGCGCAGGCGTTGGCGGGTGACGGGCAGGGGCGGGCTCGGGCCGTGGCTGACTTTATTGCCGGAATGACGGATCGCTTTGCTGTGCGAGAGCATGAGCGCCTCACGGGGCGGCGACTGCTGCAGGAGCAGTGAGAGGCCTCTAGGCGCTCACCGGGCAGCGCATTTTGACGGTTGGGGTGCCAGTTCGCGAGATCCGTGGAGCGAGCATCAAGGCAAATAGAGGAGGCATTCCTGCAACGGATTCCTTCATAACGGTGCTAGATTCATTCGTCGATGTAGATCGGTAGTCACTCAATGGCGCGCGCGCGGTGACCCGTCTTGTCGGCGTCTCATCGCGGTGTATCCGCTATTGTTCGATGGTCGGATGACGGGTCCCGATAAAATCCAAGCTTCCTCTTCAGCGCTCGCGCGCGCGCTCATGACATCCTCCGTTACGGCCGCCGACGCGGCGACTCTCCCTCATTCTGTTGACCCCTACATCTACGACACCGTTCGGTGGTTGGAGAGGGCGGTCATTGGGTTGAATCTTTGCCCTTTTGCGAAGGCAGTGCATGTCAAAGGGCAGATCCACTATGTGGTGACTTTGACTACGGCAACCCAGGATGTGCTGGACTTGCTGCGCGTAGAACTCGCAGCGCTCGCAAATATGCCGTCAGAGGTCCGGGACACCACCTTGCTGGTGATTCCGCACTGTTTGCAGGATTTTCTGGACTTCAATGATTTCCTGGGCGAGGCAGAGGAGGTGCTGTGCGCCCTGGGGCTGGAAGGTACGCTCCAAGTAGCGAGCTTTCACCCGCAATTCCAGTTCGCGGGCACCGATATGGACGACGTGACCAATTGCACCAACCGCTCACCGTACCCTATGCTGCATCTACTCAGAGAGGCCAGCATCGATCGTGCCGTTGCGGTGTTCCCGGAGGCAGAGGCCATCTTCGAGCGCAACATGGAAGTGCTGGAGGAGATGGGCATGGCCGGTTGGCAGTCGCTGGACGTTGGACCTCATGCCGGCGAAGTTGACAAAGCGGCGGTCAACATTGCAGGCGGCAGCAACGAGCCCGCACAAGGCACCGTTCTATGAAGCAGCAAAAACCATCGCCAGCGGCGTCCGGCGAACGGGTTCGTGGCAAAGGCAAACCCCAAAGCGAGAGTGCTGAGTTGCAGGAGCTGCGGCCTGGCCAATCCATCGAGCTGCTCAAGGAGTTGCATATCCTCACACGCGAGGGACGTCTCAACCAGGACTCGCGTCGCAAGCTCAAGCAAGTGTACCACCTGTTCAATTTCATCGAACCCTTGCTGACAGAGCCTTCTGCACACGGCGGCGGGCCCACGTTGGCTGACCACGGCGCGGGCAAGTCCTATCTGGGCTTCATCCTGTACGACCTGTATTTCAGGGCTTTGGGCCACGGGCATATCTACGGGGTGGAAACACGGGGTGAACTGGTGGAGAAGTCGCGGGCACTTGCCCAGCGACTTCACTTTGAGCGGATGTCGTTCCTGAATCTGTCGGTGGCCGAGTCGGCTGATGCGCGTGAACTGCCAGCCCAGATCGACGTGGTCACCGCTTTGCACGCCTGCGATACAGCGACCGATGACGCTATTGCCTTCGGGCTGCAAAAAAAGGCCCGGGCCATGGTTTTGGTGCCTTGCTGCCAGGCCGAAATGGCGGCCTGCCTGCGCCAAGGCAAGGCCCTCCAACTGGCGCGTACGCCCCTGGCGGAGTTGTGGCGTCATCCCTTGCACACCCGCGAGCTGGGCAGTCAGGTGACCAACGTGCTGCGTTGCCTGTACCTGGAGGCCAGCGGTTACCAGGTCACTGTGACGGAGCTGGTGGGGTGGGAGCACAGCATGAAGAACGAACTCATCATCGCGCGCTACACAGGGCAGAAAAAACGCAGTGCCGCCGAGCGGTTGCGGGCACTCTTGGGCGAGTTTGGCCTGGAGCAGGCCATGGGTGCGCGTTTTGGCGTGTCCGCGTTGACAGATTCGCTGCTGGATGGGGCAGAGGCGGCGATCTCGGGCTGACGGTGACTTGGTGATTGGCGAGAGGTGGCGTGCAGTTTGGCGCACCTCCCAACCATGGGGGCTGCCGATCTGGCTGTCGGGGTCTTGTTGGAATAAATAGGGACAGGTTTATGATCGCGGCCATTCCACTCCCGATCCATGACCCATGGCCCGTTTGCCCCGCCTGACCCTGCCGGGTCATCTGCACCACGTCATCTTGCGGGGCAACAACCGCCAACCCATCTTTGCTGGAGCGGACGATTTTGAGACCCTGCTGGCGCTGCTGACAGATCACGCGCAGAAATACGCCGTCGCCGTCCATGCTTACGTGCTGATGGACAACCACTTCCATTTGCTGGTCACACCTACCACGCCAGATGGGTTGCCCCAGATGATGCAGGCAGTGGGGCGCCGGTACGTGCAGTACTTCAACCGTCGACATGCCCGCACCGGCACGCTTTGGGAGGGCCGCTACCGCTCTACCGTGCTGCAGCCAGAACGTTACCTGTTGGCGTGCATGGTGTACCTGGATCTCAATCCCGTGCGGGCCGGACTGGTGCAGCAGCCTGCTGACTACCCGTGGTCGAGCCACGCCCACTGGCTGGGCCTGCGCAACGACCGGTGGTTGACACCGCACGCGCTGTATTGGGCGCTGGGCAACACCCCCTTTGCGCGCGAGGCGGCCTACGCCGCGCTGGTGCAGGCAGGCTTGGGCGCGTCGGTCCTAGCGTCGCTGACCGATTCAGCACTCAGCGGCTGGGCCCTGGGGGACGCCGATTTCCTTGGGAGTCTGCAACAGCAGACCCCGCGGCGTGTGACTCGCGGGATGCCTGGCAGACCTCGAACTGCAGAAAAGGCATAAAAACAAACTGATGTGCTGGTGCTATATGGGCAACATGCTATAGATTTTAATATGTCCCCAATATTGTGGCGGCGCTTGTCATTGGTTGTTAAATAAGAATCTGACCCCAATTAATTTGCTTGCCAAAATATGCTGCAATGCACTAATCTCAGCTCCCCTGCGAAAAATATAGGAGTGCGCCATGACCACGGCTGCCGAGATCCAGCATCTGCAACAACACGGTTTGTATTCATCGGGTAACGAACACGACGCCTGTGGCCTCGGGTTTGTGGCCCACATCAAGGGCATCAAGCGCCACGACATCGTGACGCAGGCCCTGAAGATTCTGGAAAACATCGACCACCGTGGTGCGGTGGGTGCTGACCCGCTGATGGGCGACGGCGCCGGCATCTTGATCCAGATTCCTGACGCGCTGTACCGCGAAGAAATGGCCAAGCAAGGCGTGACCTTGCCAGCTGCTGGCGAATACGGCGTGGGCATGATCTTCCTGCCCAAGGAGCATGCCTCCCGCTTGGCTTGCGAGCAGGAGATGGAGCGCGCCATCAAGGCCGAAGGCCAGGTGCTGCTTGGCTGGCGCGATGTACCGGTGAACGTGGACATGCCCATGTCCCCCACCGTGCGCAAGAAGGAGCCCATCCTGCGCCAGGTCTTCATCGGCCGCGGCAACGACGTGATCGTGCAGGACGCGTTGGAGCGCAAGCTGTACGTGATCCGCAAGACTGCCAGCGCCAACATCCAGGCCCTCAAGCTCAAGCACAGCAAGGAATACTACGTTCCCAGCATGTCCAGCCGCACGGTGGTCTACAAGGGCCTGCTGCTGGCCGATCAGGTGGGCGTGTACTACAAGGACCTGTCGGACGAGCGCTGCGTCTCGGCCATCGGCCTGGTGCACCAGCGGTTCTCCACCAACACCTTCCCTGAGTGGCCGCTGGCCCACCCGTACCGCTATGTAGCGCACAATGGTGAAATCAACACCGTCAAGGGCAACTACAACTGGATGAAGGCCCGCGAAGGCGTGATGGCCTCGCCCGTGCTGGCTGCCGACCTGCAAAAGTTGTACCCCATCAGCTTTGCCGACCAGTCCGACACCGCCACGTTCGACAACTGCCTCGAACTGCTGACCATGGCCGGCTACCCCATCAGCCAGGCTGTGATGATGATGATTCCCGAGCCCTGGGAGCAGCACACCACCATGGACGAGCGCCGCCGTGCCTTCTATGAATACCACGCTGCCATGCTCGAGCCCTGGGACGGCCCGGCTTCCATCGTGTTCACCGACGGCCGCCAGATCGGCGCCACGCTGGACCGCAACGGCCTGCGCCCCTCGCGCTACTGCATCACCGACGACGACCTGGTCATCATGGGCTCGGAGTCGGGCGTGCTGCCTGTGCCGGAGAACAAGATCGTGCGCAAGTGGCGCCTGCAGCCCGGCAAAATGTTCCTGATCGACCTGGAACAGGGCCGCATGATCGACGACGACGAGCTCAAGGCCAACGTCGTCAACACCAAGCCCTACAAGCAGTGGATCGAGAACCTGCGCATCAAGCTCGACAGCATCGAAGCTGGTGCCCAGGCTGCCGCGCCCCAGGCCGCTGACCTGCCCCTGCTGGACCGCCAGCAGGCCTTTGGCTACACCCAGGAAGACATCAAGTTCCTGATGGCGCCCATGGCCAAGAACGGCGAAGAAGGCATTGGCTCCATGGGCAACGACAGCCCGCTGGCCGTGCTCTCGGGCAAGAACAAGCCGCTGTACAACTACTTCAAGCAGCTGTTCGCCCAGGTGACGAACCCGCCGATCGACCCGATCCGCGAGGCCATCGTGATGTCGCTCAACAGCTTCATCGGTCCCAAGCCCAACCTGCTGGACATCAACCAGGTCAACCCACCGATGCGGCTCGAAGTGAGCCAGCCCGTGCTCGACTTTGCCGACATGGCCAAGCTGCGCGATATTGCGCAGTACACGCAAGGCAAGTTCAAGAGCGCGACCATTGATATTACCTACCCGCTGAGCTGGGGCCGTGAAGGCGTGGAAGCCAAGCTGGCGTCGCTGTGCGCGCAGGCCGTGGACGCCATCAAGGGTGGCGCCAACATCCTGATCATCAGCGACCGCGCCGTGAGCGCCACGCAAGTGGCCATCCCCGCGCTGCTGGCACTGTCGGCCATCCACCAGCACCTGGTGGGCGCAGGCCTGCGCACTACGGCCGGCCTGGTGGTCGAGACCGGCACCGCCCGCGAAGTGCACCACTTCGCAGTGTTGGCAGGCTACGGCGCCGAGGCCGTGCACCCCTACCTGGCCATGGAAACCCTGGCCGAGATGCACAAGGATCTGGGGGGTGACCTGTCGGCCGACAAGGCCATCTACAACTACGTCAAGGCGATTGGCAAGGGCCTGTCCAAGATCATGTCCAAGATGGGCGTGAGCACCTACATGAGCTACTGCGGCGCGCAGCTGTTCGAGGCCATCGGCCTGAACACCGACACCGTGGGCAAGTACTTCACAGGCACCGCCAGCCGGGTGGAAGGCATCGGCGTGTTTGAGATTGCCGAAGAAGCCATCCGCATGCACAAGGCCGCCTTTGGGGATGACCCTGTGCTCGAAACCATGCTGGACGCGGGCGGTGAATACGCCTGGCGCGCCCGGGGCGAAGAGCACATGTGGAGCCCTGACGCGATTGCCAAGCTGCAGCACAGCACGCGTGCCAACAACTGGAACACGTACAAGGAGTACGCCCAGCTGATCAACGACCAGAGCAAGCGCCACATGACGTTGCGCGGCCTGTTCGAGTTCAAGATCGACCCCTCCAAGGCGATCTCCATCGACGAAGTGGAGCCTGCCAAGGAAATCGTCAAGCGCTTCGCCACCGGCGCCATGTCTCTGGGCTCCATCTCCACCGAGGCGCATGCCACCCTTGCCGTGGCCATGAACCGCATCGGCGGCAAGAGCAACACGGGCGAAGGTGGTGAAGACGCTGCCCGGTACCGCAACGAACTGAAGGGCATCCCGATCAAGAAGGGCGATACGCTCAAGAGCGTGATCGGTGCCGAGAACGTCGAAGTCGATCTGCCCCTGCAGGACGGCGACTCGCTGCGCAGCCGTATCAAGCAGGTGGCCTCGGGCCGCTTCGGCGTCACCGCCGAATACCTGTCGTCGGCCGACCAGATCCAGATCAAGATGGCCCAGGGCGCCAAGCCCGGCGAAGGCGGCCAGCTGCCTGGCGGCAAGGTCTCCAACTACATCGGCAAGCTGCGCCACAGCGTGCCCGGTGTGGGTCTGATCTCGCCCCCTCCGCACCACGACATCTATTCCATCGAGGACTTGGCCCAGCTGATCCACGATCTGAAGAACGTGGCACCGCATGCCGGTATCAGCGTCAAGCTGGTATCCGAAGTGGGCGTGGGCACCATCGCCGCAGGCGTGGCCAAGTGCAAGAGCGACCACGTGGTGATCGCTGGGCATGACGGCGGCACGGGTGCATCGCCTTGGTCTTCCATCAAGCACGCAGGTGGTCCCTGGGAAATCGGCTTGGCCGAAACCCAGCAGACCCTGGTGCTCAACCGCCTGCGCGGCCGCATTCGCGTGCAGGCCGACGGCCAGATGAAGACCGGCCGCGACGTCGCCATCGGCGCGCTGTTGGGTGCCGATGAATTCGGCTTCGCGACGGCGCCGCTGGTGGTCGAGGGCTGCATCATGATGCGCAAGTGCCACCTGAACACCTGCCCCGTGGGCGTGGCCACGCAAGACCCTGAGCTGCGCAAGAAGTTCTCGGGCAAGCCCGAGCACGTGGTCAACTACTTCTTCTTCATTGCCGAAGAAGTGCGCCAGATCATGGCCCAGCTCGGCATCAAGAAGTTCGACGACCTGATCGGCCGCACCGATCTGCTCGACATGCGCCAGGGTCTGGAACACTGGAAGGCACGCGGCCTGGATTTTGGCCGTCTGTTCGCCCAGCCCAATGTGCCTGCCGATGTGCCGCGTTTCCATGTGGACGTGCAAGACCACAACATCGAGCACACCCTAGACCGCAAGCTCATCGAGCGCAGCAAGCCCGCCATTGAAAAGGGTGAGCGCGTGCAGTTCATCGAAGTGGCGCGCAACGTCAACCGTTCCGTGGGCGCCATGCTGTCCGGCGCGGTGACCCGCGTGCACCCCGAAGGCCTGCCCGACGACACCATCCGCATCCAGCTCGAAGGCACGGGCGGGCAGTCGTTCGGCGCGTTCCTCACGCGTGGCATCACGCTGTACCTGATCGGCGACGCCAACGACTACACGGGCAAGGGCCTGTCGGGGGGCCGCGTCATCGTGCGCCCCAGCATCGACTTCCGGGGCGAGGCAGTGCGCAACACCATCGTGGGCAACACCGTGATGTACGGTGCCACCACAGGTGAGGCTTTCTTCAGCGGCGTGGCCGGCGAACGTTTTGCGGTGCGCCTGTCGGGCGCCACGGCGGTCGTCGAAGGCACGGGTGATCATGGCTGCGAGTACATGACCGGCGGTACGGTGGCGGTGCTGGGCAAGACCGGCCGCAACTTTGCGGCGGGCATGAGCGGCGGCGTGGCTTACGTCTATGACGAAGACGGCCAGTTCGACACCCGCTGCAACCTGTCGATGGTGACGCTGGAGCGCATCCTGCCCGCCACCGAGCAGGAAGCCACGGTGCCACGCTCGATCTGGCACAACGGTCAGACCGATGAAGCCCAGCTCAAAAAGCTGCTGGAAGACCACAACCGCTGGACGGGTAGCAAGCGTGCGCGCGAGCTGCTGGACAACTGGGCCGCATCACGCAGCAAGTTCGTCAAGGTCTTCCCGACCGAGTACAAGCGTGCGTTGTCTGAAATTTATGAACGGAAAGTGCTGGAAGAGTCCGCTACACCAGCGGTAGCTGCTACCAAAAAAGAAGTGGCCCCCGCCAAGTAAGGCGTCGCCATCCCCCTTCGCACAGCATTCATAGACAAGGATATCGTCATGGGAAAAACTACCGGCTTCATGGAATACGAGCGCATCGAAGAGGGCTACAAGCCCGTGCCCGAGCGCCTGAAGCACTACAAGGAATTTGTCATCGGCCTCGACGAAAGCCAGGCCAAAGTACAAGGCGCTCGCTGCATGGACTGCGGCACGCCCTTCTGCAACAACGGTTGCCCGGTGAACAACATCATTCCGGACTTCAACGATCTGGTGTACCACTCGGACTGGAAGAGCGCGATCGAGGTGCTGCACAGCACCAACAACTTCCCCGAGTTCACCGGCCGCATCTGCCCCGCACCGTGCGAGGCGGCGTGTGTGCTCAACGTGAACGATGACGCGGTGGGCATCAAGTCCATCGAACACGCGATCATTGACCGTGCCTGGGCCGAAGGCTGGGTGCAGCCGCGCCCTGCCAAGCACCAGACGGGCAAGAAGGTGGCTGTGGTGGGTTCCGGGCCCGCTGGCCTGGCCGCCGCCCAGCAACTGGCCCGCGCAGGCCACAGCGTCACGCTGTTTGAAAAGAACGACCGCGTGGGCGGCCTGCTGCGCTACGGCATCCCCGACTTCAAGATGGAGAAGTCGCACATCGACCGCCGCGTCAAGCAGCTCGAAGCCGAAGGCGTGGTCATTCGCACCAGCGTGTTCGTGGGCGCTGCCAAGGACGGCCTGGGCAAGGACTCCAAGGTCACTAACTGGGCCAAGGAAACCGTCACGCCCGAGCAGCTGAACAAGGAGTTCGACGCTGTGCTGCTGACGGGGGGCGCCGAGCAGTCGCGCGACTTGCCCGTGCCGGGTCGCGAGCTCGATGGCATCCACTTTGCCATGGAGTTCCTGCCCCAGCAGAACAAAATCAACGCGGGCGACAAGCTCAAGGGCCAGATCCTGGCCACGGGCAAGCATGTCATCGTGATCGGTGGCGGCGATACAGGCAGCGACTGCGTGGGCACCAGCAACCGCCACGGAGCGGCCAGCGTGACCCAGTTTGAGGTGATGCCCCAGCCCCCCGAAGTGGAAAACCGCCCCCTGACCTGGCCCTACTGGCCGCTCAAGCTGCGCACCAGCTCCAGCCACGAAGAAGGTTGCGTGCGCGAGTTTGCCATCTCCACCAAGGAGTTCACGGGCGAAAAGGGCAAGGTCAAGAGCCTGACCACCGTGCAGGTCGAGTTCAAGGACGGCAAGCTGGTTGAGGTGCCCGGCACCGAAAAGCACTACCAGGCCGACCTGGTGCTGTTGGCCATGGGCTTTGTGAGCCCCGTGGCGCCGGTGCTCGATGCCTTTGGCGTGGACAAGGATGCCCGCGGCAACGCCCGCGCCACCACGGAGTTCGACGGCGGCTATGCCACCAATGTGCCCAAGGTGTTTGCGGCCGGCGACATTCGCCGGGGCCAGTCGCTGGTGGTCTGGGCCATCCGCGAAGGCCGTCAGGCCGCGCGCGCTGTGGACGAGTTCCTGATGGGTTACTCGGACCTGCCACGCTGATCCTGCGCATTGCGCACTTTCCCTGCAACGGCGCCTTCGGGCGCCGTTTGTCCATGTGCTTGGGCTTGGGTTGGTGGCAGGAGGGTTGGAGGGTGAAGCGCAGGCAGGGCGCTACCATGCCCCGAAAGGCCCGTGGGCGGCCGGTAGCCCGGGCCGTAGTGTGTGGTGCCCGCAACCCCCAAGGGTGGGGAATGGCGGGGCGTCAGCCTGATGGATGCTTTGTTGGCACAATCAGAGGTTCTGTCAATCCGGGCTTGCCTCGGTCCCGCACGATCCGGGGCCGCCGTCAGGTGTACTTTTTCTTTACAAACATGCATGAATGTATGTTTGTGTCTTCGGCTACCATCTGCGCTCCGTTTCTGGGGGAGCTGGTGCCGTTTTGGCAGGCCCGAGTCCCGAAACCCCTTTTTTTGCATGCCCGAGTCCTCCTTCCTTGCCGAGTTGCGCAACGTCACGTTTTCATACGGTGACCGTGTGATCCTGCGCGACGTGACGCTGGCAGTCCCGCGCGGCAAGGTCACGGCGCTGATGGGTGCATCGGGCGGTGGCAAGACCACCGTGTTGCGCCTGATTGGTGGCCAACACAAGGCCCAGAGCGGCCAGGTTCTGATCAATGGTCAGGATGTGGGGCGCATGGATGTGCCGGCGCTGTATGCGGCGCGCCGGCGCATGGGCATGCTGTTCCAGTTCGGGGCGCTTTTTACCGACTTGAGCGTGTTCGAGAACGTGGCGTTTCCGCTGCGCGAGCACACCGATTTGTCAGAGGATTTGATCCGCGATGTGGTGCTGATGAAGCTGCATGCGGTGGGCCTGCGTGGCGCCCGCGACCTGATGCCCAGTCAGATTTCGGGCGGCATGGCGCGCCGTGTGGCGCTGGCACGTGCGATCGTGCTGGACCCTGAACTAGTCATGTATGACGAGCCCTTCGCGGGCCTGGATCCCATCTCGCTGGGTACGGCGGCGCAATTGATTCGCCAGCTCAACGATGCGATGGGACTCACCAGCATTGTGGTGTCGCACGACCTGGAAGAGACATTCCGTCTGGCGGACCACGTGATCATCCTGGGCGAAGGCGTGGTGGCGGCCCAAGGCACGCCCGAAGAGGTGCTTGCCAGCCGTGATCCGCTGGTGCACCAGTTCGTGAATGCCCTGCCCACGGGGCCTGTGCCGTTCCATTACCCGGGCCCCGCTGTGGCGGAGGATTTCGGGCCGGTGGGAGGACGTGCGCTGTGAGCTGGTACAAGCCCTCCGATGTTGGCTTTGCGGTGCGCCACAAGCTGGCCGATATCGGCATGGGTGCGCGGTTATTCGGTCGGCTGGTGCGGTCCCTGGGTGCGACTTTTCTGCGGCCCTCGCTGGTGCGCGACCAAGTGCATTTCCTGGGCAACTATTCGTTGGCCATCATTGCGGTGTCAGGTCTGTTCGTCGGGTTTGTGCTGGGCTTGCAGGGCTATTACACGCTGCAGCGCTACGGCTCGTCCGAAGCGCTAGGCCTGCTGGTGGCCTTGAGTCTGGTGCGCGAGCTGGGTCCCGTGGTCACGGCGCTGTTGTTTGCGGGCCGCGCAGGCACTTCGCTCACCGCCGAAATCGGCCTGATGCGCGCGGGGGAGCAGCTCAGCGCCATGGAGATGATGGCGGTGGACCCGGTGCAGCGCATCCTGGCGCCCCGCTTCTGGGCAGGGGTGATCGCCATGCCGCTGCTGGCGGCGGTGTTCAGTGCGGTGGGCATCGTCGGCGGCTGGATCGTCGGGGTGCTCATGATCGGCATTGATCCCGGGGCGTTCTGGAGCCAGATGCAGGGCGGGGTGGATGTCTGGAAAGACCTGGGCAACGGCGTGCTCAAGAGTGTGGTCTTTGGCTTCACGGTAACTTTTGTGGCGCTGCTGCAGGGCTATGCAGCCAAACCCACCCCCGAAGGGGTGTCGCGCGCTACCACGCGCACCGTGGTCATGGCGTCCTTGGCGGTGTTGGCACTGGACTTCGTGCTCACTGCGCTGATGTTCAGTATCTGACGCTGGCGGTGCTGGCAGTTCTAGGAATCAAACGTATGCAACGCTCCAAAAACGATCTGTGGGTAGGGCTCTTCGTGATGTTGGGCGCAGTGGCACTGGTGTTTCTGGCGCTGCAATCGGCCAACCTGCTGAGCCTGCAATTCCATTCGGGCTACCGTGTCACCGCCAAGTTCGACAACATCGGCGGCCTCAAGCCCCAGGCGGCGGTGCGCAGCGCTGGGGTGGTGGTGGGGCGCGTGGAGTCCATCACTTTTGACGACAAGACCTTCCAGGCGCGGGTCACGCTGGCCATGGAAGACCGCTATGCCTTCCCCAAGGACAGCTCCCTCAAGATCCTGACCAGCGGCCTGCTGGGCGAGCAATACATCGGAATCGAGGCGGGTGCCGACGAAAAGAACCTGGCCGCGGGCGACACGATCACGTCCACCCAGTCGGCGGTGGTGCTTGAGAACCTCATTGGACAATTTCTTTACAGCAAAGCCGAAGACGGCGGAAAGCCTGCTGGGGCAGGTGGCAAAAAATGACGAATTCACTCCCTACACTCCGCGCCACCATTGCAGGCGACCGGTTGTCGATCGCGCGTCTTGCGGCGGGCCTGGCGCTGCTGCTGGGCGCGGTGTTGCTCACCGGATGCGCCACGGTGGCCAACCCCGACCCCCGCGACCCGCTGGAGTCCTACAACCGCAGCATGACCAACTTCAATGAGCAGGTCGATGCCATGGTGCTCAAGCCCGTGGCAACGGCCTACAAGGAGGTCACGCCCGCCCCCGTGCGCACGGGGGTCAGCAATTTCTTCGGGAACCTGGGCGACGTCTGGTCGTTCGTGAACAACGTGCTGCAGCTGCGTGGCGAAGCCGCTGCGTCCAGCTTCATGCGGGTCAATGTGAACACCTTCATGGGCCTGGGCGGGCTGCTGGACATCGCCAGCGAGCTGGGCATCGACCGCTACAAGCAGGACTTCGGCCTGACCCTGGGGCGCTGGGGCGTGGGCACCGGTCCTTACCTGGTGCTGCCCATCCTGGGGCCTTCCACCGTGCGCGACACCTTTGCGCTGCCGGTGGACATGAAGGGCAACGTGGTGAGCTATGTGGACCCGGTCTCGGCCCGCAACTCGCTGTATGCGCTGCGCGCCGTGGAGGTGCGTTCCAACCTGCTGCGCGCGGGCTCGGTGCTCGACAGTGCGGCCTTGGACAAGTACAGCTTTACGCGCGATGTGTATCTGCAGGTTCGCAGCCACGCGGGAGATGCGCAAAACGCAGACGGCAAGGACGACGGCGGCTCCGGCAACGGCGTGTTGCCGGAGGAGCCCGCCCGCTGATGGCGTCCCGGGCGAAGGATGGGCCCCTGCCTCGGGTGCCGGTGCTGTTGCACTTGCTTGCAACCCGCAACCGCAGCGACGCATGCCCGCCAGCCCACACCCCCACAATGATTTGACGGGCACAAGCCCGCACCGATGAAAGCCAAGAAGATGATGAACCGACGTTCCCTGGGGCGTACCGCCCTTTGCCTCGCAGCCAGTGCCTTGCTGAGCCTGCCGCTGTCCGCACTGGCGGCCGACGAGGCGCCCGACGCGCTCATCAAGCGCCTGTCTGCCGACGTGCTTAACACGGTGAAGTCCGACAAGGCCATCCAGGCCGGTGACCTGAGCAAGGTGATTGCCCTGGTCGATAAAACCGTGATGCCCAACGTCAACTTCCGCCGCATGACCGCCGCCGCCGTCGGCCCCGGCTGGCGCCAGGCCACGCCCGAGCAGCAAAAGCGCCTGCAGGACGAGTTCAAGATCCTGCTGGTGCGCACCTATGCCGGTGCGCTGGCCCAGGTCAATGACCAGACCATCCAGGTCAAGCCCCTGCGCGCTGCGGCCGAAGACAAGGACGTGCTGGTGCGCACCGAGATCGTGGGCCGCGGCGACCCCATCCAGCTCGACTACCGCCTTGAAAAGACTCCCGGCGATGGTGCAGGCTGGAAGATCTACAACCTCAACGTGCTCGGCGTCTGGCTGGTGGAAACCTACCGCGGTCAGTTCGCGCAGGAGATCAATGCCAAGGGCATCGATGGTCTGATCGACACACTGGTGGCCCGCAACAAGACCAATGCGGGTTCTGCCAAGGGCTGACCGCTATCTCGCCATGCTGGTGCTGCCCCCCGAACTCACCCACCGCCAGGCCACGGCCTGCCTGCACATGCTCAAACAGGGGCTGCGGGTGCACCGCGACAGCGCAGTGGTGGTGGACGCCCATGCGCTGACGGTGTTTGATACCTCGGCCCTCGCGGTACTGCTGGAATGCCGGCGCGAAGCCCTGTCCGAGGGCAAGCAATTTGCGGTGCAAGGCATGCCGGCCGCCTTGGCGGGCATGGCGGGGTTGTACGGGGTGGATGCGCTGCTGGCTGCGGCGCCCTAGCTTTCGGTGTGGCCGGTGGTGCCGGGCAGCGCTGTCGATGCTGTGGGCCCGGGCCAGGGGCGCTTGCCAAGGGCCATTGCATCGGCCGCCCGTCCCGCCGAGGCCTGAGGCCTTAAAATCAAAGGCTTCATGCCCGCAGTCTCCTTCCAAGCCATCTCCAAGACCTTTGCCACGCCCAAAGGCCCTTTCCAGGCGCTGAACCAGGTCAATCTGGACATTGAGGAGGGCGAGTTCTTCGGGCTCCTCGGCCCCAACGGTGCCGGCAAGACCACTCTGATCAGCATCCTGGCAGGCCTGGCGCGCGCCACGAGCGGCCGTGTGCTGGTGCAGGGCAGTGATGTGCAGGCCCAGTACGCCGATGCCCGCCGCAAGCTGGGCATCGTGCCGCAAGAGTTGGTGTTCGACCCCTTCTTCAATGTGCGCGAGGCGTTGCGCATCCAGTCGGGCTACTTCGGCGTGAAGAACAACGACGCCTGGATCGACGAGCTGCTCGAAAACCTGGGCCTGGCCGACAAGGCCAACGCCAACATGCGCCAGCTGTCGGGCGGCATGAAGCGCCGCGTGCTCGTGGCACAAGCCCTGGTGCACAAGCCGCCCATCATCGTGCTCGACGAGCCGACCGCGGGCGTGGACGTGGAACTGCGCCAGACCTTGTGGCACTTCATCGCCCGCCTGAACAAAGAGGGGCACACCGTGCTGCTCACCACCCATTACCTGGAAGAAGCCGAGGCCCTGTGCGGCCGCATTGCCATGCTCAAGGCCGGGCAGGTGGTCGCGCTCAACCGCACCAGCGAGCTGCTCAAGGCCGCCTCGGGCAGCGTGCTGCAGTTCAAGACCGACACGGCCCTGCCGCCCGCGCTGGCTGCGGTGGCGCGTGTCACCGGCCGCATCGTGCAGCTGCCCGCCCAGGACGCGGCGGAGATTGAAAACCACCTCGCCGCATTGCGCGTGGCGGGTGTCGAGGTGCAGGACATGGAGATTCGCCGGCCCGATCTGGAGGATGTGTTCTTGCAGGTGATGTCTGGCACATCGGCGTCCAACCTCCCGCTGGAGGGCGTTGCACTATGACCGGCTGGCAAACCCTCTTTTACAAAGAAGTGCTGCGCTTCTGGAAGGTCAGCTTCCAGACCGTTGCCGCCCCTGTGCTCACCGCCGTGCTGTATCTGCTGATCTTTGGCCATGTGCTCGAAGACCATGTGAAGGTCTACGACCGCATCAGCTATACGGCCTTCCTGGTGCCGGGCCTCGTGATGATGAGCGTGTTGCAGAACGCCTTTGCCAACAGCTCGTCCAGCATCATCCAGAGCAAGATCATGGGCAGCCTGGTGTTTGTGCTGCTCACGCCGCTGTCGCACTGGGCTTGGTTCTGCGCGTACGTGGGCTCGTCCATCGTGCGCGGGTTGGCGGTGGGGCTGGGCGTGTTCATCGTCACGCTGGCGTTTGCCCGGCCAGAGTTTGCGGCGCCGCTGTGGATTCTTGCCTTTGCCCTGCTAGGCGCGGCGCTGCTGGCCACGCTGGGGCTGATTGCGGGGCTGTGGGCCGACAAGTTCGACCAGATGGCCGCATTCCAGAACTTCATCATCGTGCCCATGACCTTCCTGTCGGGCGTGTTCTATTCGATCCAGTCGCTGCCGCCGTTTTGGCAGGCCGTGAGCCACCTCAACCCGTTCTTCTACATGATCGACGGCTTCCGCTACGGCTTCTTCGGCCAGAGTGACACCTCGCCCTGGCTCAGCCTGGGCATCGTGGGCATCGCCTGGCTGGCCGTGAGTGCCCTGGCCGTGCACCTGCTGCGCACCGGCTACAAAATTCGCAACTGATTCCGAGCGCCCCACCATGACCGCTGACCAACTCAAAGACCTCATCGCCGCTGGCCTGGCCTGCGAATACATCACGCTCGAGGGCGATGGCCGCCACTGGTACGCCACCATCGTCTCGGCCGAGTTCGAGGGCAAGCGTGCCATCCAGCGCCACCAGCGCGTGTATGCCACTCTGGGCGCCAAAATGCACACCGACGAAGTGCATGCGCTGTCGATGAAGACCTTCACCCCGGCCGAATGGGCCGCCCAGGCGCAGTAGCGCCTGCACACCCACTAGAACTCACTTTTTGATAGCTGCTGGCGCATGTTCCACTAGCGCAAGCGGCACTTTTGACCCAATTTTGGTGATTTGAGATGGACAAACTCCTGATTCGTGGCGGACGCAGCTTGCAAGGCGAGGTGCTGGTCTCCGGCGCCAAGAACGCCGCCTTGCCGGAGTTGTGCGCCGCCCTGCTCACGGCCGAGCCCGTGACGTTGCTCAACGTGCCCCAGTTGCAGGACGTGAGCACCATGCTCAAGCTGATCCGCAACATGGGTGTGGCGGCGGAGCGGGCCGATGACGGCACGGTGCGCATCAACGCCAGCGCGCTGAGCACGCCCGAGGCGCCCTACGAGCTGGTCAAGACCATGCGCGCTTCCGTGCTGGCCCTGGGCCCACTGCTGGCGCGCTTTGGCGAGGCCACGGTGTCGCTGCCCGGCGGCTGCGCCATTGGCTCGCGCCCGGTGGATCAGCACATCAAGGGCCTGGCTGCCATGGGCGCCGAGATCGTGGTCGAACACGGCTACATGATCGCCAAGCTGCCCGCCGGCTGGAAGCGCCTGAAGGGCGCCCGCATCACCACCGACATGGTCACGGTGACGGGCACCGAAAATTTCCTCATGGCCGCCGCGCTGGCCGAGGGCGAAACGGTGCTCGAAAACGCCGCGCAAGAGCCCGAGATCTCAGACCTGGCCGAGATGCTGATCGCCATGGGCGCAAAGATCGAAGGCCACGGCACCAGCCGCATCCGCATCCAGGGCGTGGACCAACTGCACGGCTGCACCCACCGCGTGGTGGCCGACCGCATCGAGGCCGGCACCTTCCTGTGCGCGGTGGCGGCCACGGGCGGTGATGTGGTGCTGCGCCATGGCCGCGCCGACCACCTCGACGCCGTCATCGACAAGCTGCGCGAAGCCGGTGCCACTGTGCAAGCGGTGGACGGTGGTATCCGCGTGCAAAGCGCAGGCGGTGCCACGCTCAAGGCTCAGGGCTTTCGCACCACCGAATATCCCGGTTTTCCCACCGACATGCAGGCGCAGTTCATGGCGCTCAATTGCATTGCCCAAGGCACGGCCACGGTGACGGAGACCATTTTTGAAAACCGTTTCATGCACGTCAACGAGCTGGTTCGCCTGGGCGCCAAAATCCAGGTGGATGGCAAGGTGGCGGTCATCGAAGGCGTGCCCCGCTTGTCCGGCGCCACCGTGATGGCCACCGACCTGCGCGCGTCCGCCAGCCTCGTCATCGCGGGCCTGGTGGCCGACGGCGAAACCGTGGTGGACCGCATCTACCACCTGGACCGAGGCTACGACTGCATGGAAGCCAAACTGCGCGGCATCGGCGCTGATATCGAACGAGTAAGAGCATGAGCAGCAGCAACATGATCACCCTGGCGCTTTCCAAGGGCCGCATCTTTGACGAAACCCTGCCGCTGCTGGCCGCCGCAGGCATCGAGGTGCTCGAAGACCCCGAAAAATCGCGCAAGCTCATCCTGCCCACCAACCAGCCCAACGTGCGCGTGGTGCTGGTGCGCGCCACCGACGTGCCCACCTATGTGGAATACGGCGGCGCCGACATCGGCGTGACTGGCAAGGACACCCTCATTGAGCATGGCGGTCAGGGCCTGTACCAGCCGCTGGACCTGCGCATTGCCAAGTGCCGCGTGAGCGTGGCCGTGCGCAACGACTTCGACTACGCCCAGGCGGTCAAGCAGGGCTCGCGCCTGAAGGTCGCCACCAAGTACACCGGCATTGCGCGCGACTTCTTTGCCAGCAAGGGCGTGCACGTGGACATGGTCAAGCTCTACGGCAGCATGGAGCTGGCGCCGCTCACGGGCCTGGCCGATGCCATCGTGGACCTGGTCTCCACCGGCAACACCCTCAAGGCTAACAACCTCATCGAAGTCGAGCGCATCATGGACATCAGCTCCTACCTGGTCGTGAACCAGGCCGCGCTCAAGCTCAAGCAGGCGCCGCTGCGCCGCATCATCGATGCGTTTGCCTCGGCCATACCGGCCGAAAAGAACTGATCCACCTCCAACGACTGACACTATGACTTTGGTAGCTGCTCCCGCCCGTCTGTCCACCACTGCGGCCACTTTTGAGGCTGAATTTGCAGCCCGCCTGCATTGGTCTGCCGACACCGACGCGGCCATCGAGCAGCGCGTGGCCGACATCCTGGCCGATGTGCAAAAGCGCGGCGACGCGGCCGTGCTGGAGTACACAGCCCGCTTTGATGGCCTCAGCGCCTCCAATATGGCGGCGCTGGAGTTGACGCAAGCCGACTTCAAGGCCGCGTTCGACGCCATTCCGCAGGCCCAGCGCGACGCGCTGCAGGCCGCCGCCAAGCGCGTGCGCAGCTACCACGAGGCACAGAAGAAAGCCTCTGGCGAAAGCTGGAGCTACCGCGACGAAGACGGCACGCTGCTGGGCCAGAAGGTCACGCCGCTGGACCATGTGGGCATCTACGTGCCCGGCGGCAAGGCCGCGTACCCGTCGAGCCTGCTGATGAACGCCATCCCGGCCCATGTGGCGGGTGTGCAGGAAATCATCATGGTCGTGCCCACGCCGGTGCGCGGCAGCGTGGCCACGGGCGGAGCGGGCGAGGGCACCTCCACCAAGGGCGAGCGCAACGAGCTGGTGCTGGCGGCCGCCTATGTGGCGGGCGTGACCCGAGCCTTCACCATCGGCGGCGCCCAGGCCGTGGCCGCGCTGGCCTACGGCACGGCCACCGTGCCCAAGGTCGACAAGATCACCGGCCCTGGCAACGCCTACGTGGCCAGCGCCAAGAAGCGCGTGTTCGGCACCGTGGGCATCGACATGATCGCGGGCCCGAGCGAGATCCTGGTGCTGGCCGACGGCACCACACCGCCCGACTGGGTGGCGATGGATCTCTTCAGCCAGGCCGAACACGACGAACTGGCCCAGAGCATCCTGCTGTGCCCCGACGCCGCCTACCTCGACGCCGTGCAGCGCGAGATCGACCGCCTGCTGCCCACCATGCCGCGCGCCGAGATCATCGCCAAGAGCCTCAATGGCCGGGGCGCACTGATCCTGACGAAGGACATGGAAGAAGCCTGTGCGATCAGCAACCGCATTGCGCCGGAACACCTGGAAGTGAGCAGCACTGACCCGCACCGCTGGGAGCCTTTGCTGCGCCACGCCGGAGCGATCTTTCTAGGGGCCTACACCTCCGAAAGCCTGGGCGACTACTGCGCGGGCCCCAACCACGTGCTGCCCACCAGCGGCACGGCACGCTTTTCGTCCCCGCTGGGCGTGTACGACTTCCAGAAGCGCAGCAGCATCATCGAAGTGAGCGAAGCCGGTGCCCAGGTGCTGGGCACGATTGCTGCCGAGCTGGCCTACGGCGAGGGCCTGCAGGCCCACGCGCAGGCGGCCGAGATGCGGCTCAAGGCTGGGGTCAAGCCGCGCTGATCGCCCCCCGGGGCAGGGCACCCTGTGTGGGTGCCGACGCCTTGGGCTGAGATGCGGCGGGTGCAGGCGGACAGGCGGCTCCTTCCACTGCCCGGTGCTGCGCCCAGCTCAGCCTTGCAGGCCGGTGGCCTTCGGCGCTGACGCGCAGCCGCACCGGTCCGGCGAACGACAGGCGCTGTCCGGCCTCCAGAAAGTAATCTTCCAGCAGACCATCACAGGTCACCCAGACGCGGCCCTGTTCCACTTCGAGCAGGGCGATCTCGCCCGCGCGGAAGTCCAGCACCTGGACGGCCTGCAGCGGCGGCAGGGGCTGGCGCTTCCATTGCAGGGTGAGGGGCACCGCAGGCTGGGTGGGCAGCGTGGGCGACGGCGGGGTGGGGGTGTGCAGCGTTTTCATGCCTTCACTGTGCGGCCAGCTGCTGCGCGCCACCAGCCACAGGCGCGTGCGATCTGGCCCAGTACAGAACAGTGAACCAGCCCATCTGTACTGTACGCACTGGGTCATTTCTGTACTGTCTGCTTGCCAAGGTGCCAGTACAGAATGCAGCATGGCCACCGATGACGCACCCCCGCTGTACCTGCAAATCGCCGAGCAGCTTGCGCAGCTGATCCGCAACGGCACCCTGGCGCGCGGCGAGAAGCTGCCCTCGGTGCGCGAGCTGGCGCGCCAGCACGGCGTGGCGCAGACCACGGTGGTGCAGGCCTACCACTGGCTGGAGGATGCGCGCCTGATCACCGCGCGACCGCGCTCGGGCTTTTTTGTGGCGGCGCGGCCGGTGAGCCTGCCCGAGCCCAGTACTCCGCGCCCCATGCGCCGCCCGCGCGAGGTCTCGGTGGACTGGCTGGGTCAGCGCATCCTGGGGCGCAAACAGCCGGTGGACATCATTTCGTACAGCAGCGGCACGCCGGGCCCAGAGCTGTTCAACCCCGACCGCGTGCGCCGCGCCGTGGTGCGTGCCGCGCAGCGCCACCGCAATCTGCTGTGCACCTACCCCGGTTCATCGGGCCACGAAGACGCGCGCCGTGCCCTGGCGCGCTACGCCGTCAGCCTGGGCTGCAGCCTGGACCCCGAGAACATCGTGATCACCGGCGGCTGCATGGACAGCATTGCGCTGTGCCTGCGCGCCGTGACGCAGCCGGGCGACGTGGTGGCGCTGGAGTCACCCACGCATTTCTCGTTTCTGGAGGTGCTGCAGGGCCTGCACCTCAAGGCGCTGGAGATTCCCACCCACCCGCGCCACGGCCTGTCGCTCGATGCGCTGCAGTTGGCGCTGGACACCCAGCCGGTCAAGGCCGTGATGGTGGTGCCCACGCTCAGCAACCCGCTGGGCAGCTGCATGCCGCAGGCCGAGCGCAAGCGCCTGGTGCAGATGGCGGCGCGGTACGACATGGCGGTGATCGAGGACGCGATCTACAACGACCTGGTCGAGGTGGACGAGATGCGCCGCACCGTCAAGTCGTACGACACCACGGGCCACGTGATGCTGTGCGACTCGTTCTCCAAGACGCTGGCGCCGGGCCTGCGCCTTGGCTGGCTGGAGGCCGGTCGCTGGGCCGAGAAGCTGCGCGCCATCAAGGACCTGCAGGCCGGCGGCCAGTCGGCCGTGCTGGAGCTGGCGCTGGCCGACCTCATCACCCAGGCGGGCCACGCCGCCGCCATGCGCCAGCTGCGCACGGCCGTGGCAGCGCGCATGGACGAGGTGCGCCACGTGATTGCGGCGCATTTCCCGCAAGGCACGCGCGTGAGCGACCCGCCCGGCGGCCTGCTGCTGTGGCTGGAGCTGCCGCGCGCGCTCGATTCGGTGCAACTGCACGAAGCCTGCCTGGCCCGGCAGATATTGATCGCGCCCGGCACCGTGTTCAGCGCCAGCGGTCGGTTTCGCAACTGCCTGCGCATCGGCGTTGGCGGCGACTGGTCGCCCGCGCACTTGGAGGCCCTGCGCACCGTGGGCGACATGGCCTGCCGGATGCTGCAAAGCGGGGCACCGCGCAAGGCAGTGTGAATTCAAAAACAACACGAAGTTCGTGGAACACGAAGTTCGTGTAATATTTGATCCATGAAAAACATCACCGTGACCATGGACGACACCGTTGCCGAATGGGTGCGCGTGGAAGCCGCCAAGCGCGGCAGCAGCGTCTCGCGCCTGCTCGGTGAATGGCTGGCCGAAAAGATGCGCCAGGAGGACGCCTACGCCCAGGCCATGCGCGAGGCGCTGGGGTTTGAATCCTGGGGCGCGTCCAGCGGGCCCTATGTGCCGCGCGAAACCCTGTTCCTGCGCTGAACAGGGAAGACCATATGGCCACCGTCCCCATCTTTGTCGATACCGAAATCCTGCTCGCCAGCGTGGACGACCGCGATGCCGAGCGCCAGGCGCGGGCGCGTGAATGGGTCGCCTTTTGCTGGCAGATGCGCAGCGGCCGCATCAGCTCGCAGGTGCTCAACGAGCTGTACAACCAGGCCATCCAGCGTTTTGACGGCCCCCACGTGCTGCAGCAGGTGCGCGCCCAGGTCCGCCGCCTGCGTGTGTGGCTGCCGCCGCACCTTGACTCGTACACCGTGGACGGCGCCTGGGACCTGCAGGACCGTTACCGCCTGGGCTACTGGGATGCGCTCATCCTCTCGTCCGCCCACCAGCAGGGCTGCCGCTACCTGCTGACCGAGGCACTGCCGCACGACCAGCCGATGGACGCCGTGCGCCCCATCAACCCTTTCCTCGTCACCCCCAACGAACTGGACACCACCGAATGACTACTCCCGCGTCGTCCCCCCTCCAGGCCCTGGCCCGCATCCGCCCCGACGTGCGCGCCATGCACTCCTATGTCGTGCAGCCCTCCACCGGCATGCTCAAGATGGACGCGATGGAGAACCCCTTCCGCCTGCCCGCGCACCTGCAGGCCGCGCTGGGTCAGCGCCTGGGCACGGTGGCACTCAACCGCTACCCCGGCGACCGCATTGCCGACCTGAAGGCCGCCCTGGCGCAGTACGCCGGCATGCCCGAAGGCTACGGCATCGTGCTGGGCAACGGCTCGGACGAGCTCATCACCCTGCTGGCGCTGGCCTGCGCACAGCCAGGCACGGGCCAGCGCGCCACCATGCTGGCGCCCATGCCGGGTTTTGTGATGTACCCGCTGTCCGCGCAGCTGCAGGGGCTGGACTTTGTTGGCGTGCCGCTCACGCCCGACTTTGAGCTGGATGAGCCCGCCATGCTGGCTGCCATCGCAAAGCACCAGCCGGCCATCACCTACATCGCCTACCCCAACAACCCCACGGCTACGCTGTGGGACGAGGGCGCAGTGCAGCGCATCATCGACGCCGCGGGCGCGCAGGGCGGCATTGTGGTGATGGACGAGGCCTACCAGCCCTTTGCCAGCCGCACCTGGATCGATCGCATGCGCGCCGAACCCGCGCGCAACGCCCACGTGCTGCTCATGCGCACGCTCAGCAAGTTTGGCCTGGCAGGCGTGCGCCTGGGCTACCTCATCGGGCCCGCCGCATTGGTGAGCGAGATCGACAAGGTGCGCCCGCCCTACAACGTGAGCGTGCTCAACTGCGAGGCCGCCCTGTTTGCGCTGGAACATGCCGAGGTTTTCGCCGCCCAGGCCGCCGAAATCCGTGCCGAACGCGCCACACTCATCGCCGCGCTGCGCCAGATGCCCGGGGTCGAAAAGTGCTGGGACAGCGAGGCCAACATGGTCCTCCTGCGTGTGGCGGATTCCGCCAAGGCCTACGAGGGCATGAAAAACCGCAAGGTGCTGGTCAAGAACGTTTCTACAATGCACCCATTGCTGGCCAACTGCCTGCGCCTGACCGTAGGCAATGCCGAAGACAACGCGCAGATGCTGGCCGCACTCCAAGCCTCCCTATGACTTCCTCCGCACTCGTACCTTCCGCCCCATCGGCTGACCCGATGGCCGACCGCATCGCCGAGGTCAGCCGCAACACCGCCGAGACGCGCATCAGCGTGCGCATCAACCTCGACGGTACCGGCCAAGCCAAGTTGCACACCGGCATCGGTTTCTTCGACCACATGCTCGACCAGATCGCCCGCCACGGGCTGATCGACCTCGACATCGACTGCGAAGGCGACCTGCACATCGACGGCCACCACACGGTGGAAGACGTGGGCATCACCCTGGGCCAGGCCTTTGCGCGCGCTGTGGGCGACAAGAAGGGCATTCGCCGCTACGGCCATGCCTACGTGCCGCTGGATGAAGCGCTGTCGCGCGTGGTGGTGGACTTTTCGGGCCGCCCCGGGCTGCACATGGACGTGAAGTTCACGGCGGGCAGCATCGGCCAGCTGGACACACAACTGGTGTTCGAGTTCTTCCAGGGCTTTGTGAACCACGCGGGCGTGACGCTGCACATCGACAACCTCAAGGGCGTCAACGCGCACCACCAGTGCGAGACCCTCTTCAAGGCGTTCGGGCGCACGCTGCGTGCGGCGCTGGAGCGCGATCCGCGCTCGGCCGGTGTCATCCCCTCCACCAAGGGTTCTCTGTGAATTTTTCAGCCAAATCGGGCGAAAGCGCTTGATTTGTATGCGCTAGCAGCTATGAATATGGAAGCAAAAACAGTGGCGGTCGTGGACTACGGCATGGGCAACCTGCGCTCGGTGTCGCAGGCCGTGCAGGCCGCCGCCGAGGGTACGGGCTGGACCGTGGTCGTCACCCAGCGCCCCGAAGACGTGCGGGCCGCCCAGCGCATCGTGCTGCCAGGCCAGGGCGCCATGCCCGACTGCATGCGCGAGCTGCGCGAGTCCGGTCTGCAGGAATCGGTGCTCGAAGCCGCTGCCTCCAAACCGATGTTTGGCGTGTGCGTGGGCATGCAGATGCTGCTGGACCACAGCGCCGAGGGGGACACCCCTGGGCTGGGCCTGATCCCTGGCGACGTGCTCAAGTTCGACCTGGCAGGCCGCACCCAGCCCGATGGCAGCCGCTTTAAGGTGCCCCAGATGGGCTGGAACCAGGTGCGGCAGATGCCCCACGCGCACCATGGCGGCGGCGTGCACCCGGTGTGGGCGGGCGTGCCGGACAACAGTTACTTCTACTTCGTGCACAGTTTCTACGCTGTGCCGCAAAATCCTGCCCATTGCGCAGGGCAGGCCGACTACGGCGGTTGGTTTGCTGCCGCGGTTGCACGCGATAATATTTTTGCCACCCAGTTTCACCCGGAGAAGAGCGCGGAGCACGGTCTGGCCCTGTACCGCAATTTTCTGCACTGGAATCCCTGATCCCTTAACCCCCACCCGTTCGGGCCGAGCTGCGTCTCGCCCTTTTTCACCCGAACTTCACCACCATGCTGCTCATCCCCGCCATCGACCTCAAAGACGGCCACTGCGTACGCCTCAAGCAAGGCGATATGGACCAATCCACCACCTTTGGTGAAGACCCCGCCGCCATGGCGCGCAAGTGGGTGGATGCCGGCGCACGCCGCCTGCACCTGGTGGACCTCAATGGCGCCTTCGCGGGCGTGCCCAAGAACTACGGCGCCATCAAATCCATCCTCAAAGAGGTCGGGTCCGATATCCCGGTGCAGCTCGGTGGCGGCATCCGCGACCTGGACACCATCGAGAAATACATCGACGGCGGCCTGCGCTACGTGATCATCGGTACGGCGGCCGTGAAGAACCCCGGCTTCCTCAAGGACGCGTGCAGCGCCTTCGGCGGCCACATCATCGTGGGGCTCGACGCCAAGGACGGCAAGGTGGCCACCGACGGCTGGAGCAAGCTCACCGGCCACGAGGTGGTGGACCTGGCCAAGAAGTTCGAGGACTGGGGCGTCGAGTCCATCATCTACACCGACATCGGCCGCGACGGCATGTTGTCGGGCATCAACATCGACGCCACAGTGAAGCTGGCCCAGGCTTTGAGCATCCCCGTGATCGCATCGGGCGGCCTGTCCAACATGGCCGACATCGAGCAGCTGTGCGCGGTGGAAGACGAAGGCGTCGAAGGCGTGATCTGTGGTCGCGCCATCTACAGCGGCGACCTGGACTTTGCCGCAGCGCAAGCGCGTGCCGACGAACTGAACGGCTAAGGACTGCATGCTCGCCAAACGCATCATCCCTTGCCTGGACGTCACCGGAGGCCGTGTGGTCAAGGGCGTCAATTTCGTCGAGCTGCGCGACGCAGGCGACCCGGTCGAAATTGCCGCGCGCTACAACGCGCAGGGCGCTGACGAGCTGACTTTCCTGGACATCACCGCCACCAGCGATGGCCGTGACCTCATCCTGCACATCATCGAGGCCGTGGCCAGCCAGGTGTTCATTCCGCTCACCGTGGGTGGCGGTGTGCGCACCGTGGACGACGTGCGCCGCCTGCTCAATGCCGGTGCGGACAAGACCAGCTTCAATTCGGCCGCCATTGCCAACCCTGAGGTGATCAACGCCGTGTCGACCAAGTACGGCGCGCAGTGCATCGTGGTGGCCATCGACGCCAAGCGCCGCTCGGCCGAAGACGCGCTGCGCCTGGGCGCCAACGGTC
Source organism: Acidovorax sp. Root70 (assembly GCF_001428225.1). Taxonomy (NCBI): domain Bacteria; kingdom Pseudomonadati; phylum Pseudomonadota; class Betaproteobacteria; order Burkholderiales; family Comamonadaceae; genus Acidovorax; species Acidovorax sp. Root70. The sequence continues at coordinate 97,913 of NZ_LMHQ01000012.1, forward strand.
AGCCGGTGGGTGCGGGCTGGGATGTGTACAGCCACGGCGGCCGCAAGAACACGGGCCTGGACGCCATTGCCTGGGCCACCGAGATGGCGCAGCGCGGTGCGGGCGAGATCCTGCTGACCAGCATGGACCGCGACGGCACCAAGGCGGGCTTTGACCTGGAACTGACCCGCGCCGTGAGCGATGCTGTGAGCGTGCCCGTGATCGCCTCGGGCGGCGTGGGCAATCTCGACCACCTGGCCGACGGCATCCAGACCGGCGGCGCCGACGCGGTGCTGGCCGCCAGCATCTTCCACTACGGCGAATACACCGTGGGCCAGGCGAAGCAGCGCATGGCAGAGCGTGGCATTCCCGTGCGGATGTGATCAATATTCACTCCTGATTTGATAGCTGCTGGCGCATGTAATGTCTGCGCTAGCGGCCAAAAATGCCTGAAAATTGTGGATGCACGCCCTGGCGGGCACGGGCGCGCCACCCGGATCACCGACAATGGCTCTCATGAACTGGCTCAACGAAGTGAAATGGGATGCGCAGGGCCTGGTGCCCGTGATTGCGCAAGAGCAGGGCACGGGCGACGTGCTGATGTTTGCGTGGATGAACCGCGAGGCCCTGGCGAAAACCGCTGAACTGGGCCGTGCCGTGTACTTCAGCCGCTCGCGCAAGAAGCTGTGGTTCAAGGGCGAAGAGTCCGGCCACGTGCAGACGGTGCACGAGATCCGCCTGGACTGCGACAACGATGTGGTGCTGCTCAAGGTCACCCAGAAAGGCCACGAGCCCGGCATTGCCTGCCACACCGGCCGCCACAGCTGCTTTTTCAGCGTGTTCAAAGACGGTGCCTGGCATGCGGTCGATCCGGTCTTGAAAGACCCCGAATCCATCTACAAGTAATGGCAATGGACGACAAGACCATGAGTTCCCACGATTCCCTGGCGCGCTTGGCCGCCGTCATCGAGAGCCGCAAGCCCGCCAACGGCGGCGACCCGGCCACCAGCTACGTGTCGCGCCTGCTGCACAAGGGGCCCGATGCCTTCCTGAAGAAAATCGGGGAAGAGGCCACCGAGGTGGTCATGGCTGCCAAGGACGTGGACCACGGCGCCGACAAGTCCAAGATCGTCTACGAAGTGGCCGACCTGTGGTTCCACACCATGGTGGCTTTGGCCCATTACGGTCTCACGCCCGCCGATGTGGTGGCCGAGCTGGAGCGCCGCGAAGGCACCAGCGGCATCGAGGAAAAGGCCCTGCGCAAGGTGGCGGAGCGCGCTGCCGAAGAAGGCACGCCGTGAGCGACATCATTGATGTGCAGACCAACGACCAGAAGGCCGAGGACCTCAAGGCCATTGGCTGGGTCAGCTATGTGCTGCACCTGATCGTGGCGCTCGGGGCGGTCATCCCGGGCGCACAGCCCGGCGCTGCGCTACTGATCGTGGCGCTGGTGATCGACCTGGTGAAAAAAGGCGATGCCGAAGGCACCTGGCAGGCCAACCATTTCTCGTGGCGCATCCGCACCGTGATCTGGGCGGGCGTGCTCTACATCGTCACCGCGCCGCTGTGGCTGCTGTTCTTCCTGCCCGGCTGGATCGCCTGGGGCCTGATCTCCATCTGGTTCCTGTACCGCATCGTGCGTGGCATGGTCGCCATGAACAAGAGCCAGGCCGTGGATGCCTGAAGCAGGTCGTCCCCGCCCGCGTCTGAACCTGGCGCTACAGGGCGGCGGCTCGCACGGCGCGCTCACCTGGGGCGTGCTGGATGCGCTGCTGGAGGACGGTCAATGGCAGCTTGACGGTGTCAGTGGCACCAGCGCAGGCGCCATGAACGCGGTGGCCCTGGCGCACGGGTTTGCGCAGGCCGCGCAGCAGCACAAGGACCCCGAAGACGCCCACCTGGCGGGCTGCGCCTCGGCCCGCGAGTCGCTCACCCGCCTGTGGGAAGGGGTGGGCGCGCTGGGCAGTCTGACCTGGGGAACGCCCCTGTCCGCTGCCAACCCGCTGGTGGGCATGATGTCGCAGTGGTTCTCGCCCTACCAGACCAATCCGCTGGGCATCAACCCCTTGCGCAAGCTGCTGGAGCGCGAGGTGGATTTCAGCCTGCTGTGCTCCGCCCGCACCGGCGTGGTCGGCCCCAAGGTGTTTGTGTGTGCGACCAATGTGCGCACCGGCCGGGGCGAGATTTTCTTTGGGCCCCGGCTCAGTGCCGATGCCGTGATGGCATCGGCCTGCCTGCCCATGCTGTTCAAGGCGGTCGAGATCGAAGGCGAGGCGTACTGGGACGGCGGCTATTCCGGCAACCCCGCGCTGCATCCGTTGATCTACCAGACCGATACCTCGGACATCCTGCTCGTGCAGATCAACCCCGTGGAGCACCTGGACGTGCCCAGCAGCGCCTCCGAGATCATGGAGCGCATGAACGAAGTCACCTTCAACGCCAGCCTGCTGGCCGAGCTGCGCGCCATCGAGTTTGTGCGCCGCCTGCTCGCCGAGGGCAAGCTCGACGCCCGCCGTTACAAAAGCGTGCGCATGCACCGCATCGATGGCGGCTCGGTGCTGGCGCCCTTTGGGGCCGACAGCAAGCTGCGCGCGGACCTGGCCTTTGTGCGCAAGCTGTTTGCGCTGGGCCGCACAGCGGGGCAGGACTGGCTTCATGCGCACCGCAAGGACGTGGGCGTGCGCCCCAGCATCAAGATCGCTGACAATGCCTAGGGATGTCCTGCATAACTCCCTGCGGTCTGTGATAGCGCGGTCTCGGGCGGTCCGCTGCGTTGCTTTTCTTGCCAATAGCCGGGCTATTGGCTGCAAAAAGACGCCTTGCGGCCCATCCCGATCCGCACTACCACCGCCTCGCGAGGGTTATGCAGGACATCCCTCGCTCGCGCGCGAGGCGCCCTCTGGGTTGATCCGCGCCTGTACCCCTGATTTCCTTTGCTCCGATCCCTTCCATGCACGATCCGAACTGCCTTTTCTGCAAAATCATCGCGGGCCAGATTCCTTCCAAGAAGGTCTATGAGGACGAAGAAATCTTCGCCTTCCACGACATCCACCCGTGGGCGCCGGTGCACTTTTTGATGGTGCCCAAGCTGCATATCCCTTCCATGGCACAGGTCACCCCGGAGCACGCTGGCATGCTGGGGCGCATGATGGCGCTGGCGCCGAAGCTGGCGCTGGAGCAGGGCTGCAACCCGTACCCGGATGGTGGCTTTCGCGTCGTGGTAAACACGGGGCTTGAAGGTGGGCAGGAAATCCACCACCTGCATATCCACGTGATGGGCGGCCCCCGCCCGTGGCTCAAAAGCTGAACCAGGCTGACGATCAGGGCAGATACAGAGGTGCCGGCATGTCCCGACATTGAACTCCTGTCACGCCCCCCGTCTAAAATGATTGCAATTCGTTAGGAGATATTTCATGGGCTCTTTTTCCATCTGGCACTGGCTGATCGTGCTGTTGATCGTTGTGATGGTGTTCGGTACCAAGAAGCTCAAGAACATGGGCTCCGACCTGGGCGGCGCCGTCAAGGGCTTCAAGGACGGCATGAAGGATGGCTCGTCTGACGCTCCCGCTGCTTCCACGCCCCCCGCTGGCCAGGTGGCCAACAGCCAGGCTGCCGACAAGACCACCATCGATGTCGAAGCCAAGCAAAAGAGCTGAGCGGGTGCCCTTGACCTGCAGCCTTTGCCTGCCTTGCACGGGCGCCTGATCCATGATTGATATTGGTCTGTCCAAAATGGCGCTGATCGGTGCCGTGGCGTTGATCGTCATCGGCCCCGAAAAGCTGCCCCGCGTGGCCCGCACCGTCGGCACCTTGCTGGGCAAGGCGCAGCGCTATGTCTCCGACGTGAAGGCGGAGGTCAACCGGTCCATGGAGCTCGACGAGCTCAAGAAGATGAAGGACACGGTGGAGAACGCCGCGCGCGACGTGCACAACACCATCCAGACCAGCGCCAGCGAGTTCGAGAAAGACTGGTCTGAAGCCATCGATTCCAGCAGCAACGCCGATCTGCGTGAGCAGGCGGCCGTGGTGCCTGCCTACAAGCACCCTGGCAAGAACTGGCGCCTCAAGCGCGGCGCGGTGCCCCAGTGGTACAAGGCGCGCAGCGGTGTGCGCACCAAGGCACAGTCTGGCGCAGCCCGCGTAGCACGCTATCGCCCCCAAAAATTCCACTGACGCAGCCTGCCGCGCCCCCTGCGCTGCATGGGCGGCCTTGACGCCCACGAAAACCCACCATGTCCGAAACCCCCTCCAAAGAAGACGAACTGGCCGGCACCGAGCAGCCGTTCGTACAGCACCTCATGGAGCTGCGCGACCGCCTGGTCAAGGCCATGATCGCCATCGCCATCGCGGCGGCGATCCTGTTCTTCTTCCCGGGCCCCGGCGCGCTGTACGACTTTCTGGCCGCCCCCCTGGTGGCCCATCTGCCCAAGGGGGCCACGCTGATCGCCACCTCGGTGATCTCGCCCTTCATGGTGCCGCTCAAGATCTTGCTGATGTCGGCGTTCCTGCTGGCGCTGCCCTTTGTGCTGTGGCAGATCTGGGCTTTTGTGGCGCCCGGCCTGTATTCGCATGAGAAAAAGCTGGTGCTGCCGCTGGTGATCTCCAGCACGCTGCTGTTCTTCATCGGCGTGGCGTTTTGCTACTACCTGGTGTTTGGCCAGGTGTTCGCCTTCATCCAGAGCTTTGCGCCCAAGAGCATCACGGCGGCACCTGACATCGAGGCCTACCTGAGTTTTGTGCTGTCCATGTTCCTGGCGTTCGGCATGGCCTTCGAGGTGCCGATTGCCGTGGTGGTGCTGGCGCGCATGGGTATCGTGAGCGTGCAGAAGCTGCGCGAGTTTCGCGGCTATTTCATTGTGCTGGCCTTTGTGGTGGCTGCCGTCGTGACGCCGCCCGATGTGGTGTCGCAGCTGTCGCTGGCCGTGCCGATGTGCCTGCTGTACGAGGTGGGCATCTGGGCCGCACAGATCTTCATCAAGCACACCCAGGCGCCCGAAGAGCCTGGCGAGTCCGCTTCCGCATCCTGACCCTTTGGCTTGGCAGGCGGACGGGGCTGCCACGGGGTCGGCGCAGATCGCGTCCCTGGGGCTTCGCCCAGGCTGTGGAAGGGAATATTGAATAAAAATAGCTGCAAGCGCTAGTGCCATATGCGCTGGCAGCACTATTTTTCATAGTGCTATGTGGGGGTTGGTTGCACACGCGTTGGCATGACATGCGTCATTCGATCTCGTCCGCTTGGCCTGTGCTTTACTCCCGCCTGACCTTGCACCAAGGCCATCGAGGCTGCCACCCTTCGCCGATCTAGCCCCACACCTCGCTGCGTTGACGACTCGTGCCCGGCGTTGGTAAGAACGATCCGGGCCTGCGCAGGCGTCAGCGCTTCACATTGCGCTGGGGCCGGGGGCGCACGCCCGGGTTGATGCTCAGCTCCACCCGCTTGTCAGCCCGCTGCACGTCAAACGCCGCCGCCTGGCCGGGCTTGAGCGCTGCCACGGCGGTCAGCAGCTGCGACACGTTGCTCACGGCCTTGCCGTCCACCTGCACGATCACGTCACCGGGCCGCATGCCGGCCTGGGCGGCGGGGCCGTCCTGCAGCACGCCGGTGATGATCACGCCCTCGGTGGCCTTCTTCACGCCAAAGGTTTCTGCGAGTTCGGGCGAGAGTTCGTTGGGCTCCACGCCGATCCAGCCGCGCGTGACCTGGCCATCCTTCACGATGCCATCGAGCACCATGCGGGCTGTGGAAACGGGAATGGCAAAGCCGATGCCCATGCTGCCGCCGGAGCGCGAGTAGATCGCGGTGTTGATGCCCATGAGGTTGCCGTTCACATCAACCAGCGCACCGCCCGAATTGCCGGGGTTGATGGCCGCGTCGGTCTGGATGAAGTTTTCAAAGGTGTTGATGCCCAGCTGGCTGCGGCCCAGCGCGCTCACGATGCCACTGGTGACCGTCTGGCCCACACCGAAGGGGTTGCCGATGGCCAGCACCTGATCGCCCACGTCCAAGGCGTCGGAATTGCCCAGCACGATCACGGGCAGCTTGTCGAGTTCGATTTTGAGGATGGCCAGGTCGGTGTCGGGGTCGGTGCCGATCACGCGCGCACGGGCGCGGCGGCTGTCGGTAAGGGTCACCTCGATCTCGTCCGCGCCTTCCACCACGTGGTTGTTGGTCAGGATGTAGCCCTCGGGGCTCACGATCACGCCGCTGCCCAGACCGGCTTGCGCCTGGCTGCCCTGGTCGCCAAAGAAGAACTGGAACCAGGGGTCGTTGCTGCGCGGGTGGCGCACTTCCTTGCTGGTGTTGATGCTGACCACGGCAGGTGCCGCCTTGCGGGCTGCGGCGCTGAAGCTGCCTGCCACCGGCTGGGATGACGGCGCGGCGGGTGCCTCCAGCAGTGCAATGCCTGCCCCTGAGCGTGTGGTGCCCCGGCCCAGCCAGTCGGGCTGGAGCGTGGCAACAACAAAGTAGGCCGCAACGAGGACCGTCACGGACTGGGAAAACAGCAGCCAGAGTCGCTTCATGTAATGTGCTTACCGGTGGTGGAACGGGGTGGGACGAGGGGGGCGCGGTCTGCCGGTTCGCCGTGGCGGCCCGGGCGTTCGCTCCGTCGTGGCATTGTCTCCCAATGTGGGGGTGATGACGGCGCGCCACAATAGAGGCATGAGCATTCCCCGCAGTCAACTTTTGCAGGCGTTTGACAGCCTGCTGCAACCCGAGCGCTTCAGGGACTACGGCCCCAACGGCCTGCAGGTCGAGGGCAAGGCCGAGATCCAGCGTGTGGTGAGCGGCGTCACGGCCAGCCGAGCGCTGATCGAGGCCGCCATTGCCGCGCAGGCCGACGCCATTTTTGTGCACCACGGCCTGTTCTGGCGCGGGCAGGATGGCCGTGTCACGGGTTGGATGAAGCAGCGGCTGCAGCTGCTGCTGGCGCACGACATCAACCTGTTTGCCTACCATCTGCCGCTCGATGCCCATGGCGAGCTGGGCAACAACGCGCAGCTGGGCCGGGTTCTGGGCTGGGCGGCCGATGCGCGGTTTGGCGAGCAGGACCTTGGCTTTGCGGCGCCTGCGGCGTTTGAGAATGCCCAGGCGGTGGCCGACCACGTCGCCAAGGCGCTGGGCCGCCCCGTGACCCTGGTGTCGCCGGGTGAGGCGGGTGGTGGTGCCTCTGTGCAGCGCCCCGTGCGCCGCGTGGCATGGTGCACGGGGGGGGCGCAGGGGTATTTCGAATCGGCCATTGCTGCGGGGGCAGATGTCTTCATTACCGGTGAAATCTCCGAGCCGCAAGCCCACCTGGCGCGCGAGACGGGTGTGAGCTTCATTGCCGCTGGGCACCATGCCACCGAGCGCTATGGGGCCCCCGCCGTGGCGGCCCATGTGGCGGACCAGTGCGGACTCAGCCACGAGTTCATCGAGATCGACAACCCCGCGTAGTCCATGGCAAGACACTGCACAACAAGGCACCGCACCGTGCGGTTGTGTGGTGCTTTTTGCTCACTTATTAATAGCTGGCAGCGCATGAAAGACTAGCGCTATAGGCACTTTCGGTTCCAAACCCATGCAACCCATCGCCATCACCCAGGGAGACCCCGCCGGCATCGGCCCCGAGATCGTGGCCAAGGCCTTTCGCGATGCGCCCGATGCGCTGCGCCACTGCTTTGTTGTCGGTGACCTGGCCACCTTGCGGCGCGCCGCAGGCGTCATCACGCGGCCCGGCGTGCCCAGCTTGCCCGTGGCGCAGATCAGCGCACCGTGCGAGGCGGTAGATGTGCCGCCTCGCTGCGTGCCCGTGCTTCCCTTGCCCCGCATTCCGGGCCCTCAGCCTTGGGGTTTGATCAGCGCGGCTGCGGGCCGTGCGGCTGCCGACAGCGTGGTCTGGGCAGCGCGTGCAGCGCTGCGTGAAGAAGTCGCGGCGCTGGTCACTGCCCCGTTGCACAAGGAGGCGCTGTCGGCGGCGGGGGTGGACTTCCCGGGGCACACGGAGCTGTTGCAGGCGGAGGCCGCCGCGCACCATGGCGTGCCGCTGGCCCGCATGCCGGTGCGCATGATGCTGGCCAACGACGAACTGCGCACCGTGCTCGTCAGCATCCACGTGTCGTTGCGCGACGCGATCGCTGCCGTCACGCAAGACAATGTGCTGCAGACGCTGCAAATCACCCACGCCGCCTTGCAGCGCAGCCTGGGCCGCGTGCCGCGCATCGGTGTGGCGGGGCTCAATCCCCATGCGGGCGAGGGCGGGCTGTTTGGCCGCGAGGAGCTGGAGGTGATCGTCCCGGCGATGGCAGCCGCGCGTGCGCAGGGGCTGGATGTGCACGGCCCCTTCGCGCCGGACACGGTGTTCATGCGTGCACGCAGCACCCCGCAGCGTGCGGGCGAGTTCGACGTGGTCATCGCGATGTACCACGACCAGGGCCTGATCCCGGTGAAGTATCTGGGGGTGGAGAAGGGGGTGAACGTGACCCTGGGCCTGCCGCTGGTGCGCACCAGCCCGGATCACGGCACGGCGTTTGATATTGCAGGGCAGGGCGTTGCAGACGCCTCCAGCCTCATCGAGGCCGTGCGGATGGCGCGTGCGCTGTGTGGTTGACCGGTGTGGGTGAGGTCTGCGGCTGAAGTCTTGAGGCCAAGCGCTGATCGACATCAAATGAAGCGCTGAAAAATACGACCCCCACCCAGGGTGCCATCCTGCAGGCAGGGCTGCCCAAAAACCGACGCCACCGGCGGCTGGCTGTTCCAGCGCAGCGGTGGCGTTTCTCATTCTTGCGGCCAGAAATGCCGCGGCCCCAGGGGTTTTTTACTTCTTCAGGCTGTCGCGAATCTCGCGCAACAGCACGATGTCCTCGGGAGGTGCCACCGGCGCGGCGGGCGCGGCAGGCGCCTCGCGCTTGAGGCGGTTGATCTGCTTGATCATCATGAAGATGATGAACGCAAGGATCACGAAGTTGACTGCCACGGTCAGGAAGTTGCCATAGGCAAACACCGGTACGCCGGCCTTTTTGAGGGCATCGAGTGTGGTGCCGGTGCCTGGGGGCACGTTGCCCAGCACGATGAACAGGTTGGAAAAATCGAGCTTGCCAAAGACCAGTCCCACCACCGGCATGATCAGGTCCGCCACCACCGAATCCACGATCTTGCCAAATGCCCCGCCAATGATGACGCCCACCGCCAGGTCAATCACATTGCCCTTGACCGCGAACTCCCTGAACTCTTGCATCATCCCCATGCTGGTGCTCCTTGTAAAACGGTGATGCGGGAGTATTGCCCGGTTCGTGCCCCTGTCAAGCCAGCAAACCACTTGGAAATAACCATTTTCACTCCGCTACAATTCGCGGTTGACCCCAATCTAGCGATGTTCATCGAGGATCCCCATGAGTGACACTCCAATCGACTCCAGCAAGCGGACGTGGATCATCACGTCAGCATGTGCTGGTGCGGTGGGCGGCGTGGCAACCGCCGTTCCTTTCGTGAGTACTTTCCAGCCCTCAGAGCGTGCCAAAGCCGCTGGTGCTGCCGTTGAGGTGGATATCTCCGCCCTCAAACCTGGAGAAAAGGTCACTGTGGAGTGGCGCGGCAAGCCCGTCTGGATCATCAAGCGCACCCCCGAGCAGCTGGCAGAGTTGCCCAAGCTCGACGGCCAGCTTGCCGACCCCAAGTCGGAGCGCAAGCCCTCTGAACTCACGCCCGAATACGCCCGCAACGAGGCGCGTTCGATCAAGCCGGAAATTTTCGTGGGCGTAGGCATCTGCTCGCACCTGGGCTGCTCGCCGTCGGACAAGTTCCAGCCCGGCGCACAGCCTTCGCTGCCTGACGATTGGAAGGGCGGTTTCCTCTGCCCCTGCCACGGCTCCACTTTCGATATGGCGGGCCGTGTCTTCAAGAACAAGCCGGCTCCGGACAACCTCGAAGTGCCTCCGCACATGTACCTGTCCGACACACGCCTCGTGATCGGTGAAGACAAGAAGGCTTGACGGAGAACGACATGGCCCACGAATTCAAAGAAATCTCGCCGAACGCCTCTGCTGGCGCCAAGGTCACCAACTGGTTCGAGAACCGGTTCCCGACGGCCTTTGACGCCTACAAGGTGCACATGTCGGAGTACTACGCTCCGAAGAATTTCAACTTCTGGTACATCTTCGGCTCGCTCGCGCTGGTCGTGCTGGTGATCCAGATCGTGACCGGGATCTTTCTGGTCATGCACTACAAGCCCGATGCCAGCCTGGCGTTCGCATCGGTCGAGTACATCATGCGGGACGTGCCCTGGGGCTGGCTGATCCGCTACATGCACTCCACGGGCGCATCGGCATTCTTCGTGGTGGTGTACCTGCACATGTTCCGTGGCCTGATCTACGGTAGCTATCGCAAGCCCCGCGAGCTGGTCTGGATCTTCGGCTGTGCGATCTTCCTGTGCCTGATGGCCGAGGCTTTCATGGGCTATCTGCTGCCCTGGGGCCAGATGTCGTACTGGGGCGCCCAGGTGATCGTGAACCTGTTTGCCGCCATTCCGTTCGTCGGTCCTGATCTGGCATTGCTGATCCGCGGCGACTATGTGGTGGGCGACGCTACCCTGAATCGCTTCTTCAGCTTCCACGTGATTGCCGTGCCTCTGGTGCTGCTGGGCCTGGTGGTGGCGCACTTGCTGGCGCTGCACGATGTGGGCTCCAACAACCCCGACGGCGTGGAAATCAAGGGCCCCAAGGCGCCCAAGGATGCCAACGGCAAGCCGCTCGATGGCGTGCCCTTCCACCCCTACTACACGGTGCATGACATCTTCGCGCTGAGCATGTTCCTGATGGCGTTCACGGCCGTGGTGTTCTTCGCACCCGAGTTCGGTGGCTACTTCCTCGAATACAACAACTTCATTCCTGCGGATCCGCTCAAGACCCCTGCGCACATTGCTCCGGTCTGGTACTTCACGCCGTTCTATTCGATGCTGCGTGCCATCACCAGCGAAATGATGTACGCCCTGATCGCCTGCGTGCTGGGTGGTGCAGCTGTTGGCGTGATCAAGGCAAAGCTGCCCAGCTTCATCAAGGCCGGTATCGCTGGTGCGGCCGTGGTGGTCGTGCTGCTGATGCTGTCGATCGATGCCAAATTCTGGGGTGTCGTGGTGATGGGTGGCGCGGTGATCATTCTGTTCTTCCTGCCATGGCTGGATTTCAGCCCGGTCAAGTCGATCCGCTATCGCCCTGACTGGCACAAGTACCTGTACGGCATCTTTGTGATCAACTTCCTGATCCTGGGCTATCTGGGTGTGCAGCCCCCGTCGCCCATCGGCGAGCGTGTGTCGCAAGTGGGCACCTTGTTCTACTTTGGCTTCTTCCTGCTGATGCCCTGGTGGAGCCGCATTGGTCAAACCAAGCCAGTGCCCGATCGCGTGACCTTTGTGGCGCACTGAGCCTGGAGATAACCACAATGAAAAAAATCATTCTCACGTTGATCGCCGCTGTGGGCCTGGCCGCAGGGGCTGCCCATGCGGCGGGTGCCGACACCATCGCCTGGGACAAGGCGCCCAACAAGACCAATGACCTGGCCTCGTTGCAAAACGGCGCCAAGGTGTTCGTCAACTACTGCCTGAGCTGCCACTCGGCGGCTTACATGCGGTTCAACCGCCTGCGCGACATCGGCCTGACCGAGCAGCAGATCAAGGACAACCTGCTGTTCACCACCGATAAGGTGGGTGAAACCATGAAGGCTTCCATTGATCCCAAGCAGGCCAAGGAATGGTTTGGTGCCAACCCCCCCGACCTCACCGTGATCGCGCGTTCGCGCGCAGGGCACGGTGGCACCGGGGCTGACTACCTGTACACGTTCCTGCGCACGTTCTACCGGGACGACACCAAGGCCACGGGCTGGAACAACCTGGTTTTCCCCAGCGTGGGCATGCCCCATGTGCTCTGGCAGCTTCAGGGCGATCGCCGCCCGGTGTTTGAAGAGCACGAGAGCCACGGCCACAAGACCCAGGTGTTCAAGGGCTGGGAGCAGATCACGCCCGGCACGATGACACCTCTGCAGTTCGACCAGAACATTGGTGATCTGGTGAACTATCTGCAGTGGATGGGTGAGCCCGCACAAAATACCCGCTGGCGCGTGGGCGTCTGGGTGTTGATTTTCCTGGGCGTGTTCACGGTGATTGCCTGGCGCCTGAACGCTGCGTTCTGGAAGGACGTGAAGTAAACGCCAGATCCATTTCCCGCACCCTTCGGGGTGCCATTGGATTTATTGCAGAGTGGGCGCTTTTGGCGTCCCACTCTTTTGATTTTTAGGAGCCTCCCACCATGATGGTGCTTTACTCGGGTACGACCTGTCCCTTCTCCCACCGCTGCCGTTTTGTCCTGTTTGAAAAGGGCATGGACTTTGAAATCCGCGATGTGGACCTGTACAACAAGCCCGAAGACATCAGCGTGATGAATCCGTACGGCCAGGTGCCGATTCTGGTTGAGCGCGACCTGATTCTGTACGAGTCGAACATCATCAACGAGTACATCGACGAGCGCTTCCCCCATCCGCAGCTGATGCCCGGTGACCCGGTGGATCGCGCCCGCGTGCGCCTGTTCCTGCTCAACTTCGAGAAGGAGCTGTTCGTGCATGTGAACACGCTTGAGTCGCGTGCGACCAAGGGCAACGAAAAGGCGCTGGAGAAGGCGCGCGCGCACATTCGCGACCGCCTGACCCAGCTGGCCCCCGTGTTCCTCAAGAACAAGTACATGCTGGGCGACAACTTCTCGATGCTGGACGTGGCCATCGCGCCGCTGCTGTGGCGCCTGGATTACTACGGCATTGACCTCTCCAAGAATGCGGCCCCGCTGCTGAAGTACGCCGAGCGCATCTTCTCGCGCCCGGCCTATATCGAAGCACTGACGCCGTCCGAAAAGGTCATGCGCAAGTAAGCAGCGGCCTGCAGACTTCATTTCCTCCACCGCAGCCGTAACACCGCCTCATGACCGCACAGGAATCGACCTCCACGCGCCCCTATCTCATTCGTGCCCTGTACGAATGGTGCACCGACAACGGGCTGACGCCTTATGTGGCGGTGCGTGTGGACGAGTCCGTGCAGGTGCCCCGCGAGTATGTGAAGGACGGCGAGATTGTCCTGAACATCAGTTTTGATGCAACGAGCGCGCTGCAACTGGGCAACGAATTCATTGAATTCAAGGCCCGGTTTGGTGGCAAGCCCCGTGAAATCTTGGTGCCCGTGGGCCGTGTGATCGCCATCTATGCCCGTGAGAATGGTCAGGGCATGGCGTTCCCGCCTCCGGTGGATCTGTTGTCGTCTGCGGACGGTGCTCCCGGCGTGCTGCCTTCAACTGCGGCACCGACCCCCTTGCAAAACGAAGAGGCTGTCGCTGCCCCTGCCGAAGACCGCGTCGTGCAGCTGGTGGGCGTGGAAGAGGGCCACAAGGACGATGGCGGCGATGCGCCCCGGCCGCCGCCCGCCCAAGGCGGTGCACGCCCCTCGCTCAAGCGCATCAAATAGCTGCAGTTTCAAATTTCAGGCAGTTTTTACGGGATAAAATACTGCCTTCGCCGGTTTAGCTCAGTTGGTAGAGCACCCGCCTTGTAAGCGGTAGGTCGTCAGTTCGATTCCGACAACCGGCACCATGTTTCTTCTTTTGTTCTGCATTCCCTGGCACTGACGCTGGCCGTCAGGTTTGAACTTTCAGGCGAATCGCGTTAATCTCCCACCCCCGACTGCGCAGATGCGCCTGCAAAGCAGGCAGCAGTTGGCGTATTTTTGCCGCCGCGGCGTTGCTCTTGACCAGCAGGCACCAGCTATCCCCGTCAATGGGGCCCGCTTGGACTGCTGGACGCAATGCGGCGGGAATCAGCAATTCAATGGCCTTGAGCCGATCCCTGGAGTCGCGTGTCAGCGCTGTGAGCTTTGCCAGCGTGGGGGATTCCTCACTGGCTTGCTGCAGGGTGACGGCGTAGTGGCGGCGGTTCATGGTGTGGCGTCTTCGGGCGTGGAGTATGGGCAGTGCATTTGATTATCACGGACGCCAGACTGGCGCGCAGTCGGGCCATTCATTTGTCTGGCACGCGCCTGGTTCTGGTGAGCCTCGCTGTGTCACTGTGCCTGATGGTGGTTGCTGCGGGGCTGTACCACTGGGTATTTCTAAAAGGGGCGCGTGAAGGGTGGCCCGTCGTGGGCTCGCTGGTGCGCCTGGTGGTCAAGGACGAGTTTGCGGAGCGCGACCGTTTCATGCGTGCCAACCTCGACGCCATGGCCCGGCGAGTGGGCGAAATGCAGGCGCGCATGGTGCAGTTGGAGTCGCTGGGAGACCGTGTGCTGGGACTTGCGGGCATGGCACCCGCCGACATCCAGAAGCCGGATGCACGCGGTGGTGCCCTGGTGAGTGCCCGCAACCTGTCCATGGAAGAGTTGCAAACCACGCTGGATGAGCTGGAGCGACTGACCAACCAGCGTGTGGATCTGATGACGGTGCTGGAGTCCCGTCTGTTCGACCAGCACATCCGCAAGAAAATGATCCCTACCCATGCACCCGTCACAGGGCGTGTCGCGGGTTCGGGCTTTGGCTGGCGGGTCGATCCCATCACGGGGCAGTCGGCGTTGCACACGGGGCTGGATTTCCAGGCCGATACGGGCACTTCGATCCTGGCCGCCGCCGGGGGCGTGGTTGTGACCCAGGAATACCATCCCGCCTACGGCAACATGATTGAGGTAGACCACGGCAATCAGCTGGTGACGCGCTATGCCCATGCTTCGCGCGTCCTAGTCAAGCAGGGCGACATCGTGCGCCGCGGACAAAAGATTGCGGAGATTGGCACAACAGGGCGTTCAACGGGGCCGCATCTGCACTTTGAGGTATTGGTGCAGGGCGTTTTCCAGGACCCGCGGAAGTTCCTGAACGCGGGAGCCATGGCCACCGGCGCGCAGGTGGCAGCCGTTCAGCCCTCCGCATTGGCAGGACAGCGGTCCGCACCGGCACCAGGCAGGTAAAATCGTGGGTCCGGCGTTCTGTGCCTGGGTTGCAATGCTTGCAATCGCGGTCGCAGCACCCACCTGAACTCAATTCATCTTAGGGATTTCGGTCGCTTGGCGCGCTGATTGCAGCGGGACAGGCGGTCCTGTTCGCATGGCCACCAACTTCCTCACCAAAATATTCGGCAGCCGCAATGACCGGCTTCTCAAGCAGTACCGCAAGACGGTGACCCGCATCAATGCGATGGAGCCCGAGTACGAGAAGCTGTCGGACGAGCAGCTCCGGGCCAAGACGCAGGAGTTCAAGGACCGCGTGGCCAAGGGCGAGACGCTGGACAACATCCTGCCCGAAGCCTTTGCCGTGGTGCGCGAGGGCTCCAAACGCATCATGAAGATGCGGCACTTTGATGTGCAGCTGCTGGGTGGTATGGCGCTGCACTTTGGCAAGATCGCTGAAATGCGCACCGGCGAGGGCAAGACCCTGACCGCAACGCTGCCGGTGTACCTCAACGCTCTGTCGAGCAAGGGCGTGCACGTGGTGACGGTGAATGACTACCTCGCCAACCGCGACGCGCAGTGGATGGGGCGCCTGTACAACTTCCTGGGCCTCACGGTGGGCATCAACCTGCCCAACATGCCCCGTGAAGAAAAGCAGGCGGCGTACCGGGCCGACATCACCTACGGCACCAACAACGAATACGGCTTTGACTACCTGCGTGACAACATGGTCTACGAGGCGCAGGACCGCGTGCAACAGGGCCTGAACTTCGCCATCGTGGACGAGGTGGACTCCATCCTGATCGACGAGGCCCGCACACCGCTCATCATCAGCGGCCAGGCCGAAGACCACACGGCGATGTACATCGCTATGAACAAGGTGGTGCCCCTGCTGGTGCGCCAAGAGGGTGAAGCTGACCCCCGCACGGGTGAGGGCGTGACCAAGCCCGGCGATTTCACGCTGGACGAAAAAACCCATCAGGTGTTTCTGACGGAGCAGGGCCATGAAACTGCTGAACGCATTCTGGCCTCGCATGGCCTGATCGCCGAAGGCGCTTCTGTGTATGACCCGGCCAACATCACGCTGATGCACCACCTGTATGCGGCGCTGCGGGCCAACCACCTGTACCACCGCGATCAGCACTACGTGGTGCAAAACGGCGAGATCGTCATCGTGGACGAGTTCACCGGCCGCCTGATGTCGGGTCGCCGCTGGAGCGAAGGCCTGCACCAAGCCGTGGAAGCCAAGGAAGGCGTGAACATCCAGGCCGAGAACCAGACGCTGGCCTCCATCACCTTCCAGAACTACTTCCGCCTGTACAACAAGCTGGCAGGCATGACGGGTACGGCCGACACCGAGGCCTATGAGTTCCAGGAAATCTATGGCCTGGAAACCACGGTCATTCCGCCCAACCGCCCGAGCAAGCGCGACGACCAGCTGGACCGCGTGTACAAGACCACGCGCGAAAAATACGAGGCCGCGATCAAGGACATCCGCGAATGCCACGAGCGCGGCCAGCCCGTGCTGGTGGGCACGACGTCGATTGAGAACTCCGAAATCATCGACCAGTTGCTGAACAAGGAAGGCCTGCCGCACCAGGTGCTCAATGCCAAGCAGCACGCCCGCGAGGCTGATATCGTGGCCCAGGCGGGTCGCGAGGGCATGATCACCATCGCCACCAACATGGCTGGCCGTGGTACCGACATCGTGCTGGGCGGTAACATCGAGAAGGATGTGGCGGCCATCGAGGCCGACGAGTCCCTGTCCGAGTCCGACCGTGCTGCCAATGTGGCCGCGCTGCGCGAGCAGTGGAAGGTGGACCACGAGAAGGTCAAGGCGCTGGGCGGCCTGCGCATCATCGCCACCGAGCGCCATGAGTCGCGCCGCATCGACAACCAGTTGCGTGGCCGTTCGGGCCGCCAGGGCGACCCCGGTTCTTCACGCTTCTACCTGAGCCTGGATGACTCGCTGATGCGCATCTTCGCGGGCGACCGCGTCAAGGCGATCATGGACCGCCTGAAGATGCCCGATGGCGAAGCCATTGAAGCGGGCATCGTGACCCGCAGCATCGAGTCGGCCCAACGCAAGGTCGAGGCCCGCAACTTCGACATCCGCAAGCAATTGCTGGAGTACGACGATGTGGCCAACGACCAGCGCAAGGTGATCTACCAGCAGCGCAACGACATCCTGGATGCTTCGGACCTGTCGGACGTGATCGCCGCCATGCGCGAAGACTGCATGACCGATCTGGTTCGCCAATACGTGCCTGCCGAATCGGTGGAAGAGCAGTGGGATCTGGCTGCGCTGGAAAAGGCGCTTGCAGAAGAATGGCAGGTATCGATTGCGCTGCAGCAGGAAGTGCAAGGCGCCAATGCGATCACCGACGACGAAATCCTGGACAAGGTCCTGCAGGCTGCGCATGCCGCCTTCGACGCCAAGGTCGAGCAGGTCGGCCGCGACAACTTCACGCAGTTTGAGCGCGTGGTGCTGCTGCAGAACTTTGACTCCAACTGGCGCGATCACCTGAGCGCACTTGACTATCTGCGCCAGGGCATCCACCTGCGCGGCTATGCGCAAAAGCAGCCCAAGCAGGAGTACAAGCGCGAAGCCTTCGAGCTGTTCCGTCAGCTCATCGACCAGGTCAAGAACGAGGTCACCAAGATCCTCATGACCGTGCAGGTGCAGTCGCAGGCGCAACTCGACCAGGCTGCGCAGGACATGGAGCAGCGCGCCGAAAGCATTGCCAACGTGACCTACACCGCACCCACCGAAACCGGCGAGGTGGAGACCACAGTGGATGCACAGACCGTGGCCCAGCAAACTCTGCCTGACGGTATGCGCGTGGGCCGCAATGACCCCTGCCCCTGTGGCAGTGGCAAGAAGTACAAGCAGTGCCACGGCAAGCTGGCTTGATTTCCTGATCCATACAACACGGGCTTCGGCCCGTGTTTTCATTGGCGCGCCACGGTTTTCCGGATAATCGGCCGCAGTTTTTTGAGAAAGACCTCCATGCCCGTCAATCTAGTCGCCCCCGTTGCTGCCGATCTGCACCCCATCGCTGGCGTGCGCATCGGTGTTGCTGAAGCCGGTGTCCGCAAGGCCCACCGCAAGGACCTCACCGTGTTCCTGCTGGACGAGGGTGCCAGCGTGGCGGGCGTGTTCACGCAGAACCGCTTTTGCGCAGCGCCGGTGCAGATCAGCCGTGAGCACCTGGGCAGCGGTCAACCCATCCGCGCCATGGTCATCAACACCGGCAACGCCAATGCGGGCACAGGGGCTGACGGTTTGGCGCGTGCACGCTCCACCTGCATTGCGCTCGCACGCCAGCTGAGCGTGGCGCCCGAGCAGATTCTGCCGTTCTCGACCGGCGTGATCATGGAGCCTCTGCCCAACGACCGCATCGAAGCGGGACTGCCCGCCGCCATCGCCGACGCACAGCCGGGCCACTGGGCGCGGGCCGCCGAGGGCATCATGACCACCGACACACTGCCCAAGGCATTCTCTGCGCAGGTGCAGATCGGGGGTGCCATGGTGTCCATCACGGGCATCAGCAAGGGCGCGGGCATGATCCGCCCCAACATGGCCACCATGCTCGGCTTCCTGGCCACGGACGCTTGCGTGGCCCCCGCCGTCATGCAGCAACTGGCGCGTGAACTGGCGGACGGCTCCTTCAACCGCGTCACCATCGACGGCGACACATCGACGAATGACTCCTTCGTGGTCGTTGCCACCAACAAGGCAGCGCATGCGCCCGTGACCTCGCTGGACAGCGCGGACGGCCAGGCCCTCAAGGCGGCGATGCTTTCGGTGTCGCAAAAGCTGGCGCAGGCCATCGTGCGCGACGGCGAGGGGGCGACCAAGTTCATCACGGTGCGGGTTGAGGGCGGCAAGACCGGTGAGGAGTGCCGCAAGGTGGCCTACGCCATTGCCCATTCGCCGCTGGTCAAGACGGCCTTTTTTGCCAGCGACCCGAACCTAGGCCGCATCCTGGCGGCCGTGGGCTACGCCGGCATTGACGACCTGGACCAGACCGGCATCGACCTGTATCTGGACGATGTGCATGTGGCGCTGCAAGGGGGGCGAAACCCAGCCTATCGTGAAGAAGACGGCCAGCGCGTGATGAAGCAGAGCGAGATCACCGTCAGGGTACTGCTGGGACGTGGCACTGCCGCAGACACGGTGTGGACCTGCGACTTCAGCCACGAGTACGTGACCATCAACGCCGACTACCGCTCGTGAGTTGGTTTTTGCTATCTTTGTGATAGCTGTTGAGGCATATTCCACTAGCGCATGTCGCCACAATGAACGAAAAATTTGAACGCTTGGTCGAGCGTGCCGAGCAGCTCATCGCACGTATCGAATCTGTATTGCCCCAGCCGCTGGGGGCCCCCGACTGGTCCGCCTCCATTGCCTGGCGCTACCGCAAGCGCAGCAGTGGGCATGGCGCGCTGGAGCCCGTGCGCCACGTGGGCGCGATGCGGCTGGCGGACCTCAAGGAAATCGATCCGCAAAAAGAAAAGATTGAGCGCAACACCCAGCAGTTTGTGCAGGGCAAGCCCGCCAACAATGTGCTGCTGACCGGTGCGCGTGGCACCGGCAAGTCGTCGCTCATCAAGGCCTGCCTGAACGCCTATGCGGCCGAAGGCCTGCGCCTGATCGAGGTGGACAAGGCCGACCTGACCGATCTGCCGGACATCGTGGATGTGGTGTCTGACCGGCCCGAGAAATTCATCGTCTTCTGCGACGACCTGAGCTTTGAGGACGGCGAGCCAGGCTACAAGGCGCTCAAGTCGATTCTGGACGGCTCGGTGGCGGCGGCCACACCCAACGTGCTGATCTACGCCACGAGCAACCGGCGCCACTTGCTGCCGGAGTACATGGCCGACAACCTTACGTACACCCATACCGAAGACGGCGAGGTGCACCCGGGCGAGGTGGTGGAGGAGAAGATCTCTCTGTCGGAACGGTTTGGCCTGTGGGTCAGCTTCTACCCGTTCAGCCAGCAAGAGTATCTGACCATCGTGGGGCAGTGGCTGTCGTCGTTCGGTGTGCCCGCGCAGGCCATTGAGGAGGCGCGGCCTGAAGCGCTGGTCTGGGCGCTGGAGCGTGGCTCGCGCAGCGGCCGTGTGGCGTACCAGTTTGCGCGCGACTATGCGGGGCGCCATGGTGGCTGAAAATCTCGCCCCCAATGGCACGCCAGCCGGTACCGAACGCAAACACACCGAAGTGGCTGTGGGCATCCTGCTGCGCGCTGACGGCGCGATGCTGTTGTCCACCCGCCCGCCGGGCAAGCCCTACGCCGGGTACTGGGAGTTTCCGGGCGGCAAGCTCGAAGCGGGTGAGACGGTGGAGCAGGCCCTGCGCCGCGAACTGATCGAGGAGCTGGGCGTGACCATCGGCCCGGCCAGCATCTGGAAAGTGACCGAACACGATTATCCCCACGCGCTGGTTCGCCTGCACTGGTGCAAGGTCTGGGCATGGACCGGTGAGTTCGAGATGCGTGAAGGTCAGGCCATGGCCTGGCAGCAAATGCCGATCACGGTGTCTCCCGTGCTGCCGGGTGCCTATCCGGTGCTGCAATGGCTGGCCGAGGAACGGGGTTTGCAGTCTGCGGTGGAGTGAGATTCCCGTCTGTGTGGGACTGATTTGCTATTGAATTAGTAGCTTCTCAGGCATGTGCTACTAGCGCTACCGCTGGTTTTGGATGAAATGGCTCCTGAATGGAGCCTGTGACCTCTGTCAATGCTGCTGGCGCGGGTCGCCATGGGGGGCGTCGTCTGGCGGTGCTTCGGTAGGCATGCGAAAGCTTTCGCTGGCCCATGCACCCAGGTCGATCTGCTTGCAGCGCTCACTGCAGAAAGGGCGGTACTCATTCGCGGGGCTGTACACGCTATCGCCGCCGCAGCTGGGGCAGGTGACGATGCGCGCCTGCGAGGAGGGGGTTGGGGAGTGGGGCATCCTGGGGTGAACCTCTTGCTCAAATCGGCCGGCCTGATCTTCTGCGGGCCTCGGCGCTATGCAGTCTCTGGGCTAGGGCTAGGGCTTGCTAAGGCCTATGCGCACAGGGTCAGTTCAAACGCTGCGTCTTCGTTGCAGGCGTGCAAACGCCCATCAGCTTCCAACCGCATGAGCCGCACCGAGACTATCAGACGGTTGCCACTGATTTCCGGGATCAGGTTCAGCGCCGGGTCGATGCGAAGCCGCAGCAGCTGGAAGGTACGGCCTTGGGGAAGGTTTTGCTGAAATTGCCCTCGTTCGGCAGCCACCTTTTGGGGAACGCCTGAATCGCGCAGCAGCTTGAGCAATACATAGATCGACTCGGCAAGGGGAGCCAGAGTAGAAGCCCATTCTTCCAGCGCCTGCTGACGCACTGCGGGAGTATGGTGCTGCCACGCGTAGTAGGCGGGCAGATCAAAGCCACAGGTCCCACCCGGAATACCGATACGGCTGCGAATGCTCATCAGCCAGTCGTTCTCGGTGAGCGCGTGGCCCGACTTGCCGCTTTGGGTGTTGAGTGCCACGAAGCAGCGATCCAACTGGCTGATGACCGCGTCGAGCGCTGCTTCAGAGATGGAGGGGTTGCCCCGGTATGCGTCGAGCTGGTGCTTGTGCCTTTCGATGTCCTTGAGCACATCCGACTTCAGATCGGCCCGGGCGGCCACGTCCATGATCTCGAAAATCGTGACCAGGGCGAAATGGTGATCCAGCGCGTGGGGCCGGGGGATCAATTCCCCCAAGCGGCGGAACAGCTGCTCCAGCCGCAGGTAGGTTCTGAGACGCTCGTTAAAGGGGTATTCGTAAAGGATCACGCTGGCGGGTTCCTGGAGGCTCAGGCAGTATTCTGACGCCGGTGGCGCACGGCATGGGGTGAAAGCACAAACGGTTTCGTACGCATCATAGCCCGAACAGTGTGGCCACTTGCCGTACCTCGGCCTGCAACTGCTCCAGTGTGCAGTGTGCTTCGTTGGCAATCACCACATCGGCCACCGCCCTGCGCGCTGAGCGCGTGGCTTGTGAGGCAATGATTCCCTGTACGGCTTCAGCGGACAGACCGCTGCGCTGCATAACCCGCGTGATCTGGGTCTGTTCTGTGCAGTCCACCACAATCACGGCGTCAAGCTGGCGAGCCCAGCGCCCGGACTCGGCGAGCAGAGGAATGTCGTGCACGATCAGTCGGGCGCCAGCCTGCAAGGCCTGCTGAATCCGTTGCTGGCTGTGCAAGGCTACCAGGGGGTGCACGATGGCCTCCAGCTGGCTGCGGGCCTCGGGTTGGCTGAAGGCCAATTGCCGCATGCGCGCGCGGTCCAGGGCACCCGATGCATCGACATAGGCATCACCAAAGGTACTTTGGATGGCTGGCACGGCCGCGCCCCCAGATCCGGTCATTTCCCGGGAAATCTGGTCAGCGTCGATCAGGGCTGCGCCGAGGAACGCCAGCATCTGACCTACCGTGCTCTTGCCGCTGCCAATGCCCCCGGTCAGGCCTAGGCGCAAGGGCTGTCGGTCAGTTGTCATGAGCGCACGTCAGAGTCCCAGGAGCCCGAGCACCGTGCCCAGAATGGCATTGGGGCCAAACACCATCGCAGTGAACCCGGCACCTACCAGGAAGGGTCCGAACGGGATGTAGCCACCTTCGCGCAAGCTGCTGAAAATCTTCATGGCGATCCCGATGATGGCGCCAATCACGGAAGACATCAAAATGATGGGCACCAGCGCTTGCCAGCCAAACCATGCGCCTAACGCGGCAAACAGCTTGAAGTCACCGTACCCCATGCCTTCCTTGCCAGTCGCCAGCTTGAACCCCCAGTACACCAACCAGAGCGAAAGGTACCCAGCCGCGGCGCCCATGACAGAGGCATACAACGGCACGTTAGTCCACTGCATGGCCGATGCCAGCAACCCTGCCCACAGCAGAGGCAAGGTGATGTCATCGGGTAAAAGCGTGGTGTCCCAGTCGATGAATGCAAGGGCCACCAGCGCTGCCGAAAAGCCGCACCATGCCAACCCCGCAGGGGTTAAGCCCCAGCGATGGAGGCAGAAAAAAAACAGTGCACCCGTTGCCAGCTCGACCAACGGGTAACGGGGGCTGATGCGTGTTTTGCAGGACGAACAACGCCCACGCAAAAACAGGTAACTCAAAACCGGGATGTTCTCATGCCACCGCACCAGGTGCCCGCAAGCAGGGCAGCGGGACCGAGGCGTCATGAGATTGAAAGTCAGCTGCGTGTCCTCGGGCGGCTCTTTGCCTTGGTTGGATGCCTCGACTTGCGCCAACTCTGCAGCCCACTGCCTTTCCATCATTTTGGGAAGGCGGTAGATCACCACATTCAGAAAACTGCCGACAAGCAACCCAATCACGCCGCCGATAGCGGCATCCAACCATGCTTCCAGCACCATTACACAACCTGACCGAGCTTGAAGATGGGGAGGTACATCGAGACCACGATACCGCCGATGAGCGTGCCAAGAAACACGATGATGATGGGTTCCATCAGGCTGGATAGGCCTGCGACCATGTCGTCTACTTCAGCCTCATAGAAGTCCGCGGCCTTGCCGAGCATGTGGTCGATGGAGCCAGACTCTTCGCCAATCGCGCACATCTGGAGCACCATGGAGGGAAAGATATTGGCGTTGCCCATAGCAGCCGTCAGGCTGGTGCCTGTAGAGACTTCCTGTTGGATCTTGTCGGTGGCCAGGGAGTACACCGAATTGCCAGCGGCCCCGCCCACCGAGTCGAGCGCCTCCACGAGAGGCACGCCAGCAGCGAACATCGTGGAAAGCGTTCGGGTCCAGCGAGCGACACATGATTTGTCAATCAACGCGCCAAAAACCGGAAGCCGCAACAGGAGCCGGTCCATGAACATCTGGACCTTTTCACTGCGGCGCCATGCCTGCATGAAAAAGTAGAAGCCACCGCCAATGACACCAAAAATTAGCCACCACCATTTGACGAACACCTCGCTGATCGCCATTACCAGCAAAGTTGGAGCTGGCAGGTCGGCACCGAATGAAGTGAAAACCTCCTTGAACGCTGGAATCACGAAAATCATGATGACAGTGACCACCACAAAAGCCACGATCACTACGGAAATGGGGTACATCAAGGCTGATTTGATCTTCGATTTGATCGCCTCGGTTTTTTCCATGTAGGTGGCTAGTCGATCCAGCAAGGCTTCCAAAATACCGGCCGCCTCACCTGCTTCCACCAGGTTGCAGTAGAGACTGTCGAAATACATCGGGTACTTTCTGAATGCCCCGTTGAGCGATGTCCCGGTCTCGATATCGGCCCGAACATCGTTGAGCAATTTGGTAACGCTGGCATTCGTGTTGCCACGACCCACAATGTCGAAAGCCTGCAGCAGAGGCACGCCGGCTTTCATCATGGTTGCCAACTGGCGTGTGAACAACGCAATATCCTTGGGCTTGATTTTCTTGCCCGAGCGCATGCGGCGCTTCTTGATTTTGGTGGGAAACACTCCCTGGCGACGCAGGGTCGCCTGTACCTGGTTTTCTCCACCCGCACGCACTTCACCCCGGACGATCTTGCCGTTGCGGTCCTTGCCCTCCCACTCGAAGACAAAATCCTTAATATCTTTGGTTGATGCTGCGGTCGCCATGGTGCCCTCGTCCGTGGATGCTATTCGTTGGTAACGGCCAGCACTTCCTCAAGGGAAGTGAGGCCCAATTTGGCTTTGTAGAGTCCGGATTCGCGCAGCGAACGAACACCCTCGGCGCGCGCCTGCTCTGCAATCTCCAGCGCGCTCCCATCGCGCAGGATGATGCGCTGGATTTCCTCGGAAATGGCCATCACCTGATAGATACCAAGCCGACCTTTGTAGCCGTTGTTGCAGGCCGAGCACCCTACGGGCCGGTAAGTCACCCAAGAGCCGTCAATTTCGTGCTCCTCGTATCCCGCGTCCACCAAGGCCTCATGGGGAATATCGGCCGGCACCTTGCACACGGGGCACAGCCGACGTGCCAATCGCTGCGCCGTGATCAAGATCACACTGGATGCGATATTGAACGGCGCGATCCCCATATTGCGCATCCGCGTGAGGGTGGTCGGAGCATCGTTGGTATGCAGAGTCGACAGCACCAAGTGACCTGTCTGTGCCGCTTTGATGGAAATGTCCGCAGTCTCCAGATCCCGGATTTCACCCACCATGATGATGTCCGGATCCTGCCGCAGAAACGACTTCAGTGCCACTGCAAAGGTCAAACCAGCTTTTTCATTGACGTTCACCTGATTGACGCCGGGCAAGTTGATTTCAGACGGGTCTTCGGCCGTAGCAATATTGACCCCAGGCTTGTTCAGCAGATTCAAGCAGGTATACAAAGATACCGTCTTGCCGGAGCCCGTGGGGCCCGTCACCAGAATCATTCCGTAGGGACGGCCAATTGCCTGGAGCAATCGCTCCTTCTCCACAGGCTCGTAGCCGAGCGCGTCGATTCCAAGCTTGGCGCTGCTCGGATCGAGAATACGAATCACGATTTTCTCGCCGAACAGCGTGGGCAGGGTGCTCACCCGAAAATCGATGACGCGCTCAGGCCCGACTTTCAATTTCATCCGACCGTCTTGAGGCACGCGCTTTTCCGAAATATCTAGGCGTGAAATCACCTTGATGCGTGAAGCAAGCTTGTCCTTGATGGCGATCGGCGGGGAGGCAATTTCGCGAAGCTCTCCGTCAATCCGGAACCGAACACGATATTGGTGTTCGTAGGGCTCAAAATGCAAATCCGATGCGCGCATGTTGAATGCATCGAGCAGCATTTTGTGCAAAAACTTGACGATGGGAGCATCTTCAACTTCCGTCGTCCCGGTATCTGCCTCTTCAGGCGCATCCTCGATGGCTACGTCATCAAAGGCGAAGTCTCCCCCCCCGCTCACCAGCGTTTCCATGGATTCGCTGGCTGACTTGGTAGTGGCTTCTACCAAACGGCTGAGTTTGTCATATTCCGCAATAATCCAATCCACCCCCATTTGGGTTGTGAATTTGATTTTCTCAGCAGCTTCCTGGTCGGTAGGATCGGCCGTTGCCACAATCAGCCGGTTGTTGCGTTTGCTCAGGACCACCACGCGATACGCCTGGCATATCTTGTTGTCGAGCAGCTCCTTGGGCAGGCGCAAAGGGTCGATGGCGTCCAGGTCGAGCAGGGGCGCCCCAAAAACCGCTGACACTGTGTGCGCCAAATCGGCCGCAGAAACAGCCCCCGAACCTGTCAATTCGGCAATGAAACTGGTCCGGCTGATTTGTGATTTTTTGTAAATGTCTTCGGCTGACTTCTGCGTGAGCTTGCCAGCGGACATCAGGGCACGGCCAAGCCCGGGCAGGGCAACTGCAGAGGCTTCTTTGAGGGCAGTATCAACAGCGGCCATGTAACCGAGAATGTGTTAGGTGTGGAAAAGAAACCATCCTATCATCCCCGATCAACCATGGACTGTACAGCGGCGCATATTGGCAACGGCGCTACAAAACGGATTGCATGAAGGGGCAACCACCCGGTGATGTGATACATGGTCGGGGTGAGAGGATTCGAACCTCCGGCCTCTACGTCCCGAACGTAGCGCTCTACCAGGCTAAGCTACACCCCGCAGCTTGCAATAGTAATCAAGTATGAATCTAATGCGATTGTCAATTCCGCCGCGCTAACAACTGTGCGGCTAATTCTAGCAAACCCTCAGAGTACGCATTTGCAGGCAATAGTTCTGCAGCAGCCATGGCGCGGCGGGCTTCAGCAAAAGCTGCGGCGCGGGTAATGTCCAAGGCGCCGGTCGCGCGGACGATATTGACAATTTCTGTGAGCTGCTCGGTCGAACCCTGCTCGATGGCTTGGCGAACGATGTGCGCTTGACTGGGACTTCCTCGCTCCATGGCGGCGATCAGAGGGAGTGTGGATTTGCCTTCGCGCAAATCATCCCCGAGGTTTTTGCCCATCTCGGCAGCGTCGCCGTCGTAATCCAGCACATCGTCAATGATCTGGAAGGCGGTGCCCAGGGCCTGTCCATAAGTCGCGCATGCCTCTTCCACTTCGGTTGGACTGCCCGCCAGGACGGCTCCCAACCGAGCGCTGGCTTCAAACAGTTTGGCCGTCTTGGAGCGGATAACGCGCAAGTAGCCTGCCTCGTCCAGCGATGCGTCGTGCATGTTCATGAGCTGGAGCACTTCACCTTCCGCGATCACATTCGTGGCCTCGGAGAGGATTTCCATGATGCGCATGCTTCCGGCCTCCACCATCATCTGGAATGACCGCGTGTGAAGGAAATCCCCCACCAAGACGCTGGCGGGGTTGCCAAAGGTTTCATTGGCCGTGGGGCGTCCGCGACGCAAGGTGGATGCGTCCACTACGTCATCATGCAGCAGTGTCGCGGTGTGGATGAGCTCAACCACCGCGGCCAAGCTGTGTCGGTGCGTGCCGCGGTAACCCAGAGCCCCACACACCATCAGCAGCAACGCAGGGCGCAGGCGTTTGCCTCCGGCTGCAATGATGTATTGCGAGATTTGGGCCACCAGGGGAACGCTGGATGTCAGGCGCTGACCGATGACCTTGTCAACCTCGTGCATGTCTTGTGCGACGAGCGCGAGGGGGGAAGCTGCGGGGGCGGTATGGTCAGTCAAGATGGTGGTCACAGAAAGTGCACGAATTATAGGAAGGCTGACCGCAGGACCGATGAGGACGGTGGCGTGCTGGTTACGTCGGATCGACGGATGATGGAGGGGCTGGCGGAGCAGCAAAAGATGCGCTATACTCGCGGGCTCTGCGGAAATTCGTCTGCAGAACTCATATCAAGAGGTCAACATGTACGCGGTCATAAAAACCGGCGGCAAGCAGTATCGCGTTGCTTCCGGCGAAAAAATTAAAGTAGAACAGATTGCTGCGGACGTAGGCCAGGAAATTGTGATCGACCAAGTTCTGGCTGTCGGCAACGGCGCTGAACTGAAGGTTGGTACGCCCCTGGTGTCCGGCGCAACCGTGAAAGCCACTGTCGTGGCCCACGGCAAGCACGACAAAGTGCACATCTTCAAGATGCGCCGTCGCAAGCACTATCAAAAACGCCAAGGCCATCGCCAGCAGTTCACTGAACTGCAAATCGGTGCGATTGCTGCTTAATCGAAGGAGCTAGTCATGGCACAGAAAAAAGGCGGCGGCTCTACGCGAAACGGGCGTGATTCCAAGCCAAAGATGCTGGGTGTCAAGGCCTTCGGTGGTGAACTGATCAGCGCTGGCTCGATCATCGTGCGTCAACGTGGTACACGTTTTCATCCCGGCACCAATGTCGGCGTGGGCAAGGACCACACCTTGTTCGCCTTGGTGGACGGCCACGTGTCGTTCGGCACCAAGGGCGCATTGTCCAAGTCCACGGTCAATGTGACTCCCGCCTGAGGATCTCTCCTCTGGCAACCATCGAAGCCCCGCTTTGCCGGGGCTTTGTTGTTTGGTCTGTACGCGTCGCTGATGCGCTGCGGGTCTTTGGCGCTTGGAATGCGTTCTGCTATTCCGCCACAATCGATCACCAGCCACGGTACGGCCCCTTTTGTAAACTGGATACCCCATGAAGTTCGTCGATGAAGCCTTTATTGACATTGCCGCTGGTGATGGTGGCAATGGCTGCGTGTCGTTCCGGCACGAAAAATACAAGGAGTTCGGCGGCCCTAATGGGGGAGACGGGGGGCGTGGGGGGCATGTGTTCGCCGTGGCCGACCCCAACCTCAACACGCTGGTGGACTATCGCTACTCGCGCCGCCACGAGGCCAAACGGGGTGAGCACGGCATGGGCTCGGACATGTTTGGCGCTGCGGGCACGGACATCACACTCAAGATGCCGGTCGGGACCATCATTACCGACGCGGAGACGGGCGAGGTTCTGTACGAGCTGCTCAATCCGGGTGAGGTCATCACCATCGCCAAAGGCGGTGACGGTGGCTTTGGCAATATGCGTTTCAAAAGCGCGATCAACCGTGCTCCACGCCAGAAAACCCCAGGCTGGCCCGGTGAGAAGAAGAACCTGAAGCTGGAGCTGAAGGTGCTGGCCGATGTAGGCCTGCTGGGCATGCCCAATGCAGGCAAGTCCACCTTTATCACCGCAGTGTCCAATGCGCGTCCAAAGATTGCGGACTACCCGTTTACCACACTGCACCCCAATCTGGGTGTTGTGCGGGTGGGGCCTGAGCAGAGCTTCGTGGTGGCCGACATTCCCGGCTTGATCGAGGGGGCCTCTGAAGGCGCGGGATTGGGTCATCAGTTTCTGCGCCATCTGCAGCGCACGCGCCTGCTGTTGCACATCGTGGATCTGGCGCCGTTTGACGACGCCGTGGACCCGGTGGCGCAGGCCAAGGCCATCGTGAACGAGCTCAAGAAATACGATCAGCAGCTGTACAACAAGCCGCGCTGGCTGGTGTTGAACAAGCTGGACATGGTGCCCGCCGACGAGCGTGAGGCGCGTGTGAAGGATTTTGTGAAGCGTTTCAAGTGGAAGGGGCCGGTGTTTGAGATCTCTGCCCTCACTCGGGAGGGCTGCGAGCCACTGATCCATGCCATCTTCCGCCATGTGCAGTCCGAGCAGCGCACGGAGAACGAGCCGGTGGAGGTGGACCCTCGCTTTGCTGGCGGCGCGCCGGTTTGACGCGCCAGTGGTCGGAGTTCAAGAATTGCTATTTTTTTGGTAGCTACTCGGGCATAAAGCAGTAGCGCTACCGGCATCAAAGATATCAAAAATGGTTTCCAGCGTATTGAGAGATGCCCGCCGCATCGTGGTGAAGGTGGGCTCCAGCCTTGTGACCAACGAAGGGCGGGGACTGGATGAAACTGCCATCGGCGAGTGGAGTCGTCAGCTGGCCGCCCTGGTGCGCGGCGATGGGGGTGCGCCGCGCGAGGTGGTGATGGTGTCCAGTGGCGCCATTGCAGAAGGCATGAAGCGACTGGGCTGGACCATGCGGCCCCAGGAAATCCACGAGCTGCAAGCGGCCGCTGCAGTAGGGCAGATGGGGCTGGCGCAGATGTACGAAACCAAGCTGCGTGAGCAGGGCATGGGCAGCGCGCAGGTGCTGCTGACTCATGCCGATCTGGCGGACCGTGAGCGCTATCTCAATGCGCGCTCCACTTTGCTCACGCTCCTGCGTCTGGGCGTGGTGCCGGTGATCAACGAAAACGACACCGTGGTCAATGACGAGATCAAGTTTGGCGACAACGACACGCTGGGCGCGCTGGTGGCCAACCTCGTGGAGGCCGATGCCCTGATCATCCTCACGGACCAGAAGGGGCTCTACACCGCCGACCCGCGCCGTGATCCATCGGCTCAATTTGTGCACGAAGCCAAGGCGGGTGATCTGGCGCTGGAGGCGATGGCGGGTGGTGCGGGCTCCAGCATTGGCAAGGGCGGCATGATCACCAAGATCCTGGCTGCCAAGCGTGCGGCGGGCTCCGGCGCATCGACCGTGATCGCCTGGGGGCGCGAACCCGATGTGCTGGTTCGCTTGGTGGGCGGCGAGTCGTTGGGTACCTTGCTGGTGGCCCAGACGCAGAAAAAGCAGGCCCGCAAGCAGTGGATGGCTGATCACCTGCAGCTGCGCGGCTCCGTGGTGGTCGATGCCGGGGCTGCTGCCAAGGTGCGCGACGAAGGCAAGAGTCTGTTGCCCATCGGCATGACTTCGGTTGAAGGGGACTTTTCGCGTGGTGACGTGATTGCCGTGCGCGACGGGTCGGGAGTCGAAATTGCACGTGGCTTGGCCAACTATGCCGCCGCCGAAGCGCGCCTGCTGTGTCGCAAGCCCTCTACGGAGTTTGAGAAACTGCTGGGCTATATGGCGGAGCCGGAGATGGTCCACCGCGATAATCTCGTGCTGGCGCAGGGCGCGTAGAGATTGACGGAGCGCATCGATAAGACCGCGTCTTTGCCGCCCATGTGCTGAGCGGTCCGTCCATGAAAACAAAACGCCTGCAGATGCAGGCGTTTTTCATGGTGGGGTCTCCAAGTCAGCGCGGTGTGTCTGATACCGATGGCATACCGTCGAGCTCTCCCGGCACGCTGTTTTGCGGGTCGGGATCAAAACTGGCGCCAGGAGGGAGCTCCATGCCGGGGTTGACGAGCATGGAGCCTGTGCGAAACATATTGGCAGCGCCCGTATGTTCGCCCTCGCGGGTACGCAAGCCGCTGCGCAAATAGCGGTTGCGCTGCTCGTTGCGTGGCAGAAAACGCGCCAGCTCGGTCAGCGCCATTTCATACACACCGCGTTTGAACTCCACCACCACATCGAGCGGAACCCAGTAATCGTTCCACCGCCAAGCGTCGAATTCCGGGTGGTTGGTCGCACGCAGGTTCAAATCCCAGTCGTGCCCCATCAATTGCAGCAGATACCAGATCTGCTTCTGGCCCTTGTAATGGCCGCGAGCGTCGCGGCGGATGTACCGGTCAGGCACCTCATAGCGCAACCAGTCCCGGGTGCGGGCCACCACGCGCACGTGGTTGGGCAATAATCCCACCTCCTCATGCAGTTCCCGGAACATGGCCTGCTCAGGGGTTTCGCCCCGGTCAATGCCACCCTGTGGAAACTGCCAGCTGTGGGTGCGTATGCGCTTGCCCCAGAACACCTGGTTTTTCTGGTTGAGCAGGATGATGCCGACGTTCGGCCGAAAGCCGTCCCGGTCAAGCATAATCAAACCCCAAATTTTTAAACTGTGTCCATTATGCACGGCGCCTAGCGCGCAGCAAGTGGACCGCCCCGTTCTGCCTGCAATCGATTTCCGATGAAAGCCTCCCAATTCTTTATTTCCACCCTCAAGGAAGCTCCGGCGGACGCCGAAGTGGTCAGCCACAAACTCATGACGCGGGCGGGGCTGATCAAGAAGCTGGGCGCTGGCATCTATAACTACATGCCGCTGGGGCTGCGGGTGATCCGCAAGGTGGAAGCCATTGTGCGCGAGGAGATGAACCGCGCAGGCGCAGTGGAGCTGACCATGCCGGTGGTCCAGCCTGCAGAGCTGTGGCAGGAAACCGGGCGCTTTGACAAAATGGGCCCCGAGCTGTTGCGTATCCAGGATCGCCATGGGCGCGACTTCGTGGTGCAGCCCACCAGCGAAGAAGTGATCACTGACATCGCGCGTCAGGAGCTCAAGAGCTACAAGCAGCTGCCGAAGAACTTCTATCAGATCCAGACCAAGTTCCGCGACGAGCGCCGCCCCCGTTTTGGCCTCATGCGGGGACGCGAGTTCATCATGAAGGATGCCTACAGCTTTGACCGCGACCAGGCGGCCGCCAAGGCCAGCTACCAGGTGATGGCGGCAGCCTACCGCCGCATCTTTGACCGCTTTGGTCTTACCTATCGCGCCGTGGCGGCCGACAGCGGCGCCATCGGGGGCGACCTTTCGGAAGAATTCCAGGTGATTGCCGCCACGGGAGAGGACGCCATCGTCTATTGCCCGCAAAGCGACTACGCCGCCAACATGGAAAAGGCCGAAGCGCTGGCGCCCGCCGGCCCTCGCGGCGGCGCCACCCAGCCACTGGCGAAAACGGCCACGCCGGGCAAGAGCACCTGTGCCGATGTGGCAGAACTCCTGGGCGTGCCCCTGAACACCACTGTGAAGTCGCTGGTGCTGGCCACGGACGAAACCAACGAAGAGGGTGAGATCGTCAAGACCCGGGTCTGGCTGCTGCTGCTGCGCGGCGACCATGACATGAACGAGATCAAGGTGGGCAAGGTGCCCGGGCTGGCGGGCTTCCGCTTTGCGACGCTCGGCGAAATCGAAGACCACTTTGGCTGCAAGCCCGGTTACCTGGGCCCCATCGGCCTGAAGAAGCCGCTGAAGCTTGTGGTGGACCGCGAAGTCGCGCTGATGGCTGACTGGATCTGCGGCGCCAACGAAGTGGACTTTCACATCACCGGTGTCAACTGGGGCCGCGACCTGCCCGAGCCCGACATGGTGGCCGACCTGCGCAACGTCGTGGCGGGCGACCGATCCCCGGACGGCAAGGGTGAGCTGGCGATTGAGCGTGGCATCGAAGTGGGCCATGTGTTCTACCTGGGCACCAAGTACAGCAAGGGCATGAACGCGACCTTCCTCGGCGACGATGGCAAGCCGGCGTTCTTCGAGATGGGTTGCTACGGCATCGGCGTGACGCGCCTGCCCGCCGCCGCCATTGAACAAAACCACGATGAGCGTGGCATCATCTGGCCGGATGCGATTGCGCCGTTCACGGTGGTGGTTTGCCCCGTGGGCATGGACCGCAGCGAAGCCGTCAAGGCCACGGCCGAGCAGCTGTATGCTGACCTGCTGGCCGCAGGCGTGGACGTGATCCTGGATGACCGTGGCGAGCGCCCTGGTGCGATGTTTGCCGACTGGGAGCTGATCGGTGTGCCCCACCGCGTGACCATTGGCGACAAGAGCCTGAAGGAAGGTGTGGTCGAGTACCAGCACCGCCGTGACCCTGCCGCCACCAAGGTGGGCGTTGCCGACATCCTGGCCCATGTAAAAGGCCGCATGGTTGTATGAGTACGCGCGGCACCTCCTCCATCGCTCCGTCGGCTGTGACTGCGGGTGCCCCTGCGGGGCTGTCGCGGCGTGGCTGCCTGGTGTCGCTGGCTTCGCTGACCGCGCCCGCCGCCTGGCTGGGCGCTCCGCAGGTGGCGCATGCCGGCGGGCAGCTGGAGGAGCCCCTGATGGACTCAGTGCGCACCGCGCTCAGCTCTGCGATTGCCAACCAGGCACCGCCCGAGCCCGAGTTTTTCACCACCGAGGCGCGCCTGCATTACCTGCGCTGGCTGGGCACGCAAAGCGATCGCCTGCGCCCACGCAAGCCGGACCTGGAGGTGCGCCGCGACTTCCTTCAGACCGTCTGGTACGAGTCCAAGCGCGCCGGGCTGGATGTGTCCCTCGTCCTCGGGCTGGTCCAGGTGGAGAGCGGATTCCGCAAGTTTGCGGTGTCCAGCGTGGGGGCGCGGGGCTACATGCAGGTCATGCCTTTCTGGACCCGCGTGATTGGCGATGGCGACCCGGGCAAGCTGTTTCACATGCAGACCAACCTGCGTTTTGGCTGCGTCATCCTGCGCCACTACATTGATCGTGAGCAGGGCGATCTGTTCATGGCACTGGGCCGGTACAACGGCAGCCGGGGCCGGCCACAGTACCCGGACGCCGTGTTTGGCGCCCAGCGCAAGTGGCTGTTTGCCGACCGGCCGCTGTCTCCGGCCGCATAGAGCGATCTGCGCCTGTGCCGCGGGGCGCTAGGCCCGGTCACTGCACCGTGGTTCCGGCTGGTGCTGGCGCGTTCACAGCGGTGCTCCCAGAGGCTCCTCCCAGCCGGGAAACCATGACCTGGTCGATGCGGTAGCTGTCCACATCGAGCACCTCGAACTTGTAGCCGCCCCAGCTCACACTGTCCGTGCGACGGGGCACGCGGCGCAGCATCACCATCAGGAACCCGGCCAGGGTTTCGTATTCACCGGTGTGGGGCAGTTCGTCCAGCGACAGCGCGTGCAGCACATCCTCGATGGGCGTCACACCGTCGATGAGCCACGAGTTCTCATCGCGCCGCACGATCTGCTCTTCGTCCGCTGGGCCGACCAGATCGCCCATCACGGTGCTCATCACGTCGTTCAGTGTGACCACGCCCACCACCAGGCTGTATTCGTTCACGATGACCGCAAAGTCCTCGTGCACCTGGCGGAACTGCTCCAGCACCTCCGACAGGGTCAGCCGGTCGGGCACGATCAGCACCTTGCGCACCAGGCTGTCGTCGGCCAGCGAAATGGGCTGGTTGTTCAGCACTCGCTGGAACAGGTCCTTGGCATCCACATAGCCCACCACGTGGTCGATGTCGCCCTCGCACACCGGGTAGGTTGAAAACGGCTCGGCCGCAATGCGCAGGCGGATGACCGAGTCGGGCTCGTCGCGCAGGAAGAATGCAATCCGGTCGCGCGGCGACATGGCGCTGGACACCGTGCGGGTATCCAGTTCAAACACATTGGTGATGACCTGCTGCTCGCGCGCCGCCAGCACCCCGGCGCGGGCGCCTGCTTCCATCATGGCCAGGATGTCGTCCGACGTGATGCGGTCATCGCGCAGCGATGACAAGCCCAGCAAGCGGAACAGCGCATCGGCCCCCCGGCTGTAAAACCACACCAGCGGCCGCAGCAGTGTCATGCACCAGGCCATGGGCTGAGCCAGCCGCACCACCAGTCGCTCGGGCTCTGCCATGCCCAGGCGTTTGGGGAACAGGTCGGCGAACAGGATGAACAGCGAGGTGATGATGAGGAAGGACGCCAGGAACCCCGCCCGCTCGGCCGTGGGCCCCGACACCCACAGCGCGAACAGTTCGCTGAAATGCGGGCTCAACGCCCCCTCGCCCACGATACCGCCCAGGATGGCCACGGCGTTTTGCCCCACCTGCACCACCGTGAAATAGTCTCCTGGCTGCTCCTGCATGCGCAGCACCCGGTCCGCACGCGCGTCGCCTTCGTCGGCCATCTGGCGCAGGCGCAGGCGGCGGGCGGCTGCGAGCGAAATCTCGGCCATGGAGAAAAAGGCGCTGGCTGCAATCAGCAGCCCGATCACGAAGAGGCTTTGGGACAGGGTCATGGGACGAGGGTGGGCCCGGGTGCACGGTGTGTGTGCCACGGGCCACCAAGTGTATCTGCGCACCTTGTGCGCTGGCCTGCTGTTGCCGCCTGGGCGGGAGGTGCCGACCCCGCAACTGGCCCTTGCCTGCTGCGGCGGGCGGGTGGCAGCCAGTGGGCGACCGCGCTACTTACTGCACAAAGCCGATGCGGCTGCGCCCGGTCGCGGCCTTGGGCAGGTCGGCAATCTCCACGGTAGACCGACGGTCCAGCCGCGCGTTGCCAAAGCCCGTCATCAGGGCCCGCCGCATCTCGCGCGGGGGCATCTGGGCGAGGTGGTCCAGCACGTCATCCAGCGGTTCCGGGTCCAGCAGACGGCCCCAGTCGTGCCCAGCACGGATGCCCTGGTACAGGTTGCGGGCGATGGTGCGGGCCTGATCCAGCGTGGGCGCCTCCACCTCGAATACGTTCATGCGGTTCAGGATGGGGTCGGGAATGCCGCGCGTGTCGTTGGCCGTGGTGATCCAGATCACCTGGCTTGCGTCGATGGCCACTTCGGCAAACTCGTCGGTAAAGCTCTGGGCGGTGTCGTACTCCAGCAAGCTGTACAGCGCGCCCAGCGGGTCGTATTGCGCATCGCTGCTGGCCTTGTCGATCTCGTCCACCACGATCACAGGGTTGGCGTATTCACCCTCCACCAGCGCCTCGAACACCTTGCCGGGGCGCGCGCCCTTCCACTGGGCCGACGAGCCCGACAGCAGCCAGCCCGCGGTCATGGAACTCATCGGCAGCAGGTTCATGCCCGTGCCCAGCAGCTCGGCCAAGTGGCGGGCAAAGTGGGTCTTGCCGATGCCGGGCGGGCCCAGCAGCAGCATGGGCGTGACTTCCAGCCCATCGCTGCTGTCCTGCGCCAGCGCCACGTGGCGTTTCACATCGTCCAGCACCTCGGTGAAGTTGGGCAGTTGCTCGTACAGGCTGGCCATGTCGGGGATGCCCGAGGGCTTGACCTGAAAGCGCTCCGGGCCGCGCTCCAGCATGCGTTCGTAGACGGTGCGCAAGGTTTCGTATTCGCGCTGGTTGCCGGACTCCTGCAGCCGTGCGAGCTTGCGCTCGACATCGCCGGGGTGGAACACGTTGCGCATCTGGGCCACCGGAAGGTGCAGGGCCGGCGGCTGGGGAACAAGGCTATGGCTGGTCATTGCATGCTCCTGTGAGGGTTACGTCACGCAATCATTCAAGCACACAACATGCCCGCTGCTCCATCGGAAAAGCCCCTGATTGGTGCCTCTGTTGCGGACAAACAAAAAGGCCGCCCGAAGGCGGCCTGATGGGAGGCGGGGAGGACTCTGCCGATCAGCCTTCGGTGCCCAGCACCTGCTTGAGTTCGCCCGACTCGTACATCTCCATCATGATGTCCGAGCCGCCAATGAATTCGCCCTTCACGTACAGCTGCGGAATGGTGGGCCACTGGCTGTAGTCCTTGATGCCTTGGCGGATTTCGTCGTCTTCCAGCACGTTGACGGTGACCACGCTCTTGGGGTCCACGCCGCAGGCCTTGAGGATCTGGATCGCGCGGCCGGAGAAGCCGCACATGGGGAAGCTGGCGCTGCCCTTCATGAACAGCAGGATGTCGCTGGATTTGACGAGGGCGTCGATGCGTTGCTGGGTGTCGCTCATGGGAAAACTCCTGGTAAGGGGCAGCGGGCAGAGGGTGGGTAGGAGCCCGCGATAGGGGGGATTATTTCACTGTCTGTGCCAGAGGCCACTGTCCGCCCGTGCAACGCGCAATGCCAGCGAGGTCATTGCGACTTTGCACCTGGACAAAGCCCCGGGTGGTGAGCAGCGCTTGCACGGCGTCTGCCTGGTCGTGGCCATGCTCCAGCAGCAGCCACCCGCCCGGCTGCAGGTGCGCTGGCGCCTGGGCGATGATGGTACGAATGTCTTCGAGGCCATCTGCCCCGCTGGTCAGGGCTTGCAGGGGCTCATGCGTGAGCGCGGCAAGGTGCGGATCGGCGCTGGGGATGTAGGGGGGGTTGGAGACGATGGCATCAAACCGACCGTCAACCCCTGCCAGCCAGTTGGCTTGCTGGAACTGAACAGCCAGCCCCAGCCGTTCTGCGTTGGCCTGGGCCACGGCCAGTGCGTCGGCACTGGCATCCACCGCCAATACCTGGGCGTCGGCGCGCTGGCTGCACAGGGCCAGCGCAATGGCGCCGCTCCCAGTGCCCAGGTCCACCACGCGAGGGGCGTGGGCATTCAGGTACGGTGGGGCGATCACCTCCAGCGCCCAGTCCACCAGCGTTTCGGTGTCGGGGCGCGGGTCCAGCACGCGTGCGTCCACCTGCAGCGGCAGGCCGTAGAACTCCTTGCGTCCGGTGAGGTAAGCCACGGGCTCGCCCGCCAAGCGGCGCTGGCACAGGGCGATGAACCGGGCGTGCGCTGCATCGTCCATCGCGTCTGTGTCGTGCGCCAGCAGCCAGGCACGGCCTGCATCGGGGCGGCCTACGGTGTGCAGCAGCAGCAGTTGCGCGTCGATGCGTGCCAGGCCCAAGGTATGGGCCTGCGCCAAGGCCTGGGCCAGGGTGGGGGAGGCAGAGTTATTCACTATTTTTTTGATAGCTGCAAGGGTATATGAATCAGGTGCTAGAAGCCAATCGAGTTCATATTCTGGTCTTGCTCAACCGGTGGTGCCCATCTCCAGCTCTTCGAGCTGCTCGGCCTCGCGGGCGTGGGCCAGGGCCTGCAGCACATCGCCCAGGTCGCCTTCCATCACGTACAGCAGTTTGTACAGCGTGAGGTTGATGCGGTGGTCCGTCAGCCGTCCCTGTGGGAAGTTGTAGGTGCGGATGCGGTCGCTGCGGTCGCCGCTGCCGATCAGGCCCTTGCGCAGCGCGGCTTCCTTGGCGGCGCGCTCGCTGCGCTCTTTCTCCTGGATGCGTGCCTGCAGCACCTGCAACGCCTTGGCCTTGTTGGCGTGCTGGCTTCGGCCGTCCTGGCATTCGGCCACGATGCCGGTGGGCAAGTGCACCACGCGCACGGCCGAGTCGGTCTTGTTGATGTGCTGGCCGCCCGCGCCGCTGGCGCGGAAGGTGTCGATGCGCAGGTCTGCCGGGTTCAGCGTGATGGCCTGGTGCTCGTCGGGCTCGGGCATCACGGCCACGGTGCAGGCGCTGGTGTGGATGCGGCCCTGCGTCTCGGTGGCGGGCACGCGCTGCACGCGGTGGCCGCCGGACTCGAACTTGAGGGCACCGTACACACCGCTCCCGGAGGGCCCCGTGCCGGGCTGACCCTCAATGCGCAGCACGATTTCCTTGTAGCCACCCAGCTCGGCGGCGTTCTCGCTCACCACCTCGACCTTCCAGCCCACGTTGGCGGCATAGCGGGTGTACATGCGAGTGAGGTCGCCCGCGAACAGGGCCGACTCGTCGCCGCCCGTGCCCGCGCGGATTTCGACGAACGCATTGCGTGCGTCGTCGGGGTCCTTGGGCAGCAGCAGGCGTTGCAGTTCATCTTCGAGCTGCAGCAGTTCGGCCTCGGCACTGGTGATTTCTTCCTGCGCCATCTCGGCCATGTCGGGGTCGGCCAGCATCTCGCGAGCCCCGGCCAGGTCGGCCTCGCGCTGCTGGTAGCGGGCGTAGCGGCCTGCGACCTGCGTGACTTCGGCATGCTCTACGGAGATGCGCCGGTACTGCGCCATGTCGCTCATGATGTCTTCGCGCGACAGCAGAAAGTCGAGTTCGCCCAGGCGCTGTGCGTAGCGCTCCAGCTGGCTTCGGAGGAAGGGTTTCATGAATATCTGGAAAATGGTTTGCTACGAATTTGGTAGCTATTGGCGCATATAAATCAAGCGCCTGGGGCCGATTTGGTATCAAATCGGGGAGGGGCGGAGCGGGCGAGCGCCGCTACAGCCCGTTGTTGTTCGCAGTCTTGCTTTGTGAGCGCAGGAACAGGCGCGAGACGGTCTGGGCCGTCTGGGCGCGCATCTCGGCGTCGCCCGCGCGCAGCTCGGCCAGGGTGCCGTGCAGCATCTTTTGTGTGAGGCCGCGCGACAGCGCTTCGAGCACCGCGTCCACGTCCTCGCCCTTGGCCAGCAGCTTCTTGGCGCGGGCGATTTCCAGCGCGCGCCACTCGTCGGTCTGGGCATTGAGCTGCTGGATCAGCGGCACCACGCCGCCGGCCTCGCCCAGTGGGCTGCGCAACTCCATCCAGTGCATGAAGCTCTGCACGCCCGCGTCGATGATGGCCTCGGCCTGGGCCACGGCGGCCTGGCGATTGGCCTGGGCCGTCTGCACCACGGTGGCCAGGTCGTCCACGGTGTACAGGTACACGTCGCCCAGGGCTTTCACCTCGGGCTCGATGTCGCGCGGCACGGCCAAATCCACCATGAAGATGGGGCGGTGGCGGCGCTTCTTGAGCGCCCGCTCCACAGCACCCAGGCCGATGATGGGCAGGCTGCTCGCAGTGCAGCTGATCACGGCGTCGAACTCGTGCAGGCGCTCGGGCAGGTCGGCCAGACGCATCACCTCACCACCAAAACGGGCGGCGAGTTTTTCGCCGCGCTCCAGCGTGCGGTTGGCAATGGCGATCTGCTTGGGGTTCTTGGCAGCAAAGTGCGTGGCGCACAGCTCGATCATCTCGCCCGCGCCGACGAACAGCACGCGGATCTTGGTGAGGTCTTCAAACAGCTGGCTGGCTAGGCGCACGGCCGCGGCGGCCATGCTGATGCTGTGCGCACCGATCTCGGTGCTGGTGCGCACTTCCTTGGCCACGGCAAAGCTGCGCTGGAAAAGCTGGTTGAGCGTGGTACCCAGGGCGCCGGCGGTTTCGGCCGCGCGCACAGCGTCCTTCATCTGGCCCAGGATCTGGGCTTCGCCCAGCACCATCGAATCGAGCCCGCTGGCCACGCGGAACGCATGGCGCGCCACCAGGCTGTCTTCGAGGGTATAGGAATGCGAGCGCAGCAGCGCGGGGCTTACGCCACCGCTTTGGGCCAGCCAGCCCAGCGTGTGGTCCACGGCGGGCTGGTCGCCAGCGCAGTAAATTTCGGTGCGGTTGCAGGTGGAGATAATGGCCGTTTCCACGCCCGGGTGGCGGCTGTTGGTGCCCAGCGACTGGCGCAAACCCTGCAACGTAGGGGCGATCTGGTCGAGCGCGAACGCAAACCTGCCGCGCAGATCGAGCGGCGCGGTGGTGTGGTTGATGCCGAGGGCCCAGACTGCCATAGTCACGGATTATAAAATTGTTGGCCCGAACAGGCGGCGTTGCTTGTTCATGCCTTGATTTGGGTCAATTCCATGGGTCCGCTGGACGTCATCAACCACCTCCTCAACTTTGTTGCGCCCGCTGCCGCCATGGCTCTGGTGCTGGTGCTTTCAGGCCGCCTCGTGGGCTCCCGAAGCGCCTCGCCGATGGCGGGTTGGCTGCGCTGGATGGTGTTGTTTGCCGTGGGTGTCGCGGTACTGGCCGGGGGGCTGGTGCTCTGGGGGCGTGACGGCAAGATGCTGACCTACGCCGCGCTGGTTGTGGCCTGCGCCACCTGCCAGTGGGTGCTGGTGCGGGGCTGGAAGGCTTGAGGATGTCCTGCATGACTCCCTGCGGCCTGTGATAGCGCGGCCTCGGGCAGTCCGCTGCGTTGCTTTTTTTGCCAATAGCCGGGCTATTGGCAAAAAAAGGCGCCTTGCGGTCTCTCCCGATCCGCGCTACCACCGACACGCGAGGGTTATGCAGGACATCCTTGAAGCTTTCAGCAAGCCGTCACGTGTTTTGAGGGTTTGCGAGAGGTGATGTTGAGGGCTGTCGCGCCCTGGTGTCTGATAGCCTCTTTGCATCTTCCAACGCGGCCGCCACAGCCCACGCCGACGGAAGCGGCATACCCCCACACACCGACAACCATTGCTGGAGACAACCCCATGAAGCTGCTGCGTACCTGCGTCACCCTGGCCGCGGGCCTGGCCTTGTCTGCTGCCGTGCTGGCGCAGGCGTTTCCGTCCAAGCCTGTTCGTATCGTGGTGGGCTTCCCGGCCGGTGGGCCTTTGGACCAGCATGCGCGTTTGCTGTCCGACAAGCTGCAGACCGTGCTGGGCCAGCCCGTGGTGATGGACTACAAGGCGGGTGCGGGCGGCACAGTGGGTGCTCAGGACGTGATGAAAGCGCCCCCGGACGGCCACACCATCATGCTGGCCAATACCGGGGTGATGGTGATCAACCCGGCGCTGTACAGCCGGCTGCCCTATGCCACCCTCAAGGACTTTGTGCCGGTGGCGCGCACGGCCATGCAGCCGCTGGCCCTGCTGGTCAACACCAGCGTGCCCGCCAAGAACCTGCAGGAGTTCATGGCCTATGCCAAGTCGCGGCCGGGGCAGGTCAACTTTGGCTCGGCGGGCAATGGCGGCATCAGCCATCTGGTGCCCGAGATGTTCAAGGCGGCCACGGGCCTGTTCATGGTGCACATCCCCTACCGGGGCAGCGCGCCCGCGTTCACCGACCTCATGGGCGGGCAGGTGCAGTTCATGGCCGAGAGCATTCCGCAGGCTGCTTCGTACCACAAGCAAGGCAAGGTGCGCGCCCTGGCCGTGACCAGCAAGGAGCGCAACCCCGCGCTGCCCGAGGTGCCCACGGTGATCGAGAGCGGCATCAAGGGCTTTGAGGTGGTGGGTTTCTACGGCTTTCTGGCGCCCGCTGGTACGCCCAAGGACGTGGTCAACAAGCTCAGTGACGCCTTTGGCCAGGTGCTGCAGATGCCCGATGTGCGCAATCGCATGGTGAGCCAGGGGGCCGATCCGGCGTTTCTGGGCGCGGACGACTTTGCGAAGTTCCTGGCCTCAGAGATGCCCCGCTGGGCCGACGCCGTCAAGAAGTCCGGCGCGAAGCTGGATTGACCCCCTGAGGCGCTGCGCGCCTTCCTCTGGAAGGGACTTCAACCGCAGCCCGTACTGGACTGTGGTTGAGCGGTCAGAGTGTGGCTGGCGAAAACAGGTCCACCCGGTCGGTGATGATGCCGTCCGTGCCCAGCGCGATGAGGCGCTGCGCCGCCCAGTCGTCATTCACCGTGTAGCTGAGCGTGCGCATGCCCAGGCCGTGGACTTGGGCCACCAGGGCCTGGTCCCACAGCGCGTGGTTGCACACGATGGCTACGCAGTCGAGCGCCTGGGCCTTGTCAAAACATCCGTCCCACAGCGCGTCGATCAGCAGCGCGCGGGGTATGTGGGGGGCGGTGGCCATGGCACCGGCCAGTGCCTCGGGCTTGAACGACGAAAACAGGGGCGGCACAGCTTGGCCTTGCCACAGCCGCGCGGCGTATTCACCCACCACGCGGCCGGTCACTTCTTCCTGCCCCGGCGTGGGCTTGATCTCGATGTTCAGGAAAAAACCGTTGGCGATGCAGTAGCGCGCCAGGTTCTCCATGGTGGGCAGGGGCTCGCCCGCGTAGCTGCGCGAGTGCCAGCCACCAGCATCCAGCTGAGCGAGCTGGGTCCAGGGCAGGTCGCCGCCTGTGCCGCGGCCGTTGGTCGTGCGCTCCAGCGTAGCGTCGTGCATCAGAAACGGCACGCCGTCGGCACTCAGTTTGACGTCGCACTCGAACATGCGGTAGCCGTACTGGGCGCCCAGCCGGAACGCGGCCAGCGTGTTCTCGGGGGCCAGCTTGCCTGCGCCACGGTGGGCGACCCAGCGGGGGTAGGGCCAGGGGGCGAGCAGGGCGGCACTCATGGGGCGATGCGTTGACCGGTGGTGGCGTCGAACGCGTGCAGGCGGTCGGGGCGGGGGAGCACGTGGATCACCGCGTCGGGCAGCGGCGCGTGGGTGCCTTCTTCCACCCGCACGATGATCTGCTCGCCGTTGATGCGGCCGTAGATGAGGCGCTCAGCCCCCAGCAGCTCGACCGTTTCGACCGTGACAGCCCAGCCTTCGCTGCCCACGTCAAGATGCTCGGGGCGGATGCCCAGGATGGTGCCCGACTTGGCGCCAGGTGCGTTCTTGAGCAGGTTCATCGGCGGCGAGCCGATGAAGCTGGCCACGAAGGTGGTGGCGGGCGTGTGGTAGACCTCTTCAGGGGTGCCGAACTGCTCCATGTTGCCCGCGTTCATCACGATCATGCGTTGGGCCAGCGTCATGGCCTCGACCTGGTCGTGGGTGACGAACAGGCTGGTGATGCCCAGTTCGCGGTGCAGCTTCTGGATCTCCAGGCGGGTTTGCGCGCGCAGCTTGGCGTCGAGGTTGGACAAGGGCTCGTCGAACAGGAACACCTGCGGTTGGCGCACGATGGCGCGGCCCATGGCCACGCGCTGGCGCTGCCCGCCGGACAGCTCGCGTGGCTTGCGCTCCAGCAGGTGCGAGAGTTCGAGGATCTTGGCGGCCTTGTCCACGCGGCGCTGGATTTCTTCCTTGGGTACCTTGGCGATCTTCAGGCCATAGGCCATGTTCTCGAAGTTCGTCATGTGCGGGTAGAGCGCGTAGTTCTGGAACACCATCGCGATATCGCGCTGGGCGGGCTCCAGGTTGTTGACCACTCGGTCGCCAATGCGCAGCTCACCGCCGGAGATTTCCTCCAGGCCCGCCACCATGCGCAGCAGGGTGGACTTGCCGCAGCCGGAGGGGCCCACGATGACGACGAATTCGCCGTCCTTGACCTCGGCATTCACGCCATGGATGACCTGGTTGGCCTTGGGGCCGACGCCGTAGCGCTTGACGATGTTGCGAAGAGAGAGGGATGCCATATTTGCAATGAATTTGATAGCTACAGAGGCTTATTGAGAAAGCACTTGCAGGGGTTTTTGTCTTATTTTTCGGTATCCACCAGGCCCTTGACGAACCAGCGCTGCATGACCACCACCACGAAGGCTGGGGGCAGCATGGCTAGCAGGGCCGTGGCCATCACGATGTTCCACTCGTTGCCCGCGTCGCCGCCGGCCAGCATGCGCTTGATGCCGATCACCACGGGGTACATGTCTTCGGACGTGGTCACCAGCAGGGGCCAGAGGTACTGGTTCCAG
This sequence comes from Acidovorax sp. Root70, assembly GCF_001428225.1. Taxonomy (NCBI): domain Bacteria; kingdom Pseudomonadati; phylum Pseudomonadota; class Betaproteobacteria; order Burkholderiales; family Comamonadaceae; genus Acidovorax; species Acidovorax sp. Root70. The sequence goes on from NZ_LMHQ01000012.1 coordinate 142,371, forward strand.
CCGTAGATGAACTGGATCACAAACAGCGCGGCAATCGAGGTGCGCGACAGTGGCACCAGGATGTCCTTGAAGAAGCGCATGGGGCCGGCGCCGTCAACGCGCGCGGCCTCTACCAGCTCATCGGGCACCGTGAGGAAGAACTGCCGGAACAGGAAGGTGGCGGTGGCCGAGGCGATCAGTGGCACTGTCAAGCCCGCGTAGGTGTTGAGCATGCCCAGGTTGGAGACGACCTGATAGGTAGGCCCGATGCGCACTTCCACGGGCAGCATCAGCGTGATGAAGATCAGCCAGAAGCAGATGCCCTTGAAGGGGAAGCGGAAGTACACGATAGCGAACGCCGACAGCAGCGAGATGGCGATCTTGCCCACCGTGATGACCATGGCGGTGACAAAACTCACCCACATCATGCGGGCCACAGGCGCTGTGGAGCCCGCACCCGCGCCGCCGCCAAACAGCGCGTCGTGGTAGGTCTGCCAGAAGTTGCTGCCGGGCACCATGGGCATGGGCACCTGCACGATGTCCTGCGCCGTGTGGGTGGAGGCCACAAAGGCCAGGTACAGCGGAAAGCCGACGATGATCACGCCCAGCACCATGATGAGGTGCGAGAACGCGGTGAGGTAAGGACTACGTTCAACCATTGGAATCTTTCAGGATCGAAGCATGGCCCGCAGCGCCCGCAAAGGGCACGATGCAGGCGAGGGCCGCCGAGCAAGAGCCGCCCCGCAGTGAGGGCGGCGTCCCCCTGGAGGGGGAAGGCGCGAAGCGACTCAGGGGGTGCTTCATATTCAGTACTGCACTTTCTTCTCGACGTAGCGGAATTGGATGACCGTCAGCACAACCACGATGGCCATCAGCACCACCGACTGCGCAGCCGAGCCGCCCATGTCCATGGCCTTGAAACCATCGTGGTAGACCTTGTAGACCAGGATGGAGGTGTCGCGCCCGGGGCCGCCCTGGGTGGTCGAGTCCACGATGGCAAAGGTGTCGAAGAACGCGTACACGACGTTGATCACCAGCAGGAAGAACGTGGTGGGCGACAGCAGCGGAAACTGGATGCTCCAGAACCGGCGCCAGGGGCCGGCGCCGTCGATAGCGGCGGCTTCGATCAGCGACTTGGGGATGGACTGCAACCCTGCCAGGAAGAACAGGAAGTTGTAGGAAATCTGCTTCCACACCGCTGCAATCACGATCAGTGCCATGGCGTGGTCGGAGTTGAGCATGTGGTTCCAGTCAAAGCCCGACTGGCGCAGCATGTAGGCTACCACCCCCAGCGAGGGCGAGAACATGAACATCCACAGCACGCCTGCCACCGCAGGGGCCACGGCGTAGGGCAGCAGCAGGGCAGTCTTGTAAACGATGGCGCCCTTGACGATGCGGTCGGCAAAGATCGCGAGGATGAGCGACAGACCAATGCCCACCACCGCCACCAGGATCGAGAAGAAAGCCGTGGTCTTGAAGGACGCCAGGTAGCCCGGGTCTTCAAACAGGGTCTTGAAGTTGTCCAGCCCCACCCATTCGGTGGACATGCCAAAGCTGTCCTGCATCTGGAACGACTGCACCAGGGCCTGGCCTGCGGGCCAGAAGAAGAACACGCTGATGATGACCAGCTGAGGCGCCAGCAGCACCCAGGGCAGCCATGCGGAGCGGAAAAGTACGCGTTTTTCCATGACGAAACTCTCAAAAAGAAAACCCCACCGCCCCGTGAACCAAGATGGTTGACGGGGCGGCGGGCTTTCGATGCAACCCGCCAGGTGGCGGGCGGCATCGACAGATGGTGGGACCGTACTTACTTGTTGGCGCGTGCGAAGCGGGCCAGCTGTTCGTTGCCACGGGTCACGGCGGTGTCCAGGGCTTCCTTGGGCGACTTCTTGCCCGACCAGATCTGTTCGGTTTCCTCGTCGATGATCGTGCGGATCTGCACGAAGTTGCCCAGGCGGATACCGCGCGACTTGTCGGTGGCCTTGCGGATCATCTGCGTCACGGCCACGTCGGTGCCGGGGTTCTTGTCATAGAAGCCCGATGCTTCGGTCAGCTTGTACGCGCCCATGGTCACTGGCAGATAGCCGGTGCGTTGGTGGCTGGCGGCCTGCACCTTGGTGTCGTTCAGGAAGTTCAGGAAGCTGGCCACGCCCTTGTATTCCTCCGTCTTCTTGCCGGCCATCACCCACAGGCTGGCACCGCCGATGGCGGTGTTCTGTGGGGCGCCCTTCACGTCGGGGTAGTAGGGCAGGGTGGAAATGCCGTAGGCAAACTTGGCTTCCTTGGCCACGCGGGCATACAGACCCGACGAGCCGGTGATCATGGCGCACTCACCCGAGGGGAAGGACGCATCCGCCGTGTTGTTGCGGCCCTTGTAGACGAAGCTGCCTTCCTTGGAGGCCTTGGCCAGGTTCTCGAAGTGGCGCACGTGCAGCGGGGTATTGATCTGCAGCTGGGCGTCGTTGCCGTCAAAGCCGTTGTTCTTGGAAGCGAACAGGGTGTTGTGCCACAGCGAGAAGCTTTCCAGCTGCGTCCAGCTCACCCAGCTGGTGGTGAACGGGCAGCTGTGGCCGCTGGCCTTTAGCTTGGAGGCAGCAGCGAACACTTCGGGCCAGGTCTTGGGCGGCTTGTCGGCGTCCAGGCCGGCCTTCTTGAAGGCGTCCTTGTTGTAATAGAAGATGGTGGTGGAGCTGTTGAGCGGGTAGCTCAGCATCTGGCCGTTGGGGGCGGTGTAGTAACCGGCCACGGCAGAGACGTACTGCGTGGGGTCGAACTTGAAGCCGGCGTCGTTCAGCACCTTGGCCGCAGGCACGATGGCGCCCTTGCTGGCCATCATGGTGGCGGTGCCTACCTCGAACACTTGCAGGATGTGGGGGGCATTGCCGGCGCGGAAAGCGGCGATGGCACCGGTCATCGATTCGTCATACTGGCCCTTGTAGGTGGGCACGATCTTGTACTGGGTCTGGCTGGCGTTGTATTGCTTGGCCAGGTCGTTGACCCAGTCGCCCAGCGCTGCACTCATCGAGTGCCACCATTGGATCTCAATGGGTGCCTGTGCTTGCGCAGGTGCGCAGACCGACATGGCAACAGCAGCGCAGACCGCCAGAAGCTTCGTTTTCATGAATATTTCCTCCGAGGATGACGAAAAGCACAAGGGCCGGATGCTATGCAGCCTCTGTGACATTGATATGTCGTTGTCGCATGAGCCCGCGCCCTGCAACAACCGGGGAAACCCCTTGGGGTACCCGTGAGGGGAGCGATTGTGACCTTTTTGTGACAATGTGTGGTGCATTTGCCGAGGCTTGCAAGGTTTTGTGCAATGCACCATGCTGGGGGCTGTTCGCACACCGGTGCAGCACCGTTTCGTTCGCGCCGTCGCGCGCCGCTGCCTTCTTCCATCCCTTCTTCATCCTCATCGCCATGGCTACCAACTCGCTGGACAAGAACAAAATCAAGTTTCTGCTGCTCGAAGGCATCCATTCTTCTGCGGTGGACGTGATCCTTGCGGCGGGCTATACCCAGATCGAGACGGTGTCCGGCGCACTGCCCGACGAAGAGCTCAAGCGCAAGATCGCTGATGTGCACTTTGTGGGCATCCGCTCGCGCACCCAGCTCACCGAGGAGGTGTTTTCGCACGCACACAAGCTGGTGGCCGTGGGCTGCTTTTGTATTGGCACCAACCAGGTGGACCTGAATGCGGCGCGTGAGCGGGGCATTGCGGTGTTCAATGCGCCGTACTCCAACACCCGCTCGGTGGCTGAGCTGGTTCTGGCCGAAGCCATCCTGCTGCTGCGCGGCGTGCCCGAGAAGAACGCGGTGGCGCACCGGGGAGGCTGGCTCAAGTCGGCCGACAACGCGTACGAGATCCGGGGCAAGACCCTGGGCATCGTCGGCTATGGCTCCATCGGCACCCAGCTGTCGGTGCTGGCTGAGGCCATGGGCATGCACGTGGCGTTCTTTGATGTGGTCAACAAGCTGCCCCTGGGCAACGCCCGCCAGGTGCAGCACCTGCACGACCTGCTGGGCCAGAGCGACATCGTGAGCCTGCACGTGCCCGAGTTGCCGTCCACCGAAGGCATGATCGGTGCCGCCGAAATCGCCGCCATGAAGCCGGGCGGCATCCTCATCAACGCTGCGCGGGGCACGGTGGTGGATATTGAAGCGCTGGGGGGCGCGCTCAAGGCCAAGAAGCTGCTGGGTGCAGCCATCGACGTGTTCCCGGTCGAGCCACGTACCAACAAGGATGAGTTCCAGTCGCCCCTGCGCGGCCTGGACAACGTGATCCTCACCCCCCACATCGGCGGCTCCACTATGGAGGCGCAGGCCAACATCGGCCTGGAAGTGGCTGAAAAGCTGGTGAAGTACAGCGACAACGGCACCAGCACCTCGTCGGTCAACTTCCCCGAGGTGGCGCTGCCGGCCCACCCCGGCAAGCACCGCTTGCTGCACATCCACCGCAACGTGCCAGGGGTGCTGTCCGAGATCAACCGCATCTTCTCGGACAACCAGATCAATATCTCCGCCCAGTACCTGCAAACGAACGAGAAGATCGGCTACGTGGTCATCGACATCGATGCCGCCTCGTCGGACCTGGCGCTGGACAAGCTGGCGCAGGTCAGTGGCACGCTGCGCAGCCGCGTGCTGTTCTGACACTGGCTGTTCTGACACTATTGCAAGGCCGCGCACGGCCTTGCACGTTCTTTTTGCGCCCGGCCACCCGCCCCGATCTGCGGCGAGCGCTTTCCGCCAGATGCGTGCAGGGGGCCCCTGGCCCGGCAAGGCACAGGCCGGTGGCTTAAAATCGCGCCCCCACCCCAGGTAGACCCCCATGAATGTACCGATCGCGTTGGCGGCCTTGCAGACGCAGGCCGCCGAGCCTGCCCGACTGCGAGAAATTCCCTATAACTACACCTCGTTCTCCGACCGGGAGATCGTGATCCGGCTGCTGGGCTCCGCCTCCTGGGAGGTCCTGGACCAGCTGCGCAAGGAGCGCCGCACCGGCCGCTCCGCCCGCATGCTGTATGAGGTGCTGGGCGATATCTGGGTGGTGCAACGCAACCCCTACCTGCAGGACGACCTGCTGGACAACCCGGGCCGCCGCAAGCTGCTGGTCGATGCACTGAACCACCGGCTGGCCGAGATCGAGAAACGCCGCACCCCCGCCGACGACGCCGACCGCGACCGCCTCGTGGGCGAGCTGGTCGTCGCCGCGCGCCGCGCGGTGGCCGAGTTCAACGCCACCTTCGAGCAGGCCGCGCAGCTGCGCCGCCAGATCCAGAAGACCCTGGGCCGTCTCACGGCCAAGGACAACATCAAGTTCGACGGCCTCTCGCGCGTGTCCCACGTGACCGATGCGACCGACTGGCGTGTCGAGTACCCGTTCGTGGTGCTCACCCCCGACACCGAGGTCGAGATGGCGGGGCTGGTCAAGGGCTGTATCGAGCTGGGCCTGACCATCATTCCCCGTGGGGGCGGCACCGGCTACACCGGCGGCGCGATCCCGCTGACATGGAAGAGCGCGGTCATCAACACCGAAAAGCTCGAAGCCATGACCGAGGTGGAGATGCGTCGCCTGCCGGGCCTGGACCGCGAGGTGGGCACGGTGTGGACCGAGGCCGGTGTGGTCACCCAGCGTGTGGCCGACGCGGCAGAGCGCGCAGGCTTTGTGTTTGCCGTGGACCCGACCAGTGCCGAGGCATCGTGCATTGGCGGCAACATCGCCATGAACGCGGGCGGCAAGAAGGCCGTGCTGTGGGGCACCGCGCTCGACAACCTGGCCAGCTGGCGCATGGTCACGCCCGACGCCCAGTGGCTGGAGGTGACCCGCCTGGACCACAACATGGGCAAGATCCATGACGTGGAGGTCGCCACCTTCGAGCTGCAGTATTTCGAGGCCGACGGCAAGACGCCCGTGCGCACCGAGCGCCTGAGCATTCCGGGCAAGACGTTCCGCAAGGAAGGCCTGGGCAAGGACGTGACGGACAAGTTCCTGGCGGGTCTACCCGGCATCCAGAAGGAAGGCTGCGACGGCCTCATCACCAGCGCGCGCTGGGTGGTGCACCGTATGCCCGAGCACACACGTACCGTGTGCCTGGAGTTCTTTGGCAACGCCAAGGACGCCGTGCCTTCGATTGTGGAAATCAAGGACTTCATGTTCGCCGAGCAAAAGCGCAGTGGCGTGCTGCTGGCCGGCCTGGAGCACCTGGACGACCGCTACCTAAAGGCTGTGGGCTACGCCACCAAAAGCAAGAAGGGCAATGGCGGTCTGCCCAAGATGGTGCTGATTGGCGACATTGCCGGCGACAACGCCGACGACGTGGCCCGCGTCACCAGCGAGGTCGTGCGCCTGGCCAACACCCGCAGCGGTGAAGGTTTTGTGGCCATCACGGCCGATGCGCGCAAGAAGTTCTGGGCCGACCGCAAGAAGACGGCGGCCATCAGCCGTCACACCAACGCCTTCAAGATCAACGAAGACGTGGTGATCCCGCTGCCGCGCATGGCCGAGTACACCGACGGCATCGAGCGCATCAACATTGAACTGAGCCTGCGCAACAAGCTCAAGCTGTGCGATGCGCTGACCGAGTTCTTCGAGCGTGGCAACCTGCCCCTGGGCAAGCACGACGCCGACGACGAAGTGCCCTCGCCCGAACTGCTGCAAGAGCGCGTGGCCCAAGCCATCGCCCTGGTGGACGAGGTGCGCGGCCTGTGGCAAGGGTGGCTGCACGATGTGGAGACACTGTTCCCGCAATTGCAGGACCACACGCTGCGTGCCAGCTGGAAGACCCAGCTGCGCGCGCCGCTGCAAGGGATCTTCACCGGTGCTGCGTTCAAGCCCATCCTGGACGAGGCTGTGGCCATTCACAAGCGTGTGCTCAAGGGCCGCGTGTGGGTGGCGCTGCACATGCACGCGGGCGACGGCAATGTGCACACCAACATACCCGTCAACAGCGACGACTACGAGATGCTGCAGACCGCCCACGAGGCCGTGGCGCGAATCATGGTGCTGGCGCGCAGCCTCAATGGCGTGATATCGGGCGAGCACGGCATTGGCATCACCAAGCTGGAGTTTCTGACCGAAGACGAACTGCGCCCGTTTGCCGAGTACAAGCGCAAGGTGGACCCGGAGGGCCGCTTCAATAAGGGCAAATTGCTCCGAAATCAGGAGCAATCTGGGCATGTTTCACCGGCGCTTGGTGCCGATTCGGCCTCAAAACCTGCGCTGCATGCCGACTTGACCAATGCCTACACGCCGAGCTTCGGCCTGATGGGACACGAGTCGCTGATCATGCAGCAGAGCGACATCGGCGCCATTGCCGATTCAGTCAAGGACTGCCTGCGCTGCGGCAAGTGCAAGCCCGTGTGCTCCACGCACGTGCCGCGCGCCAACCTGCTGTACAGCCCGCGCAACAAGATCCTGGCAACGTCGCTGCTGGTCGAGGCGTTTTTGTACGAAGAGCAGACCCGCCGGGGCGTGAGCATCAAGCACTGGCAGGAGTTCGAGGATGTGGCAGACCACTGCACGGTGTGCCACAAGTGCGAGAGCCCTTGCCCGGTGAAGATCGACTTCGGCGATGTCACCATGAACATGCGCAACCTGCTGCGCAAGATGGGCAAGAAGAGCTTCCGGCCCGGCAACGCGCTGGCCATGACCATGCTCAACGCCACCAACCCCGACACCATCAAGCTGCTGCGCACGGCCATGGTGGGCGTGGGCTTCAAGGCCCAGCGCATGGCGGTGGACCTGCTGCGCAAGGTGTCCCGCAAGCAGACGGCCAAGCCGCCTGCCACGGTGGGCACGGCGCCGATCAAGGAACAGGTGATCCACTTCGTCAACAAGAAGCTGCCGGGTGGCCTGCCCAAGAAAACCGCGCGCGCGTTGCTGGACATTGAGGACAAGGACTACGTGCCCATCATCCGCAACCCGCAGGCCACCACGGCCGAGACGGAGGCGGTGTTCTACTTCCCCGGGTGCGGGTCGGAGCGCTTGTTCTCGCAGGTCGGCTTGGCGACCCAGGCCATGCTGTGGCATGCAGGCGTGCAGACGGTGCTGCCGCCGGGCTACCTGTGCTGCGGCTACCCGCAGCGCGGCAGCGGCCAGTTCGACAAGGCCGAGAAGATGATCACGGACAACCGTGTGCTCTTCCACCGCGTCGCCAACACGCTCAACTACCTGGATATCAAGACCGTGGTGGTGAGCTGCGGCACCTGCTACGACCAGCTGCAGGGCTACGAATTCGACAAGATCTTCCCGGGCTGCCGCATCATCGACATCCACGAATACCTGCTCGAAAAAGGCATCACGCTGCCCGCAGGCCAGGGCGGCTACCTGTACCACGAGCCCTGCCACAACCCGATGAAGCAGGGCGACTCGATGAAGACCGTGCGCGCTCTTGTGGGCGACAAGGTGCTCAAGAGCGAACGGTGCTGCGGCGAATCGGGCACGCTGGGCGTGACGCGGCCCGACGTGTCGACCCAGGTGCGCTTCCGCAAGGAAGAGGAAATCCGCAAGGGCGAGGCCCAGCTGCGCGCCAGCGGCGCCGTGGGCGCGCAGGACAACATCAAGATCCTGACCAGCTGCCCCAGCTGCCTGCAGGGCATCACGCGCTACGGCGACGACCTGCAGACCGGCCTGCTCGAAGCCGACTACATCGTCATCGAGATGGCCAAGCAGATCCTGGGCGAGAACTGGCTGCCCGAATATGTGCAGCGTGCCAACCAGGGCGGCATCGAGCGGGTTCTCGTGTGACGGCGTGCCCTTTGTGCGCCGAAGACGGCGGCGCGCTCGTCTGGCGCGATGAGCATCTGCGCGTGATCCGGGCCAACGAAGCGGGCTTTCCGGCGTTCTACCGCGTGGTGTGGAATGCGCATGTGGCCGAGTGGTCGGACCTGGCCGCCGCTGACCGCGTGCATTGCATGGAAGCCGTGACCGTGGTGGAGCAGGCGCTGCGCCAGCACCTGTTGCCCACCAAGGTCAACATTGCGGCGCTGGGCAACATGGTTCCCCATCTGCACTGGCACGTGATTGCCCGGTTTGACTGGGACAGCCACTTCCCGTCGCCTGTGTGGGCGGCTGCGCAGCGGCCCAGCCCTGCGGCGCAAGAGGCGGCCGTGCAGGCGTTGCTGCCGGCGCTGGAGGCGCACCTGCAATCGCAACTGGCGCAGTGGGCCATCCGGTAACCCGCATGCGGAGTGCGCCCACGTGGGTGGGACAATTGCCGCCGTCGTTTCTGACAACAGTTTTCTCACAGGTGATTCCATGGCAGGTTTGAAAGCGGGTGCGCCTACGCCGCAAGCCCTCACGGTGCATGAGCAGTCGCGCGTGCTGGAGGTGGGCTTTTCGGATGGCGCCACGTTCCGCATTCCGTTTGAGCTGATGCGCGTGTACTCGCCTTCGGCCGAGGTGCAGGGCCACGGCCCGGGGCAAGAGGTGCTGCAGACGGGCAAGCGCAACGTGACGCTGGTCAATCTGGAGCCGGTGGGCAACTATGCCGTCAAGCCCACGTTCTCCGACGGGCACGACAGCGGCATCTTCACCTGGGACTACCTCTACGAGCTGGGCCAGAAGCAGGACGCACTGTGGGCCCAGTACACCGAGCGGCTGGCTGCGGCAGGAGCAGATCGCGATGCGCCCATGGCGCCCAAGGGCGGTGCCGGGGGCCATGCCTGCGGTGGCCACTGAGGCTCCGAGCCGGCTCGGTCACGCTGCTGGCGCGTAAAGTCGCCGAAGCCCCTGCATCCCAAGGTGCTATTGAAAACATAGCTGTAGGCGCAATATTTACTTGCACTAGCGGCTGGTTTTGTTTCAATGGCGTTCTCCAAATTGCGACAGATGCCCCAATTCAGTGCGGGGTTGTCGCTGTACCTCTGGCGTTCACGCGCCTAGCATGATTCTTATGAGCACCACGCATTTTGGTTTTCAGTCGGTGGACGAGCAGGACAAGGCACGCCGCGTGCGTGGCGTGTTCGATTCCGTGGCCTCCAAGTACGACGTGATGAACGACCTCATGTCGGCGGGTTTGCACCGCGCCTGGAAGGCTTACACCGTGATGGTGGCCAACCTGCGCGAAGGCAGCCAGGTGCTGGACATCGCGGGTGGCACGGGTGACCTGTCGCTGGCGTTCTCCAAGAAGGTGGGCGCGTCGGGTCGCGTGGTGCACACGGATATCAACGAAGCCATGCTGCGCGTGGGCCGCGACCGGCTCATTAACGAAGGCGTGGTGTTGCCCACCCTGGTCTGCGACGCCGAGAAGCTGCCGTTCCCCGACGCGCATTTCGACGTGGTGAGCGTGGCCTTTGGCCTGCGCAACATGACGCACAAGGACCAGGCCATTGCCGAGATGTGCCGCGTGCTCAAGCCCGGCGGCAAGCTGCTGGTGCTGGAATTTTCCAAGGTGGCGCAGCCGCTGACCAAGGTGTACGACTGGTATTCATTCAAGGTGCTGCCCCAGCTGGGCAAGCTGGTGGCGGGCGACGACGCGAGCTACCGGTATCTGGCGGAGTCGATCCGCATGCACCCGGGACAGGAAGAGCTCAAAAGCCTCATGCAAAAAAATGGTTTTGGGCATGTGGACTATCACAACATGACGGGGGGCATTGTGGCTCTTCATGTTGGAATCAAGTGCTGAGCGGTTTGCTCGGCGGATAACGGAGACGGAGAAGTCATGATGAAACTGTGGTCTGTGGTGTTGGTCGCGATGCTGGCGTTTGCGCACGCCGATGCCGACGCCGCGCGGCGACTGGGTGGCGGCAAATCGGTGGGCAAGCAGTCCAGCAACGTGACGCAGCGCGAGTCGGCCACGCCGCCTGCCACGCCCGGGGCACCGGCGCAGAGCGCGACCAATACGGCCGCCGCTGCCAAGCCTGCCACCGCCACACCGGCGACGGCACCGGCTGCACCGGCCAAGAAGCCCTGGGGCGCCATGTTGGGCGGCCTGGCGGCTGGCCTGGGCCTGGCCTGGCTGGCGCATTCGCTGGGCCTGGGTGCAGGCTTTGGCAACATCCTGATGATTGCGTTGCTGGCCTTTGCCGCGTTTGCCATCTTCAAGATGGTGATGCGGTCCCGCAATGGGGGGGGCAGCAACGGTGCGGGGACCGCTGCCGGTGGCGCTCCGTTCGCGTTCCAGGGCGCAGGGGCCGCAACGCCCGCCGCCGCCCAGGTGCCACGGCAGTACAGCCCCAACAATGTGGGCAACGACGCTTCTGCCCGCCCCTGGGAGCGCAGCAGCATGGCATTTGACGCATCGCGTGCCGGCCAGGCAGGCGTGGGTTCGGGCGTGGTGATCGGGTCGGGCCTGTCGGGCTCGCAGAACTGGGGCGTGCCTGCCGATTTCGACACCGAGGGTTTCCTGTCGGCGGCCAAGCGCAACTTCGTGACCTTGCAGGGCGCGTGGGACCGCTCGGACATCGCCACCCTGCGGTCCATGATGACGGACAACATGCTCGACGAGATCCGCACCCAGCTGACCGAGCGTGAAGACCACCGCGGCACCCAGCCCAACCACACCGACGTGGTCATGATCGAGGCGCAGCTGCTGGGCATCGAAGACCTGGGCGACGGCTACATGGCCAGCGTCGAGTTCTCGGGCATGATCCGCGAAGAACCCTCGGCCGGGCCCAGCCCCTTCCGCGAGGTCTGGAACATGACCAAGCCCAAGGCGGGCAACACCGGCTGGCTGGTGGCAGGCGTGCAGGCACTGCAGTAATCGCAGCCCACGGCGCTCCTGTGCGCCAGGGGCATTCCAGTTCAGGGAATAATCGGGGACTATGGCAACACCACAGTCCCCTTTTCCTTTTCTGGACGGCCTCTTCGAGCGGCTGGCCGCTGGTCCACAGCCCCCGCAATGGCTGGTGCATGAAGTGCAGCAGCGCCTGGTGCTGTTTCTCAACCATGTGCTGATGCAGGAAAAAGAGGCCCCCGACCGGCTGGTGCGCCAAAAGGGCCGCATCGCTCGGGTGCAGTGGCGGGTGTACTCCCTGTCGCTGGTTATCACCCCGGCAGGCCTGTTCAACCTGGCGCCCGAATCTGCCGTGCCGGATCTGCGGCTGGAAGTGACCGACAGCTCTCCCTTCACCCTGGCCCAGGCCGCGCTGCGGGGAGACAAGCCGTCCATCCGCATCGAGGGCGATGTGCAACTGGCCGCAGAGATCAACTGGCTGGTGGACCATGTGCGCTGGGACGTGGAAGAGGACCTGGCCCGCGTGATCGGTGATGCCCCCGCGCACACGCTGGCGCAGTTTGCCAGCCGCGCTGCACAGGCGCTGCGCCAGTTTGTGGGTTCGCGCATGGCCGCAGCCGGCCAGTCGCCCTCATCGGCGGTCGCTACGATGGCTGCGGTGGCGCCCGTGGCCCCTGGCACTCCGACGGCTGCGCCGCTGTCGCCCTCGGGTGGTTCCGACCGGGCTGACGCATGAAGCGCTTCTTGCGGGGGGCTGCCATCCTGTGGGTGGTGTTCCGGTTCGGCCTGGACGGCTTGCTGCTAGACAGCTTTCAAAAGCCCTGGCTGCGCATGATCTCGCGCATCCTGTCCATCGGGCGCAACCTGGATGCGCCGCGTGGGCAGCGCCTGCGCGAGGCGCTGGAGAGCCTGGGGCCCATCTTCGTCAAGTTTGGCCAGGTGCTGTCCACCCGGCGCGACTTGCTGCCGCCCGACATGGCCGACGAACTGGCCCGCCTGCAGGACCGGGTGCCGCCGTTCGACCCCGACATTGCGATTGCCACCATCGAGCGCGCTTTTCGCCGCCCCGTGGATGAGGTGTTCACCACCTTCGACCGTATACCGGTGGCCAGCGCGTCCATTGCCCAGGTCCATTTCGCCACGTTGCGTGATCGCCAGGGCATCGAGCGCGAGGTAGCGGTCAAGGTGCTGCGTCCGGGCATGCTGCCCGTGATCGAAAAGGACCTGAGCCTCATGCGCATGATGGCGGGCTGGGTCGAGAGCCTGTCGGCCGATGGCAAGCGCCTCAAGCCGCGCGAGGTGGTCGCCGAGTTCGACAACTACCTGCACGACGAGCTGGACCTGGTGCGCGAGGCGGCCAATGCCGCGCAGCTGCGGCGCAACATGACCGGGCTGGACCTGGTGCTGATTCCCGAGATCTTCTGGGACTTCTGCCACCCCGAGGTCATGGTGATGCAGCGCATGAAGGGCGTTCCCATCAGCCAGGTCGAGCGCCTGCGTGATGCCGGGGTGGACATCCCCAAGCTGGCGCGCGACGGCGTCACCATCTTCTTCACCCAGGTGTTTCGCGACGGCTTTTTCCACGCTGACATGCACCCGGGCAACATCCAGGTGAGTCTGGAGCCAGCCACGTTCGGCCGCTATATCTCGCTGGACTTCGGCATCGTCGGCACGTTGACCGAAGTGGACAAGGAATACCTGGCGCAGAACTTCGTGGCGTTTTTCCGCCGGGACTACAAGCGGGTGGCGGAGCTGCACATCGAAAGTGGCTGGGTGCCCCCCGGGACGCGGGTCAACGACCTCGAGTCGGCCATTCGTGCCGTGTGCGAGCCGTATTTCGACCGGCCGCTCAAGGAAATCTCGCTCGGCATGGTGCTGATGCGCCTGTTCCAGACCTCACGCCGCTTTCAGGTCGAAATCCAACCCCAGCTGGTGCTGCTGCAAAAAACCCTGCTCAACATCGAAGGCCTGGGCCGCCAGCTCGACCCCGAACTCGATCTCTGGAGCACGGCCAAGCCTTTCCTCGAAAAGTGGATGCTCGAGCAGATGGGCCCCCAGCGCCTGTGGCGCGAACTGCGGGCGGAGGCGCCGCACTATGCCAAGCTGCTGCCCGAGCTGCCACGGCTGGTCTACGACGCGCTGCGCCAGCGCCCGGCGGACCACCAGTCGGCGATCCGCGAGCTGCTGGAAGCCCAAAACCGCACCAACCGGCTGCTGCAAGGCATCATTTTTGCTGGGGTGGGGTTTGTGCTGGGCTTGCTGCTCATCCAACTGCTGATCAGAATCCGGCTTTTCTGACGATCTGCATGTGCGGGGCCCCCGGGCAGGGGGCCGGTGCTGTCGTCGGATTTCTTCACCATCGACCGACCGAGACAAAAAGAGAGAGGAGCGCGCTGTGCTGCTGACCCTGGTTATCGTTTACCTGCTGATCACGATCGGCATCGGCCTGTTGGCAGCCCGGCGCGTCAAGAACGCTGCGGACTTCGCCATCGCCGGGCGCCACCTGCCGCTGTACATGATCATCACCACCACGTTCGCCACGTGGTTCGGGTCAGAGACCGTGCTGGGCATTCCCGCCAAGTTCATCGAGGGTGGCCTGGGCAATGTGGTGGAAGACCCCTTCGGCGCGGGCTTCTGCCTGATCCTGGTCGGCCTTTTCTTTGCTGGCAAGCTGTACCGCATGACGCTGCTCACCATCAGCGACTACTACCGCGAGCGCTACGGCCGTGCGGTGGAAGTCGTCTGCTCGCTGATCATCATGCTGAGCTATCTGGGCTGGGTTTCGGCCCAGGTCACGGCGCTGGGGCTGGTGTTCAACCTGTTGTCTGGCGGCGCCATCAGCATTCCGGTGGGCATGACGATTGGCGTGGTCTCCATCCTGGCCTACACGCTGTTCGGCGGCATGTGGTCGGTGGCGGTCACCGACTTCATCCAGATGATCATCCTGGTGGTGGGCCTGGCCATCATTGCCGTGTTTGCGGGCAACATGGCCGGCGGGGCCGACAAGGTGATCGAGTTCGCGTCCAGCCGTGAGCTGTTCCGGTTCCTGCCTGAACCGAAGTTCCATGACGTGATGTTCTTCATCGCGGCGGGCGTGACCATGATGTTCGGCTCCATCCCCCAACAGGACGTCTTTCAGCGCGTGATGTCGGCCAACAACATTCAGGCGGCCACGCGAGGCCCTGTGATCGGCGGCATCTGCTACATCCTGTTCGCCTTTGTCCCCATGTTCCTGGTGGCCAGCGCACTCATCATCATGCCGACCGAAACGGCTGCGCTGCTCAAGGACGACCCGCAAAAGGTGCTGCCCACGCTGGTGCTGGAGAAGATGCCTTTCGTGATGCAGGTGCTGTTCTTCGGGGCCCTGCTGTCGGCGCTCAAATCCACGGCCTCGGCCACCCTGCTGGCGCCGAGCGTCACTTTCACCGAGAACATCTGGCGCCAGTTCCGCCCGCACAGCTCGGACAAGCAGCACCTGCGCACGATGCGCATCACCACGCTGGTGTTCAGCGCCTGTGTGCTGGCTTATGCCATCTACATGCAGGGCACGTCGATCTATGAGCTGGTGTCGGGCGCCTACCAGGTGCCGCTGGTGGGTGCGTTTGTTCCGCTGGTGTTCGGCCTGTACTGGAAGCGCGCCACCACGCAGGGCGCGATCTTTGCCATCGTGCTGGGCCTCGTGACCTGGCTGTTGTTCCTGGCCACACCGGCAGGGGCAACCTTCCCGGCGCAGTTGGCAGGTTTGCTCGCTGCGCTGGCGGGCATGCTGATCGGCTCTCTCGGGCCACAGGCCATCCGCAACAGCCACGCCACTCACCACAAGATGGTCGGTGTGGAATAGACCAGTGGTTATGGGCATGCCGCCTATAATTGAGGGTTTTGGTGCGACACGTAACGTGTTGCTCTGAGAGAGGTAGCTAGCCTCACTAAATAATTAGCAATTAAATCAAGCACTTACGGTGCTTTTATTTAGAGATTGAGAGCCGGTAAAACGGTCCTCTACAGACCGCAACCTAGTTGCGGTTTTGATAATTGCAGCGGGTAAAACCGACTGCAATGCAGGGTTAAACCTGCTTTCATCGCGGCAGTGATGCCGTCTGTGGCGCTCGCGCAACTTGCCGACGAGTCCGCCACAAGCGGAACTCGCCAATGGGATGACCAAATCCGTCCACGGATTGGTCACCTTGTAAATTGCGCTGCGCATCTCTGACTCTCAGAGTGCTCTGCTCTGTTTTGCCTTGTCACACCTTCGTCCGAAGTGCTGTGACCTCTTGTACGACCATGAGTAGCCTAGAGTGGCATGCGGGGACGGTAACGTCTCCGTGTGAAGCCCGCTCGACAATGCGTCCCCGTAACACGGCTGGGGTCCCCTGCGAGGGGGGCGTCAGGACCATCGCCAGCAGAGGTGATATAGGACGCTAGGCTAGTTCCGCATGGGCAACATAAGTGAATCATCGTTTGAACCAGGGTAACAATTGAGCGGCCAAATCTGCTGATAGGCCGTAACCAAACGGTCCGCTGCTGGCATCACCTGTCAAAACTAGGTGTTCGTCGTCACACATGCAGCCCCTGGAGAGATGAGCCCTAAACGGATAGACGTAAACAACGCAAGTTGTCATTCGTCGGCAAGGCAGGGAACGTGGTAAGCCCCACTGTCCGCCCAAGCGCTCTGCGCAAGGGCAGGGAAGTCGCGAGACGACCTGTTGGATGAGGGGGTATGGGATAGCGGAGAAAGCGAATGGTTACCTGTAATGGGTGGCATAGGGGCCCGTGCCCTGACGCGAAAGCGTGCTGACTTCCGCGTGGTGCAATCGTCGTTACACGACTGACTAAGTTCAAACTGACCCCGAAGGGATGCAATTCCCCTTCGGGGGAGGTGTGCGTCTCCAGGGGTTCAACCTGGAGGAAAGCATGAGAAAACACGTCGCTTCGCGCGACGAGTCTGCGTCCTCACGCGAACCGCAAGACTGGCACTCCATCGATTGGGGTCTAGTGGCGCGGAACGTGCGGACGACGCAGACCCGTCTAGCGAAGGCTACGCAAGAAAAAGACTGGCGCCGCGTGAAAGCGCTGCAAAGGTCTCTAACTCACTCGTTCTCGGCCAGAGCGCTGGCCGTGAGACGAGTGACCGAAAACCAAGGCAAACGAACGAGTGGCGTCGATCGCGAACTTTGGGATTCGCCTGCCTCCAAATGGGCGGCGATCGGTCGGTTGAAGAATCTTCGAGGGTACAAACCGCAGCCCTTGCGGCGGGTCTACATTCCCAAAGCAAACGGGAAGGAAAGGCCGCTTGGCATTCCGACCATGTTTGACAGGGCCATGCAGGCGTTGTTCCTACTGGCATTGGAACCAGTGTCAGAGAGCACCAGCGACCCGAACAGCTACGGCTTTCGGACTGGGCGCTCAACGCACGATGCCATGAGCCAGTTGTTCGTTTCCTTGTCCCAGAAGGCCTCGGCCGAATGGGTACTGGAAGCCGACATTCAGGGGTTCTTCGACCATATCAACCATGACTGGATGCTCGACCGTGTTCTCATGAACAGGGAAGTGCTACGGAAATGGTTGAAAGCCGGAGTGGTCCATCAGGGTCGCATCTCGCCGACAGATGAGGGAACACCGCAAGGTGGTGTCATTTCGCCAACCCTGGCGAATTGCGTTCTGAATGGGTTGGAAACGGGACTCGCCGCGCACTTAAACGCGCGGCTGGGTGTTGTGAAAGCCCGTAGAGCCAAAGTAAATGTGGTCCGCTACGCGGACGACTTCGTCATCACTGGGAGCTCACGAGAGCTGTTAGAGATTGAAGTCCGACCATGGGTAGAAGCATTCCTTGCAAAACGAGGACTGCGGCTATCGCTGGAAAAGACCTGCGTCACGCACATTGACCGAGGCTTCGATTTCCTTGGATGGAATTTCCGCAAATACCGTGGAAAGCTGCTAATCAAGCCGAGCAAGAAAAACGTGAAAGCGTTCTATCGCAAGGTATCGGAAATCGTAAGGACGCATCTATCGACAAAACAGGAGGATCTCATCGCGCAACTTAACCCAATCCTTCGGGGATGGGCTAGGTATCACCAACCGGTGGTCGCGAAAGAGACGTTCAGTCGGATGGACTACCTCATCTACTGGCGGCTTGTCCGCTGGGCGAGGAGGCGACATCCGAAGAAATCCCCAAGCTGGTGCACCCAACGTTACTGGAAGGTCATTGGTGAAAGGACAGAGTTCGCAGCCAAAGTAGGTACAGAAGACGAACCGATCATGAAACGGTTGGCGCGATTAAGCGACACAGTGATTGAAAGGCATGAAAAGATCAAAGGAGACTACAACCCCTTTGATCCTGTCTGGGAGGAGTATGGAGAGATGTTGCGGACGAAACGCACGGCAAAGAGCCTGCGCCATCGTTACGAAGCGTCAATGCTGTATATCTCCCAGGACGGGCGCTGTGCACTCTGCACAGAACCGCTCGATCATGAAGGCGGTTGGCACGATCATCACATTGTTTACAAGGTGAATGGCGGGTCGGACGCTATGTCTAACCGGGTGCTCCTGCACCCGGTGTGCCATCAGAGGTTGCATGCCCTTGGGTTGCCGGTCGCGAAGCCGGCCTCAACAAGGCTTAGGGTTCAGGATAAGAAAGGCGCGTAGAGTAAAATCGCGTGTTTTGCTTATTGCTGGACTAAGTTGTGCTTGAGCCGTGTGCGGTGAAAGTCGCACGCACGGTTCTTAGGGGGGGATGGTCCAGTAATGGGCTGTCCCTACCCTCCCACTTTCCCTCAACACACTGACATGCCTATTTACGCCTACAAATGCGGCTCCTGTGGCCATGCCAAGGATGTGCTGCAAAAAATCTCCGACGCACCGCTGACGGTGTGCCCCGCTTGCGGCGCCGAGGCCTTCTCCAAGCAGGTCACGGCCGCAGGTTTCCAGCTCAAGGGCTCGGGCTGGTATGTGACCGATTTCCGCGGAGGCAACGGGGGTAACTCGGCCCCGGCCACCGAGGCCAAGTCGGAGTCCAAGACCGAGTCGGCAGCACCGGCCAGTGGCGGTGATGCTCCTAAAAAAGAAGCGGCCAGCACAAGCAGCACTAGCGCCACCGGCGCCAGCGGCACTTCTTCGTCTTCGAGCTGAGGATCTGCATGGCTGCCTTGCGCAAATGGCTGTTGACAGGCCTCCTGGTCATCGTGCCCGGTGTCATCACCGCCTGGGTGCTCAACTGGATTGTGAGCACGCTCGACCAGACCCTGCAGATCCTGCCTGGCGCGTGGCAACCCGACAAGCTGCTCGGGGTGCATGTCCCGGGCTTTGGCGTGGTGCTGACACTGGCCATCTTGCTGGTGGTGGGCGCCATTGCCAGCAACTTCGCGGGCCGCAAGCTCGTGCAGTGGGGTGATGCACTGGTGCACCGCATCCCGGTGGTGCGCTCGATCTACTCCAGCGTCAAGCAGGTGTCGGACACGCTGTTTTCCGAAAGCGGCAATGCCTTTCGCAAGGCCGTGCTCGTGCAGTGGCCCCGCGAAGGGGTATGGACCGTGGCGTTCGTCACGGGTGCCCCCAATGGTGAAGTGGCTGCGTACCTGCGCGACGAGTTCGTCAGCGTGTACGTGCCCACCACCCCCAACCCTACCGGTGGGTATTTTGTGATGGTGCGCAAGAGCGACTGTGTCGAGCTCGACATGAGCGTGGACAGTGCCCTCAAGTACATCGTCTCGATGGGCGTTGTGGCTCCTGCGGACCCCACGCTGCCCCCACCCAAGTAAGCAATCTCTTTCAACGTCAACGCGCCCCCCGGCGCCGGAAGTTTTGTCATGGCCATGCGTTCCCACTATTGCGGTCTTGTGACCGAAGCCCTGATGGGCCAAACCGTTACCCTGTCGGGCTGGGTGAACCGCCGCCGTGACCATGGTGGCGTGATCTTCATCGACCTGCGTGACCGCGAAGGCTACGTGCAGGTGGTGTGCGACCCCGACCGCGCCGAGATGTTCAAGGTCGCCGAAGACGTGCGCAACGAGTTCTGCGTGCAGGTCAAGGGTGTGGTGCGTGCCCGCCCCGTTGGCACCACCAACGACAAGCTCAAGACCGGCCAGATCGAAGTGCTGTGCCACGAGCTGAACGTGCTCAACCCCTCGGTCACGCCCCCGTTCCAGATCGACGAGGAAAACCTGTCCGAAACCACGCGCCTCACGCACCGCGTGCTGGACCTGCGCCGCCCCTACATGCAGAACAACCTGATGCTGCGCTACAAGGTGGCCATGGAAGTGCGCAAGTTCCTCGATGCCAACGGCTTCATCGACATCGAAACCCCCATGCTCACCAAGAGCACGCCCGAAGGCGCGCGCGACTACCTCGTGCCCAGCCGTGTGCACGATGGCCATTTCTTCGCGCTGCCCCAGTCGCCCCAGCTGTTCAAGCAGCTGCTGATGGTGGCGGGCTTCGACCGTTACTACCAGATCACCAAGTGCTTCCGCGACGAAGACCTGCGCGCCGACCGCCAGCCTGAGTTCACCCAGATCGATATCGAAACATCGTTCATGGAAGAGCAGGACATCCGCGACATGTTCCAGGGCATGATCAAAACGGTGTTCCAGAACACGCTGGGCGTGGACCTGGGCGAGTTCCCCGTCATGACCTACCAGGACGCTGCGCGCCTGTATGGCTCCGACAAGCCCGACCTGCGCGTGAAGCTCGAATTCACCGAGCTGACCGACGTGATGAAGGACGTGGACTTCAAGGTGTTCTCCGGCGCCGCCAACATGAAGAACGGCCGCGTGGTGGCCTTGCGCGTGCCTGGTGGCTCGGTCGAAGGCGGTGGCATCAGCCGCGGCGAGATTGACGCCTACACCGAATTCGTCAAGATCTACGGCGCCAAGGGCCTGGCCTATATCCGCGTCAACGAACTGGCCAAGGGCCGTGACGGCCTGCAGTCGCCCATCGTGAAGAACATCCACGACGCCGCCCTGCAAGCCGTGCTGGAGCGCACTGGCGCACAAGACGGCGACCTGATCTTCTTTGGCGCCGACAAGGAAAAGATCGTCAACGACGCGATCGGCGCGCTGCGCATCAAGATCGGCCACAGCGAGTTTGGCAAGAAGAACGGCCTGTTCGAGAACCGCTGGGCCCCGCTGTGGGTGGTGGACTTCCCGATGTTCGAGTACGACGAGGAAAACCAGCGCTGGAACTCGGTGCACCACCCCTTCACCAGCCCCAAGGACGGCCACGAAGACTGGATGGTCACCGCGCCCGAGAAGTGCATCTCCAAGGGCTACGACATGGTGCTCAACGGCTGGGAAATGGGTGGCGGCTCCGTCCGTATCCACCGCGCCGACGTGCAGCAGAAGGTGTTCGACGCCCTCAACATCACGCCCGAAGAAGCCCAGCTGAAGTTCGGCTTCCTGCTGGACGCGCTGCAGTACGGCGCGCCCCCGCACGGCGGCCTGGCCTTTGGCCTGGACCGCATCGTGACGCTGATGACCGGTGCCGAATCGATCCGCGACGTGATCGCCTTCCCCAAGACCCAGCGCGCCCAGTGTCTGTTGACGCAAGCGCCATCCGTGGTCGATGAAAAGCAACTGCGCGAGCTGCACATCCGCCTGCGCAACCCCGACGCGGTCAAGACTGCGGCGTGATTCCGGGCGCATCACCCACGTCCCTCGCGCATGCAGCCATGCATCGCACACCAAGCGGCTCGGGCCTTGTGCCCGGGCCGCTTTTTTCATGCTCCACCCGCCAGGCATTGATGGCCGGGCGCGGGCCCAAAGAGGCTTTCCCCATGCGTTTGTTGACAACTTCCCCCGTGTTGCTGCTGGTGACGGCCGCCTGCCTGGCACTGGCCGGCTGTGGCGAGAAGAAGACTGAACTGGGCCAGGGGGGCTCTGTGGTCACGGGTTCGGCCGGGCCGCAGGGCGCGCAGAACGCGGCCCGCGAGCTGGTGCGTTGTGATGCGCCGGTAGCCACCCTGGCGCTGGCCGAGAACCCCAATGGCTACATCATGGGCTCGGGCTACCAGCTGCCGGCGTCGCCGGTGCCGTTGGTCAAGCTGCTGGCACAGCAAAGTGGGTGCTTCCGGGTGGTAGACCGGGCGGCTGGCCTGAAGGGGACCATTCAGGAGCAGGAGCTGAAGGACGCGGGCGTCCTGCGCAAGAACAACTCCACCGTGGCCAAGGGCAAGGGTTATGAGGCGCAATACACGCTCACGCCCAGCCTCACGTTCAGCGAGCAGGATGCGGGCCGGGGCCTGGCCGGGGTGATCGCCATGATCCCGGTGCTGCGCGACATTGCAGGCCTGGCCGGGCTGGTGGAGCAGGTCAAGTTCAAGGAAGCGCAGACGGCCTTGCTGCTGTCCGACAACGAAACCACCGAACAGGTGGCAGCGGCCACGGGCTCTGCGCGCACCACCGACCTGGGCCTGGGTGGCCTGGTGTTTGGCAAGCTGGGCGGCGCTGCGGGTGCGGGCTGGAGCAATACCAATGAGGGCAAAGTCATTGCCGCGGCGTTTCTGGATGCACACAACCAGCTGGTTGTGCAGGCACGCGCGCTGCAGGCCAAGGAGCTGCCCCCGCCCGTGCCCACTACCCCGGCAGTCCAGCGCCCCAAGGGCGGTTGAAGGCCAGTGAGCGCAAGCGCCGCCCAGCCATGACACCCGCGCCCCAGCGACCGTACAAGCTCCCGGAGTCGGTGCTGGTGGTCATCCACACCCCGGCTCTGGAGGTGCTGCTGATCCGCCGCACCGGGGGTGAGGGGCATTGGCAATCGGTCACCGGCAGCAAAGATGCGCTGGACGAACCTTTTGCAGAAACAGCGCGGCGCGAGGTCGCCGAAGAAACCGGCATCGACACCCAGGCACTGGGTTGCTGGCTGGCCGACTGGGCGCTGGAGAACGTGTACGACATCTGGCCTCAGTGGCTGCACCGTTATGCACCCGGTGTGGTGCGCAACCGCGAGCGCGTGTTTGGCCTGTGCGTGCCCCCGGGGACGCCCGTGGTGCTGAGCCCGCGCGAGCACGATGCCTATGAATGGCTGCCCTGGCAGCAGGCGGCCGACCGGTGCTTCTCTGCGTCCAATGCCGAAGCGTGTCTGCTGCTTCCCCGGTTTGTGTGCCGTACGTGAGGTGGCCCGGTGTGGGCGGGCTCAAAGGGCCGAGAAGGGTGGAGAAGGTGTGTCCGCCCTCCAAGCCCGCTTGTCTCGCGCCGACGAACCCCCTCGGCGTTGCAAATGCCCGCCATGTCCCTCGCTATGGCTGCGCTTTGCGTCTTGACGGGGCACGGAGGTGCGACCCCCTCGGTCACGCCGGGTTCATTCACACTTTCTGAGCGAACGGAGGGCGGAGCGCCCGCCCATCACGGCGTATGGGGCGGCCGCATGCGCAGGGCGGCAGCAGGGTCGTCGTCGCCGACCTCGTCATCGTCTGCGGGCGCTGGGTCATCGGCCTGGCTGTCCTGCGGCGGCGGGAGGCGCGCGGGTGCGCTGTTGTCGGCACCGCCCCGTACCCGCAGCGCCACGCCACCCGGATGCCGCTCGCTGTCTTGCCCCAGGATGGCCCGTGCCGGGGTGTTGCCGATGCGGGTACGCAAGGCGTCGATGGCCTCCTGCAACGGCTCGGGTGTGGCCATGCGCGCGCCATGGCGCAGCAGCACTTGCTGGGCCATATCGAGCAGCTTGGAGTTGAGAGTGCGTTCGGCCTCGGCCAGCAGGTTCTGCACGGCACCGCCGGGGTCGCCCCCCAGGCTTTGCGCCATGGCCACCTCGGCCGTCTTGTTGACGCGTTGCAGGCAGTCGCGCACCAGGTCACTGTAGGGCGCATGCAGGTTGCAGGCGTTGGCCAGCAGCTCAGTCAGGCCGCGCGTGTTAGCGTAGCGCATGCCCAGGGCAAGCACCCAGCTGTCGCCCTCGGGCAACTCGATGGACGTGACGGCCAAGACGGCCAAGAGGCTGCCCAGGTTGCAGGCGGCCTCGAAGTCGAAGGTGCTGGAGGCGATCTCGCGGGCCATGCCACGCACCGATTCGACCGCCTGCGAGAACTGCCGCTGCTGGATGAGCTGCAGCGCGCGCGCCACCTCGGCAAAGCGCCGAATGCGTGCACTGCTCGGGTGGCGCTCCAGGATGCGGGCAAAGTCTGCCATGCACCGCTCGATGCCCTTGCGGTCGTTCTCGGCGTAATAGGCAAACGTCAGCAGCACCAGCGACTGGTAGTCGAACAGCTTGGAGTCAATGCCCAGCATCGTGGCGCGCGCCAGCACCTTGGTGGCGGTGGCGCGGTCGCCCATGTAGTACGACATCATCCCCAGCTTCTGCAGCCGCACCACCGAGTCGGGCGTGAGGGTGCTGGCCGTGCGGTAGGTCTCGATCGCCTGCGCAAAGTTGCCCATTTCCACCTGCGCGCGGCCCAGCACGTCGTAGGCGTCGGCAAACGAGGCGTCCTCGCCAATCAGCTCCTGCAAGGTGGTGATGGCGCGCGCGGCCTGGCCCGATTCGATCTGTGCACGCGCCACGCCCAGCTTCGCCCAGGGCAGGGCGCGCGCGGCGATCACGGCCTCGAACAGGGTGCGTGCCTCGTCGTGCCGCCCCAGGCGCAGCAGCAGCTCCGAGCCGATGCGCGCGGCATACAGCCAGTAGGGCTTGCGGGCCTCGAAACGCTGCACGCACAGCGCGGCAGCCTGCTCGAAGTCCTCGGCCTCAATGGCATCGAAGATGGGCTTGAGGTGGATCTTGCGCAGGCGCGCCAGGCTCAGGCGCTCAAACAGCGCGCTGGGCGTGAAGGGTTTGAGCAGGTAGCCGTCCAGGGCTGACTCGGCGGCCTCGGCCACCGCTGCGTACGAGGCCTCGGCCGTGACCATGAAGAACACGGTGGAAAACGGCAGCAGCTGTGCGCGCCGCAGGTCGTCCAGCAGGGTCTGGCCCGAGTAGTTGGACTCGCCAAAAAACTGGTCGCACAACACGTAGTCAAACACCGTGTGTTCCAGCCGGCTGCGTGCGTCTTGCACACGCGAGCACTGCACGATGCGGGTCACGCCGTATTCGCGCAACTGTCCCACCAGGATGCTGCGCGACGTGGCATTGCTGTCCACGATCAGCGCCTGGGTTGGTGGGGCGGGATTGGGGCCGCTTTCGGTAGCCATTGGGTGTGGGCCGTCCCTGCGTGCTCAAGAAGTTAGAGGTGCCAGTGTAAGGCGCAGCGCTATCCTGCGGTCGTCGGGCAAACCCCTTGCCCGGGCGGCTTGCGACACAATTCAACCATGCAACACGACGACATCCTGCGGGTAGCCACCTACAACATCCACAAAGGGGTGCAAGGCATCGGGCCCGCGCGGCGGCTGGAGATCCACAACCTGGGCTTGGCGGTGGAGCAGCTCGATGCCGACATCGTCTGCCTGCAGGAGGTGCGCAAGCTGCACCGGCGCGAGGCGGCGTATTTTCAGCGCTGGCCCGAGCTGCCGCAGGCCGAGTTCCTGGCGCCCGAAGGCTACGAGGCGGTGTACCGCACCAACGCGGTCACCAAACACGGCGAACATGGCAACGCGTTGCTGACCCGCTGGCCCGTGATCGGGCACCAGCACGAAGACATCTCGGACCACCGTTTCGAGCAGCGCGGCCTGCTGCATGTCGAGGTGGACGTGCAGGGCCGCAAGGTGCACGTGATCGTGGTGCACCTGGGCCTGATCCCCGGCAGCCGCATCCGCCAGATCGAGCGCCTGCAGAGCTTCATCGAGCGCGAGGTGCCGCCCGGCACGCCGCTGGTGGTGGCGGGCGACTTCAATGACTGGGGGCAGTTGCTCAAGCGCATGCTTGCGGGCTTTGGCTTGTATGAGTGGGATGCGCCGCGCACCTTCACCTACCCCGCGCGCCTGCCCCTGGCGCAGCTGGACCATGTGTATGCGCGTGGGCTCACGCCGCTGTCGCTGCACGTGCCGCGCGGCCGCATCTGGTGGCGCATGTCAGACCATTTGCCCCTGATCGCGGAGTTCGGGCTGTGAGGCTTTGCCGTGGTGCGCGCGGTGTCGAGGTGGCGGGATGAGGCGCAAGCCGTCTGCGCAGGCTCTGAGCGCCGGGCCCGCCGACGACCACCAGGTGCGCCTGCTGCAAGGCGCCGAAGAGCTGTTTCCGGCACTCATCGAGGCCATGGATGCCGCGATGGCGGACATCCAGTTCGAGACCTACATCTTCGACTTCACCGGCGCCGGTGCCTCGGTGGCCCAGGCGCTGATGCGCGCGGCAGCGCGCGGCGTGCGCACCCATCTGGTGGTCGATGGCGTGGGCACGGGCGCGTTGCCCAAGGCCTGGGCCGAGCAGCTCCAGGCCGCAGGGGTGTTGTGCAGCGTGTATTCGCCGCTGGGGCCGCTGGGGCTGCTGCTGCCGCACCGCTGGCGGCGCCTGCACCGCAAGCTGTGCGTGGTGGATGGGCGCGTGCTGTTTTGCGGCGGCATCAATGTGCTGGACGACTATCACGACCCCAACTACGGCGCGCTGGAGGCGCCCCGTTTTGACTTTGCGGTGCGGACGACGGGCAGTCTGGTGGCATCGGCCAGCGACACCATGGACCAGCTCTGGTGGCGCATGCAGGCCGTGCGCGACGCGCGCCAGCGCCGCCTGCCCGAGGCGCTGCAGGCCCTGCGCGCCGCCAGCGCAGCACGGCATGCCGCGCAGGGCGACAAAGCCGACGCCCGGCCACCCGTACGCGCCACCCTGGTGCTGCGTGACAACGTGCGCAACCGCAGCCGCATCGAGAAGGCGTACCGCAAGGCCATCGGCGCGGCGCGGCACGAGGTCATCATCGCCAACGCCTACTTCATGCCTGGCGGCAAGCTGCGCCGCGCGCTGGTGATGGCCGCACGCCGGGGCGTGCGGGTGCGGCTGCTGCTGCAAGGGCGGTATGAATACTTCATGCAGTACCACGCGGCCCGGCCCGTGTATGGCGCGCTGTTGGAGGCGGGGGTGGAGATCTATGAGTACGCCCCGAGCTTTCTGCACGCCAAGGTGGCCGTGATCGATGCACAGGGCGACCGGCCCTGGGCCACAGTGGGCTCGTCCAACCTCGACCCGCTCTCCCTGCTGCTGGCGCGCGAGGCCAACGTGGTGGTGGAAGACGCCGCCTTTGCCATCGACCTGCGCCAGCGCCTGGTGCATGCCATGCAACACGCGGGCCGCCGCATGGACCCTGCGCGCTATGCCGGCCGCCCGTTGCGCCAGCGGGTGCTAGACCGCGTGGCTTTTGGCCTCATGCGCCTGGCGCTGTGGGTGACGGGCAAGCGGTATTGACGGGCGCTTTGTCCAGATTGCTATTTAATTTATAGCTATCAAGGCATATTGCACTAGCGCTTGCTGCCTAAAACCCTTGCAATCGATCAACCCGCGTTCGCTGGTACGATGCCACCCATGTCCAGCCAACCTGCCGCCGATATGACGCCCACCTCACCGGACGAAGGCACGCCCGTTTCCGTCAAGATCCGAGAGCGCCTTGCCGCCGCGCGCAAGCGCTTTCACGCCAACGACAACATCGCCGAATTCATCGAGCCCGGCGAGCTGGAAAAGCTGCTCGACGAGGTCGAGATCAAGATGCAGGGCGTGCTCGACAGCATGGTGATCAACACCGAAGGCGACCACAACACCAACAACACCGCGCGCCGTGTGGCCAAGATGTACCTCAACGAGGTGTTCCGCGGCCGCTATGTGGCACAGCCACCCATCACCGAGTTTCCCAACGCCGAGCATCTCAACGAACTGATGATCGTGGGCCCGCTCACCGTGCGCAGTGCCTGCAGCCACCACTTCTGCCCCGTCATCGGCAAGATCTGGATCGGCGTGATGCCCAACGAGCACACCAACGTGATCGGCCTGTCCAAATACGCGCGCCTGGTGGACTGGATCATGGGCCGCCCCCAGATCCAGGAAGAAGCCGTGGTGCAACTGGCCGACCTCATCATGGAAAAGACCCAGCCCGACGGCCTTGCCATCGTGATGGAAGCCAGCCATTTCTGCATGTCCTGGCGCGGCGTGCGCGACAACGACAGCCGGATGATCAACTCGGTCATGCGCGGCGTGTTCCTCAAGGACAGCGCGCTGCGCCGTGAATTTTTGTCCCTCATTCCTGGAAAGAACTGACCATGCTGGTACGCCTGCTTTACGCCAGTCGCGCGGTCGATACCTCGCCCGCCGCCATCGAAGCCATCCTGACCCAGTCACGCCAGCACAACCCGGGCTGCGGCATCACCGGCGTGCTGTGCTACGGCGGCGGTGTGTTCCTGCAAGCCATCGAGGGCGGCCGCTCTGCGGTGAGCGAGCTGTACGGCCACATCCAGAAAGATCCGCGTCACCAAAACGTGGAACTGCTGCACTACGAAGAAATCGCCGAGCGCCGTTTTGGCGGCTGGACCATGGGCCAGGTCAACCTGTCCAAGATCAACCACTCTATCTTGCTCAAATACTCTGAAAAGCCCGAACTGGACCCGTATGCGGTGTCGGGCAAGGTGTCGTTTGCGCTGCTCGAAGAGTTGATGGCCACAGCCTCCATCATCGGAAGAGCCTGAAAAGCGGGGCGCTTGGCTACTGCGCGGCCTGATCCCGGGCCTGCGGTACTCGCCGCGCGCGAGTGCGGCTGCGTTCCTCCACCCAGGCTGAGGCCGCTCGCTACGCCAATCACCCCACTTTTCGTCATTGTCCTGACCTCGTTATTGCAGCCGCAGCCCACAGGGGCTGCGGCTTTTTGCATTCAAGCCCTCTCTCTTTCTGACCCGTGACCTTCACCGCCTTCGCCCTCATCATCCTCGCCGGCCTCATCCACGCGTGCTGGAACATTGTGGCCAAGAAGGCTGGGGGGGACTCGCGGTTTGCGTTCTTCACCTCGGTGATCATGATGGTCGTCTGGGCGCCGCTGGGCTGGTACCTGGGGCGCGACGCGGTGCCGCTGTGGGGTGCGGTGGAGTGGGGCTTTGTGGTCGCCAGCGGGCTGCTGCATGTGGCGTACTTCGTCATCCTGCTGCGCGGCTACCGTGTGGCAGACCTCACCGTGGTTTACCCGTTGGCGCGCGGCTCTGGGCCGCTCTTGTCGTCGCTGGTGGCCATCACGCTGCTGGGTGAGCAGATCTCGGCGCTGGGCGCCTTGGGCATCGTGGGCGTGGTGGGGGGCGTGTTCCTGATCGCGGGTGGCCCGGGCCTGCTGCGTGCCGCGCATGACCCTGCCGCGCGGGCGCGCGTGCACAAAGGCATGTTGTACGGCCTGCTCACGGGGGCCTTCATTGCCAGTTACACCGTGGTCGATGGCTATGCGGTCAAGTTTTTGCTCATGTCGCCCATCCTGGTGGACTACATGGGCAACTTTGTGCGCGTGGGGCTGCTGGCGCCTGTGGTGCTGCGCGACCTGCCCACCGCCCGCACGCTGTGGCTGGCGCAGTGGCGTTTTGCCCTGGCCGTGGCGGTGGTGAGCCCCGTGGCCTATGTGCTGGTGCTGTACGCCATGCAGCAGGCGCCCCTTTCGCACGTGGCCCCTGCGCGCGAGGTGTCCATGCTGTTTGCCGCACTCATCGGCGGGCACCTGCTGGGCGAGGGTGACCGCGTGGCGCGCATCTGTGGAGCGCTGTGCATTGCGGCGGGCGTCACGGCCCTGGCCTTGGGATGATGGCCGCCACACCACAAACCCTGCTGCTGGGCTGCGACTTCTCCAGCAGCCCCACGCGGCGCAAACCCATCGTGCTGGCGCTGGGCCAGAGCCAGGGCGCGCGCGTGGTGCTCACCGCGCTGCAACCGTTCGACACCCTGGCCGCTTTCGGCCAGTGGCTGGCGCAGCCCGGCGACTGGGTGGGTGGTTTTGACCTGCCCTTCGGCCTGCCGCGCGAGCTGGTGCAGGCGCTGGGCTGGCCCACCAGTTGGCAGGCCTGCATGCAGCACTACCGCAGCCTGAGCCGCGAGCAGATCCGCGCGCAGTTTGCGGCGTTCTGCGGTGCGCGTCCCGTGGGTGGCAAGTTTGCCCACCGCGCCACCGACGGGCCCGCAGGCTCCAGCCCCTCCATGAAATGGGTGAACCCGCCCGTGGCCTACATGCTGCACGCGGGCCTGCCGCTGTTGCTGGATGCGGGTGTGCACCTGCCCGGCCTGCACGCAGGCGACCCCCGCCGCGTCGCGCTGGAGGCCTACCCCGGCCTGCTCGCGCGCGAAGTGCTGCAGCGCCGCAGCTACAAAAGCGACGACCGCGCCAAGCAGACGCCCGACCGCCTCATCGCCCGCAAGGACCTGGTCAACGCGCTGGAGCTGGGCCAGACCCGCCTGGGCCTGCGCCTCAAGCTCAGCCACGCCCAGCGCGATGCGCTGGTGCAGGACGCCAGCGGCGACAGCCTGGACGCCGTGCTGTGCCTGCTGCAAGCCGCCTGGGCCGAGCAGCGCCATGACGAAGGCGATGCGCTCTATGGCTTGCCGCCAGGGCTCGACCCGCTGGAAGGCTGGATCGTCACGGCGGACAAGCCGTGACCAACGATCCCGCCGCTTTTCCGGGCATCAGCCCGCCGCAGGCTGCGTAGCATGGGTGGGACACGTTGGATGCTTCGTTTGCCCATGCCTTTCGCCCCCCGCCTTTGGTGCGCGCTGTTCGCACTGCTCGTCTTGCCGGCCCCGCTGCTGGTACAAGCCGCCCCTGCGCCCTGGTACTACTGGCGCAGCCTGGTCGATGGACAGCGCGTGTGCGCGCAAACCTCGCCCGGCCCGGGCTGGGAGCAGGACAGCGCCGCCTACGAAGGCCCCGGCTGCCAGCCTCGCCGCAAGGTACTGGTCGTGCCCATGCGGTGACAGGCCGCACGGTGGACGGTGGATTGCGGTTGTTATAAAAAACATAGCTACCAGCGCTTATTGCATAAGCGCTTGCGGGCAAAATAGCTTGCAATGCTGTGTGTACATTCGATAATGGCACGCATGACCGAACTCATCCTGATCCGCCACGGCGAGACCGACTGGAACCGCGAACTGCGCTTTCAGGGCCACGTGGATGTACCCCTTAATGCCACCGGCCACGAACAGGCGCGCCGCCTGGCCGATCGCTTGGCCGCAGAGCGCCCCGTGGTGCATCACCTCGTCTGCAGCGACCTCATCCGCACCCAGCAGACCGCCACGCCCAGCCTGCAGGTGCTGTTCCCCCAGGCCCGCATCGACACCCTCACCGACAGCGCCCTGCGCGAGCAAAACTTTGGTGTGGTGGACGGCAAACGCGTGGACGACGTCAAGCAGGAACACGCCGACGCATGGAACCAGTGGCTGCGCTTTGAAGCCGACTACGGCATGCCCGGCGGCGAGACCACCCGCCAGTTCCACGCCCGCGTGATGGACGCCGTCTACCGCATCGCCCAGCAGCACCGCGGCCAGACCGTGATGGTGGTCACCCATGGCGGCGTGCTGGACATGATCTGGCGCACTGCGCGTGGCACGGGGTTGGATGGCCCGCGCCAGAGCGATATCCCCAATGCAGGGCTTAACCGCGTGCGGGTGAGCGGTGAGGCCGTGGAGGTTCTGGACTGGGCCGATGTGCGGCACCTGGCGGATTTGCCGGAGCAGCCGGTGTATGACCAGACGAAGTTGGTGGTGCGGTGAAAGGGTAAATTCAACTATTTGCGTAGCTTTTTCGTGTTGGTGCGGTGGCACGATGGGACAGGTTTTACTCTTGCCCTTCGGGTAACGGATTTCGTTCTATTAGCCCCCATTTGAGTTCGCCATTTTCAGATGCGCGTGCACCAACCTCAAGCAGAAGTCTCTTCGTGGTTTCTGCGTCAGTACCAATTACATGCATGAGCGTTTCGAGCTTGCGCCATGTGTACTTTGGCGAACGCAGCATTTCAAGGAGAAGATCCTTTCTAGGCTTGTCGCGTTGTTTTGCTGCCCGTTCATCCAAATAACGTGAAAGCCACTGAACAGAAACAGTGGCGATTGACCCGACGACAGCACCGGATACACCAATTAGGGCGATGACAATGGATTCACTCATTGTTGTCCCCGCTGCTCTTGAAGTTCTGCCCATTCTTTCAATAGTCGAACTACAACAGGTTTGGCACTCTCGATCATTTCCTGGCGCCCAAACCTAGCTTCCAATGCAATAAGCCCTCTTTCGAGAGACGGTGCTAGTTCAATACTTGCGCGTTCCAATGAGCAGCCGGCTCCCTCAAGCATAGCAAGGACCTGCAAGGATGGGCCTGATACGCCGCTATCTATAACCGTATGAAAGAAGTTCTTATCCATACCAAGATGCTTCGCGATTTTGTTTCCAAATCTTCGCCCTTTGCCTAGACCCATACGGTTCCATACCAGCACCATCGTGAGCAACCAGACAACACCGACGACGACAGCGATATAGGTAAACATTTAAGAGCCCTGAAATGAACGAAGTAAGTGCAGGTGTACTAACTCTGAGATTGTGAATGGTGCCGACTCAAATCTAAGGCAACCCCAGCACCCCATTCACCACCCCCACCTGCCGCGCCAGCCTCACCGACTCCGGCTGCCCATTCACTATCGGCTGCAACACGTTCTGCGCCGCCGCCCACTTCCTATTGCGCTGCAGTGCGTTCAGCCAGATCTGGTGAAACAAATCCCGTTGCGCATGGCTGCCTCCAATCTCCACCAGCCGGGGCAGGGCCACGCCCAGCTTCTCCACGGCAGTAGCCCAGTCGCCCTGCGCATGCGCCAGCAGGCCGTGGGCGGCAGGCACGCACACCCGCTGCCACACGGTGCGTTCATTCGACTCGGTGCGGGTGGCGGCGTGGGCTGCGATGTTGTTGTGCAGCGTGCGCGCGGCCTCCATGCGCCCGGCGCGGGCCAGGCCGTAGAGGTATTGCAGGTCCAGAAAGGGCAGTACGTGGTCGGCCAGGCGCAGTGCGAGGTGGTCGGCCACGTCGGTCCAGCGGTCGCCCACGTCCACGCCCGCCAGCTCCAGCCGGGCGAGCAGGGACACGGCGTTGATCTGGTCTTGCGTGTATTCCTTGACCACGCCCCACACCTGCTGGTCGTAGAGCGCCAGCACTTCGGCATGCCGGTCTTGTTCCAGCAGGAACAGCGCCTGGTGCCACCAGTTGTGCGTGACCATGAAGGAGTTCAGGCCCGTCCAGGTGTTGCTCACGCTGGCCATGAAGTCGGTGCCTTCGCGGATTCGGCCCTGGGTCAGCATGACATGGGCCAGCGCGTGGTGGGCCCAGGGCTCCTTGCGGCACAGGCTGATGGCGTGGCGTGCGGCGCTTTCAGCCTCTTGCAGGCGGTGGCATTGCTCCCAGCCAAAGGCGAGCATGCCGTGCAGGTAGGGTACTTCGGCCGCTGCGGGCAGGGCCTGCAGTGCCAGGCGCAGCATGCCGGGCGAGTCGCCCCGGTTGAACAGATGGTATTGGCCGAGCTTGAGGGAGGCGAGGTCGCGCGGGTGCAGGCGGGCTTGCTCTTCGTGCAGCGCAACGGCGCGGGGCAGGTCGCCATCCACCCAGGCCGCGATGGCGGCCACAAAACGTTGTTCGCGCTCGCTGGCCTCTGTGGCACGGGCCAGGGCCTGGTCGATGAAGGGGCGGGCGTTGCGCGGGGCGTCGGCCGATTCGGCAAACATGTGCAGCGCCGCGCAGCTGGCCTGAACGATGGGGCTCGTGTCGGCCGCCGCGTTCAGCACGTTCACCGCGCGGGCTTCGCAGGCGATGAAGCCTTCTACAAAGTCATTCAGCGCCGTCGCGCTGGTGGCGTCTTGCAGCGTGATGGGGTTGCCCAGGCTGTCGGTCATGCGGGTGTGCGTGGAGGATGGCATGGGGCATTGTTGGGTCGCTGGGCTCAGCCGCCGTTGATCAAGGTCAGGTAGGCGTTGCGGGTTTCGGCAGACACCGATGCCACGAGTTGTTCGTGCGGCGTCTGGTGCCGCGCCAGCATGCGGGCGCTGGCCACGGTTTTGGACTTGCAGTACCAGTGGCAGGTGTGCTGCATCAGAAACAGCTCGGCCGTCATCATGTAAGCGCGGTCCTTGGGCGACAGGTGGCTGGTGTTCTGCACCACATGGGCAATGCCGCGCGCGTGGATGGCCAGGGCTCGGCGCACGTCAAAGGTCATGGCGGGCAGCAGCTTGTCGGCAAATGGGATCGGCACGGAGAGCCGGCTGACGCGGGCGTGGGCTTCGTCCACCTTGGCAAAGTCGGCGGCAAAGCGGCTGAACTGCTCGCTCAGCTGCGACTCGGTGGTGCTCAGCAGGCTCCAGATCTGGCTGCGGCGCTCGTCGGTGCTTTCGCCCAGGGCGCGCAGGTAGCCGTCGGTCAGCGCCTCCATCAGCTTTTCGATCTGGTAGTTGGCCAGGTGTTTGCCCAGCAGCGCGATGCGCTTGCGCTGCTCTTTGGCGTTGAGCATGAAGGTGCCGGTGGCGATGAGGATCGCCAGGATGATGATGTCCATGCGGTGTGGGGTGGTGGTTGGTAAGGCGGGGGGCTCCAGCGGTGGTGTCAGCGTCAGAGCATGCCCCTAAGAACGTGTTTACGATCTTTTCGGGGTCGCGTTGGAGTGCAATCGGGATGAGTGGATGCCTCGGATGCGCTGCATGGGCTCGTGCCCATGCAAGCAGCCGGGGCGTCCAATCGCCCGATTTCACTCCAACCCTTCGGGCAAGTGCCTTGCCGGGCGGTCTGCGGCGTTACGGCGCTTGTGGATAGCCGGGCTATCCACTGCGCACCGCGCCTGGCATCCTATCCCGGCAAGGTACTTGCGCGGCCCTGAAAAGATCGTAAACACGTTCTAAGGTTACCAACAACAGCGCACGACAGACGCAGGGTTATGCCGCAGGCGGCTGGGGCCATGCGCGCTGGGGTTCGCGGATCAGCTCGAAGGCGTGCGCCACCTGCAGCACGCCCAGGTCGTCAAAGCGCGCACCTGCAATCTGCAGGCCGATGGGCAAACCAGCACGGGTGTAGCCGCAGTTGACCGAGGCCGCAGGTTGCTCGGACATGTTGAACGGCACGGTAAAGCCGATGTGTTCCAGAGGGCGCAGCGGGTCGTTGGTGGGCGAGGGCAGCTCGGCCTGGAAGGCGACGTTGGGCGCCACGGGCGAGATCACGTAGTCGAATGCACTGCAGGCCTTGACCGTGTTCACCCGGGTCAGATGGAACTGGTGGCTGGCGTTGAAGACTTCGGTGCCGCTCATGCCGGCCGCGCTGTCGGCCCAGGTGCGGATGTAGGGCAGCACCTTGTCGCGCCGCGCGGCGGGCAGGGCCTGCAGGTCGATGTGGGAGCGCATGCGCCAGAAATGGTCCATGCCGTCGAGCATGGCCTGGGTCATGAAGGGCGCCATGGGCACGATGGTGGCGCCAGCGGCTTCCATGAGTTTCGCTGCGCGCTCCACGGCGGCCTTCACTTCGGGCTCCACGGGCAGGCCGCAGCCTGCATCCAGCAGCAGGCCGATGCGCAGGCCGCGCAGGCGTTCGGCGCCCTTGTTGAATAGGCTCCAGGCGATGTCCTGGTAGGGCAGGCTCATGCTGTCGCGTGCGTCGGGCTGGCTCAGCACCTGCATCATCAGCGCGGCGTCGGCCACGGTGCGGGTCATGGGGCCGGCGGCGCGGCCGGTGTAAGGCGGGTCAATCGGGATGCGACCCAGGCTGGGCTTGAGGCTGAAGATGCCGCACCAGCTGGCAGGAAGGCGCAGCGAGCCGCCGATGTCGGTGCCGATGTGCAGCGGACCGTAGCCCGCAGCAGCCGCAGCGCCACCACCGGCGCTGGAGCCGCCGGGGCCTTTGCTCACGTCCCAGGGGTTGCGCGACAGCGGGTGAAACGTGGACAGGCCCGAGGACAACATGCCGTAGTCGGGCATGGTGGTCTTGGCGACGATGACGGCACCGGCCTCGCGCATGCGGGCGGCAGGGGGGGCGTCGGCTGCGGCGGGTACCAGCTCGACGGCGGCCGTGCCCAGCGGGGTGGGGTCGCCTTCGGTGGCAATGTTTTCCTTGATGGTGCTGGGCACGCCGTCCAGCGCGCCTTTGGGCTCGCCGCGCAACCACCGGGCCTCGGAGGCACGCGCCTGGGCCAGGGCGGCCTCAGGGCGCAGCAGGTAGGTGGCCTGGATGTGAGGCTCCCACCGTTCGATGTGGGCCAGCACGGCCTGCGTGACCTCGACCGGTGACAGCTTGCGCTGGCGGTAGGCGGCAATCAGGTCGTGGGCGGGCAGGTCGTGCAGTTCGGTCATGGCGGGGTGGGTGGTCGCCGTAGCGACGTTTATCAATAAAAAAGGCTGCAAGCGCTAGTGGATCAAGCGCTGGCAGCTATTGTTTTAGGAGTCTTGGCTCCTGCACGCGCCGCATTGCGGCGCGTGACTGTCAGGACCAGGACAGCGTGGAGATGTCGTTCACGAACACGGGCATGTCTTTCCACAGGCCCTTGAGGTTCTTGTTGGCCACCGTGATCCACTGGTTGGAGTACAGGAACGCATGCACTGCGTCATCGGCCAGCAGGCGCTGCGCATCGCCCAGCAGCTTGGCGCGGTCGGCGGGGCGGGCGGCGTTCTTGATCTGGTTGAACAGGTCGTTGAACTTGGGCGAGTTGTAGGCCCAGTAGTAGTCAGGCTTGGCAAAGTTGCCCAGGTCAAAGGGCTCCACGTGGCTGATGATGGTCAGGTCGTAGTTCTTGCTGCCGTAAGTGCCGCTGAGCCACTGCGCCCATTCCACGTTCTGGATCTTGGCGACGATGCCGACCTTGGCCAGCTGGGCTGCAATCACCTCGCCACCCTGGCGCGCGTAGGGCGTGGGGGGGAGCGTCATGGTCAGCTCCAGCGGCGTCTTGATGCCGGCCTCGGCCAGCAGCTTCTTGGCCTTCTCGGGGTCGTAGGGGTTCACGCCCGTGGTGTCCACGTAGCCAAACGCGCCGGGCACGTAGTGGCTGCCGATGGGCGCGCCGTAGCCGTCGCCAGCGCCCTCAATCACGGCTTTGCGGTCCACCGCAGCGGCGATGGCGCGGCGCACGCGCACGTCGTCCAGCGGCTTCTTGCCGTTGTTGATGGCCAGAATGGTCTTGGCACGCGAGCCGCTGACCACCACCTGGAACTTGGGGTTGGCCTTGAACTGCGCCACGCTGCGCGGTGTGACACGCGGGAAGGCGTCCACGTCACCGGCGAGCAAAGCAGCCACTTGGGCAGCGGGGTCGGAGATGAAGCGGAAGGTGGCGCGCTTGATCTTGAGCGCCTTGGCATCGCGGTAGTCGGCCCAGGCGGTCAGCACCACTGATGAGCCCTTGTTCCAGGCCTGTAGCTGGTAGGGGCCGGTGCCCACGGGCTTGTTGGCGTTGGTGTCGGCGCTCTTGGGCTCCACGATGATGGAGGTGGCCTGGCCTAGCACGAACAGCAGGTCGGGGTCGATCTCCTTGTTGAGCAGCACCACGGTGTAGTCGTCCACCACCTGGGTTGTGATGCCTGCAAAGGTGCGCTTGTCCTTGTTGGTGCTCTTCTCGCCGCCTGCGCGGTCATAAGAGAACTTGACGGCCGCAGCGGTGAAGGGCTCGCCGTTCTGGAACTTCACGCCACGGCGCAGCTTGAAGGTGTAGGTCTTGAGGTCGGGCGAGACCTCCCAGCTTTCGGCCAGCAGGGGCGACACGCTGCCGTCGGGGTTGATCTTGGTGAGCGTCTCGAAGATGTTGTACTGAACGATCTCGGCGATGGCAGAGGCCGCACCAGCGGTTGGGTCCAGGCCTGGGGGCTCCAGCGTCATCGCCAGAGTCACCGCATCTTTGCGGCCTTGCGCCAGGGCGCCAAGCGAGGTGGTCAAGGGCACAGCGGCGATGGCGCCAGTGGCAAGGACGGTACGGCGGTTCAGCATGTTCGGACTCTCCAGACAAAAAACCAGACAACAACCATAAAGACCCCCGGTGCAATTTGTTACCGGGGAGGAAAGAAGCTTTTTACACCATCACACCTGCATGTGGTTATGCGGTTTTTGCCGTTGCGGCAGAAGCTGCAGCCGCAGCGGCTGCCGCACGGCGCGCCCGCGCGCGGCCGGGCAACACCTGGGGCACGGCGCCCACCAGCGACTGCGTGTAGGGGTGCTGTGCATTGCGGAACAGCTCGGCGGGTGAGCCGCGCTCCACGATGCGGCCCTGGTACAGCACCACCACCTCGTCGCACAGATGGTTGACCACCGCGAGGTCGTGGCTGATCAGCATGTAGGTGATGCCGAACTGCTGCTGCAGGTCCTGCATCAGGTTGAGCACCTGGGCCTGCACCGACACGTCGAGCGCGCTCACGGGTTCGTCGGCCACGATGAGGCGAGGCCGGGTGATGAGGGCGCGTGCAATCGCAATGCGCTGGCGCTGGCCGCCAGAAAATTCGTGCGGGTACTTGCCCAGGTCGTTGGTGCGCAGGCCCACCTGCGACAGCACCTGGGCGGCCTGCTCGCGCTGCTCGGCGCGTGTGGTCTGGCCCTGCGCCTGCAGCGGCTCGGTCACGATGCGTTCCACCGTCTGGCGCGGGTCCAGCGACCCGTAGGGGTCCTGGAACACCATCTGAAAGTCGCGCCGCGCCTGGCGCAGTTGCTCGGCGGGCAGCTGGTGCAGGTTGCGGCCCTGCAGCTCCACCGTGCCTGCGGTGGGCGCATCGAGCGCCATCACCAGCCGTGCCAGGGTGGACTTGCCCGAGCCCGATTCGCCGACGATGCCGAGGCTGCGGCCTGCGGCAATCGAGAAGTTCACGCCGTTGAGCGCATGCACCTTGCCCGGCGGGCGGAACAGGTGCTCGCGGGGCAGGGTGTATTCGCGCACTAGGTCCGTCACCTGGAGCAGCGGCGCGGTGGTCTGGACTGAAGTGAGGTGGGGTGCCTGGGTCATGCGGCCACCTCGATGGTGTTCACCACGTTCGCACTCTGCGCCTCGGCAATGGCCTCGCGCCGCAGGCAGCGCACCAGGTGGTCGCCGTCGGCATCGGTGGCCACCAGGGTGGCCTCGGGTTGTTTGTGGTGGCAGTCATCCACCGTGTAGCTGCAGCGCCCCGCAAAAGGGCAGCCTGCGGGCAGGTCCACCAGCTCGGGCACCGTGCCCGGAATGGTGGACAGGCGCGGGCGCTGGCCGGGCGCGTGCACGGCACCCAGGTGGGGCCGGGC
Source organism: Acidovorax sp. Root70 (assembly GCF_001428225.1). Classification (NCBI taxonomy): domain Bacteria; kingdom Pseudomonadati; phylum Pseudomonadota; class Betaproteobacteria; order Burkholderiales; family Comamonadaceae; genus Acidovorax; species Acidovorax sp. Root70. The sequence continues at coordinate 181,066 of NZ_LMHQ01000012.1, forward strand.
GGCGAATAAGCCGCGTGTGTAGGGGTGCGCCATGGCCGAGAAGACCGAGGCGGTGGAGCCGCTTTCGACCACGCTGCCGCCGTACATGACCATCATGCGGTCCACGTTCTGCGAGATCACGCCCAGGTCGTGCGAGATGAGGATGAGCGCCATGTTGCGCTCGGCCACCAGGTCGCTGATGAGGTCCAGAATCTGCTGCTGGATGGTCACATCCAGCGCCGTGGTGGGCTCGTCGGCAATCAGCAGGTCGGGCCCGCACGCCAGCGCCATCGCAATGGTGATGCGCTGGCGCTGCCCGCCCGAGAACTGGTGCGGATAGGCATCAAAACGCTGTGCGGAGTTGGGGATGCCCACGCGGTCCAGCAGGCCAATCGCTTCGGTGCGTGCGGCTGCTGCACTCATGCCCCGGTGCAGGCGCAGAGGCTCTGCCACCTGGCGGCCGATGGTGTGCACGGGGTTCAGGGCCGTCATGGGCTCCTGGAACACCATGCCAATGCGGTTGCCGCGCATCTGGCACATCTGCGCATCGGTGCGGCCCACCAGCTCTTGCCCGTCGAAGCGGATGCTGCCGGTGACCTGTGCGCTGTCAGGCAGCAGGCCCATGAGCGACATGGCCGTGATGGACTTGCCACAGCCCGATTCACCGATCAGGCCCAGGGTTTCACCGCGCGCCAGCGAAAAGCTCACGCCGCGCACGGCGTCGGCGGGGCCCCGGTGCGTCTGCAGGCGGATGCGGAGGTTGGAGACTTCTAACAGAGACATCGTGGGGTCTGGAAGGCTTTTTGGCGGGGTCAACGCTTGCGCGAGAGGCGGGGATCTAGGAGGTCGCGCAGGCCATCGCCCAGCAGGTTCAGGCCCAGCACGGCCAGCGCAATCGCCACGCCGGGCCACACGGCCAGCAACGGGGCCTGGAACATCAGCGTCTGCGCTTCGCTGAGCATGCGGCCCCAGGAGGGCTGGGGCGGCTGGGTGCCCAGGCCCAGGTACGAAAGGGCCGCCTCGGCCAGGATGGCGATGGCGAACTGGATGGTGGCCTGCACGATGAGCACCGACAGGATGTTGGGCAGCACGTGCTCGATCGTGATGCGCCAGCTGCCCTTGCCGCAGGCGCGCGAGGCCAGGATGTATTCGCGCGACCACACAGCGTTGGCCGATGCACGGGTGACGCGTGCGAACGTCGGGATGTTGAAGATACCGATCGCAATGATCGAATTGACAATGCCCGCGCCGAACACGGCGGTCAGCATGATGGCGGAGAGGATGGCCGGGAAGGCGAAGGTGAAGTCCGCCAGTCGCATGATGAGCTCTTCCACCCAGCCGCGTTTGGCGGCGGCCAGCAGGCCCAGGGCCGTGCCGATGGTGAGGCCGATGCCCACGGCGATCACGCCCACCAGGATGGAGTTGCGGGCGCCCACCAGCAACAGGGAGGCCACGTCGCGGCCAAAGGCATCGGTGCCCAGCCAGTGCTTTGCAGACGGGCTCGCCAGCTTGTTCGCCAAGTCCATCTCGTAGGGCGACCAGGGCGTCCAGACGAAAGAGAGCAGGGCAGCCAGGATCAGCAGCGCCGACAACACGGCACCGATGACAAAACTGCGGTGGTGCAGAGCGCGGTGCAGCCAGCCGGGGGCGGAGGGCATGGAGGAGGAGGGGGTGGAAACGGCGGCGCTCATGGGGGGATCAGATGTCGGAGGCCTTCACGCGGGGGTCGATCACGGCGTAGAGGAGGTCCACGACGAAGTTCACGATGACCACCATGGCAGCGAGCAGCATCACGCAGTTGCGCACCACGATCAGGTCGCGGTTGGAGATGGACTGGAAGATGAGGCGCCCGAGGCCCGGCAGGTAGAACACGTTTTCCACCACGATGGTGCCCGCCAGCAGGTTGGCGAATTGCAGCCCCATCACCGTGACCACCGGGATCATCGCGTTGCGCAGCACATGGCCCCACAGCGCGGCGCGCTGCGTCAGGCCCTTGGCACGCGCGGTGCGCACAAAGTCTTCACGCAGCACCTCCAGCACGGCCGAGCGGGTAATGCGCGCCAGGATGGCCGCCTGCACCACGGCCAGCGCAATGGCGGGCAGCAGCAGGGCCTTGAGGGCTTCGAGCGGGCTGCCACCCGCGTCTTCGGTCCAGCCCGGAAAGCCACCGGCCGAGAACCACTGGAGCTTCACCGAGAACAGCAGGATCAGCAGGATGGCGAACCAGAAATTGGGGATGGCAATGCCGATCTGGGCCAGGCCCATCACGCCCACATCGCCCAGTTTGTTGTGGCGTGCCGCGGCGTACACACCAGCGGCCAGCGCCAGCACCGTGGTGATCACCATCGCCATCAGGGCCAACGGCACGGTGAGCGCCAGGCGCTCCAGCACCAGGTCGAGCACGGGGGAGCTGTAGGCGTAGCTCTCGCCCATGTTGCCCACCACCAGGCCGCTCACCCATTGCCAGTAGCGCAGGCTGGCGGGCTGGTCCAGCCCCAGCTTGGTGGCCAGAGCCGCAACCGCGTCGGGCGAGGCATCGGGGCCCATGAGAATCTGCGCGGCGTTGCCCGGCAGAATTTCCAGCACCAGAAACACGACGATGGAGGCGCCAATCAACGTGGCCAGGAGGGTGACAAACCGCTTGAGAAAAAACAGGCCCATGGGTGGGGTGCGTGGGGAAGTGGATCAGACGCGAGGGCGTCAAAATTAATGTGTATACACAGCATAGCGGGAAAAACGTCCCCGTCAGCAGTGGTGGGTTGCAGTGTGGCATGCAAGGCACATGCCACCGGCGCGGGATAATACGGAGCATGAACTGCGCCGTTTGCCCCTTTGCCACTGTTTTTGGCCCCGCGCCCTGGGAGGCCGTATGGCGCTGATGATCACGGACGAGTGCATCAACTGCGATGTGTGCGAGCCCGAATGCCCCAACCAGGCGATCTATCTGGGGCAGGAGATCTACGAAATCGACCCGAACAAGTGCACGGAATGTGTAGGGCATTTCGACGAGCCCCAGTGTGTGCAGGTGTGCCCTGTGGCCTGCATCCCCGTGAACCCGCAGCACGTGGAAAACCGCGAAACCCTCTGGCAGAAGTTTCAGCGGTTGCAGGCGTCTACGCCGATATAGTTTGAATCAAATCAGCCGCTTGTGCTGATGGATCATGCCTTGATTGCTATTGAATAAATAGCAAAATCCGCTGCGCAACGGCTGGACGGGTTGGTGGCCCGTCAATCCTCCATGGGCCGAGGAGGCTTGGGGCGGGGCGGTTTGGTGGTGTGGATGAGCAGCGTAGCTTTTTCCATGTCCCCCGCCAGCAGGGCCGGGTAGGCCTTGAGCGAGTGGGCGATGCTGTCCTCAATCAGCGTGCGCTGGTCTGGCGACGGTTTCTTGAGCACCCAGTTGGCCACTTCGCTTTTGACGCCCGGATGGCCGATGCCGATGCGCAAGCGCCAGTAGTCGGGCGAGCCCAATTGTCCGTGGATGTCGCGCAGGCCGTTGTGCCCGGCATGGCTGCCGCCGCGCTTGAGCTTGACCTGCCCGGGGGCAATGTCCAGTTCGTCGTGCACCACCAGGATTTCCTCGGGCAGGATCTTGAAAAAGCGCGCGAGCGATGCCACCGACTTGCCCGAGAGGTTCATGAAGGTCTGCGGCTCCAGCAGCCACACGTTCTGACCATGCACCGTGGTGCGTGCCATCAGGCCGTGATAACTGCGCTCGGGCACCAGCGTGGCCTTGAGTTCGCGCGCCAGGGCATCAATCCACCAGAAGCCGGCGTTGTGCCGCGTGTCCTCGTAGTCCGGCCCGGGGTTTCCCAGGCCTACAAACAGCTTGATCATGTGCGGGATTATCGGTGGCTGGGATGGGGTCAGGCCGTCGGGATGACTGCGCCGCTGCTGAAGACGTGTTCAGGAAGTGGGCTGTGCAGTTTGCGAGATGCGCCGCACCAATGAAAACGGCCCACGCAAGGTGGGCCGTTTCGTGGTCAACACCGCAAAGCGGGTTGACCGGGTGAAGTGATCGGGGTCTTTGACCGACGAATTACTTCTTGCCCTTGCCCTTGCCCTTGGCGTCGGCAGCAGGAGCGGCGTCAGCAGGGGTCTCAACGACCACGACTGGAGGCACAACAGACACCAGCACGGGGTTGTTGTTTTGGCCGCCACGGACCTTGGCCACCACGCCCTTGGGCAGCTTGATGTCCTTCAGGTGCAGGGAAGCGCCCTTTTCCAGCTTGGACAGGTCCACAGCGATGAATTCGGGCAGGTCCGAAGGCATGCAGGTCACGTCCAGTTCGTTCACGATCGGGTTGACCATGCACTTGTCCACCTTGACGGCGTTGGACTCTTCTGCACCGCTGTAGTGCAGCGGCACCTTCAGGTGCAGCTTGGTCTTGTCATCCACGCGTTGGAAGTCGATGTGCAGCACCAGTTGCTTGTAGGGGTGGTATTGCACGTCACGCAGCACGACCTTGGAGGTTGCGCCAGCCACTTCCATGTCCAGCACGCTGGAGTGGAAAGCTTCCTTCTTGAGGGCGTGCCACAGAGCGTTGTGGTCCACCTCGATCAGTTGGGGCTCGGCAGCACCACCGTACACGATGCCAGGCGTCTTGCCCGAATTACGCAGACGGCGGCTCGCACCCGTACCCTGCTTGGCGCGCTCAAAAGCGACGAAGTTCATAGTTAGCTCCTGAAAAGGACAGACCGCGACCAGTCATATCCCGATTAAAAAAGACCTGTGACGCCACTGTGGCGGCAGGCCTGCGCATTGCTCTCGAAGAGACAAGCCTCCCGAAGGAGGCCTGCGTGCAATCCGACTGCAACGCTCCCGGGGGAGCGCGTCAGAACAGGTTGTCCTGGTCCGAGAACAGACTCATGACCGACTCACCCTTGGCAATGCGCTGGATCGTTTCGGCGATCAGCGGGGCCACGGAGAGTTGGCGAATCTTGGAACATCCCTTGGCGTTGTCGCTCAGCGGGATGGTGTTGGTCACCACGACTTCATCGAGGGCTGTGCCCTTGGCGATGCGTTCGATGGCAGGACCCGAAAAAATGGGGTGCGTGCAATAGGCGTACACGCTCTTGGCGCCACGCTCCTTGAGCACTTCGGCAGCCTTCACCAGCGTGCCGGCGGTATCGATCATGTCGTCCATGATCACGCAGTTGCGGCCTTCGATTTCTCCGATCACGTGCATGACTTCCGACACGTTGGCCTTGGGGCGGCGTTTGTCGATGATCGCCAGGTCGCAGCCCAGTTGCTTGGCCAGTGCACGGGCACGCACCACGCCGCCCACGTCGGGGGAGACGACGATCAGGTCTTCGTAGTTCTTCTGGCGCAGGTCGCCCAGCAGCACCGGCGACGCGTAGATGTTGTCCACGGGGATGTCGAAGAACCCTTGGATCTGGTCGGCGTGCAGGTCCATGGTCAGCACGCGGGCCACGCCCACGGCTTGCAGCATGTTGGCCACCACCTTGGCCGTGATAGGCACACGGGTAGAACGGGGGCGGCGGTCCTGGCGGGCGTAACCGAAATAGGGGATCACGGCGCTGATGCGCTCAGCCGACGCGCGCTTGAGCGCATCGACCATGATCAGCAGTTCCATGAGGTTTTCGTTGGTGGGTGCGCAGGTGGACTGCACCACGAAAACGTCACGTGCACGCACGTTTTGCTTGATTTCGACGGTGACTTCACCGTCAGAGAAACGACCCACGTCAGCCGCACCGAGGGTGGTGCCGAGGTGTTGGGCAATTTCAGCCGCCATGCCAGGATTGGCATTGCCGGTGAAAACCATGAAGTCGGGGTGGTTGGCTTGCATGAGCGTCCCAGCAGTCTGAAAAAAAAGCCCGTACGCGGAAAGCGTTTGGCAGGGGAAGAAGGATTCGAACCTTCGCATGCCGGAATCAAAATCCGGTGCCTTAACCAGCTTGGCGACTCCCCTACACAGGTCAATTGCCGAAGGCAACCAACCTTAAATTCTTCCTGATGCCCAGCCTGCCAGAGGATGAACCATCAGATTCTCACACGTCTTCACTTGCCAGCCCTCAGGGACTTCGCTCAGATCGACTGCGTGTGATTCTTGTGCAAACACTGCACTGCCTGAGCCTGTCATCCTGCCTTTGAGGCCGCGCTTCTTGAACCATTCAATGGCTTGCGAAACATCGGGGCAAAGTGCCTGAGCAACGGGCTGCAAGTCGTTTCGACCGAAGTCAAAGTGTGCTGCAGCAAAGCCTAAGATTGTAGCACTATCTGAATCGCGTTTCAAACTTGGTGACGAAAAAATTTCTTTTGTCTCCAAACCTGCTGCGGGCTTCACGATCACGAAGCTCGCTTGCGGCAGCTGGTGCGCTTTCTCAAGCGGCGTGATTGTCTCACCAATTCCCTCCACCCAAGCGTTGTGACCGCATAAAAAAAACGGCACGTCTGCGCCGAGCTGCAAACCGATCTTTGCCAGTGCATGCCGGGACAGGCTCAGACCCCACAACCGGTTCAAAGCCAGGAGCGTGGTGGCCGCATCTGACGAGCCTCCCCCCATGCCTGCCTGCGCGGGCACGCGCTTCAGCAGTCCGATATGCGCGCCCTCACGGCAGCCCGTAGCGGCCTGCAGCGCACGGGCTGCGCGAATCGACAGGTCGACTTCTGGCAGCGCTGTGGAAAGGTCTTCCCGCGAAATCAGTCCATCTGCTCTGCGTTCGAAATGCAGGGTGTCGCACCAGTCCATGAGCATGAAAACGGACTGCAGCAGGTGGTAGCCATCGGAGCGCCGCCCGGTGATGTGCAGAAAGAGATTGAGTTTGGCCGGTGCCGGCACGTCATACAGAGCTTGCATGGAGGGCAAAAGAGTGAGCTGAAGCGCGGGATTTGCTGTGCGACCGGACCTGCCGGCTTCCGCAGTCTGTGGGCCTTCAGGGCGTCAAAGCAATGCGCAAGGTCGCTATAGGCTCTGGATCACTGCGGCGTGCCGTCAATCGTCCATCGGCAATGCCGGTGAGGTCCGCTTGCCACCCGGTGGCACTGGCCTGGATGCCCTTGAGCCAGCTGAACAGGGCAGTCACAGGAATGCGGGTGCCTGTCACGTCCTGGAGCAGTCCATCCAGCGAATCCGAGGTGCGGGTGTCTTGGCCGCTGAGCAGCTGCGCGTGGCCGTCTTTCCAGTCGAGTTGTGCAATGCGATTGCCGAAGGGACTGAGCAAAACCAGCCCACCCGTCTGGGGCGTGCCACGCAGTTCAAACAGGGCAGAAAAAGATTGTGACGCCTGCCCGTCGATCTGCAAGGCAATGCGCCCATTCCAGCTGTCTTCCCCGACGGAGACCTGGGTCACAGGCTGCGCGCAGCCTGCGAGCCACAGAGCACACACTACCAGCCACCAGGCCCATCCGCGAGAAAGAGTCTGCTGCGGAGCGCTTGGACTGGCGCTGAAAAAGCCTGGCATCAGAGGGCGGCTCCGAGGCGCTTCAACGTCTCTTTGAGGGTGTCGTTGTCGGGGCTGGCGCGCTGCCCTTCCTTCCACACCCGGGTCGCACCGTCCTTGTCGCCCATGCTCCACAACACCTCGCCCAGATGAGCCGCAATCTCTACATCGGGCCGGGCCTTGAATGCCGCTTCAAGGTGTTTACGAGCGTCTGCCTTGTTACCAAGGCGAAACTCCACCCAGCCGAGGCTGTCCATGATGAAGGGGTCATTGGGCGCAAATTCGAGCGCCTTCAGGATGAGCTGCTTTGCCTCATCCAGCTTCACACCGCGGTCCGCCAGCGAATAGCCAAGGGCGTTATAGGCGTGGTGATATTGCGGCTGACGCGCGATCACCTGCCGCAGCAGCTTTTCCATGGTGTCGGGCTGGCCCGCCTTTTCGGCCAGCATGGCCTGGTCGTAGACCAGCTCGGCATCGTCCGGCGCCAAGGCCACCAGTTCGACCTGCACTTTGTAGGCCTCTGGGTACAGGCGCTGGTCGCGCAGCAGTTGGACCTCCGCCATCAATTTCATCCGTTGGCTTTCCGCCGAGTTGCCGGGCAGGTTGCGCAAAAGAGCGCGGGCCTGCGCCAGCTTGCCCTGACGTGCCAGCAGGGACGCACGGCGCGTCTGAGCGCCAAACACTTCTTCGGCGTTATCGATGCGCGCGAGCCATGCTTCCGCACCGGCAAAGTCTTTCTTTTTCTCTGCAATCTGAGCGTGAAGCAGGTATGCCTGTGTGAGGCTCTTTTGCCGCAGGTCGGCATCCGCAGACGCCGATGCAAGTTCCATGAACCGCTGCAGCGACGCCTCTGCGGCAGGCAACCGGTTGTCTTGGTATTGCAAGGTGGCAACCACCAGCCAAGCTTCCACCAGATCAGGTTTTTCCTTGGTGACGGTTTCCAGCTGGCGACTGGCTTCGGGGTAGCGCTGCAAACCCAGCAACACCCTCGCATATGCCATGCGCAGGTCCGGGATGGGCTGTTTAGACAGCGTTTGTGTCACGATGGGTTCTGCGTCCATAAGACCTTCGTCCATCAGTTCCAGCGCCAGTCTGGCTGCGCTTTCGCTGGCATTGTCGAGGGCCTGTGCCCTGCGTGCTGCGTCCAGAGCGCCCGCCTTGTCTCCAGCCGCCAGTCTCAAACGGCCCAGCGACACCCAAGCCTCCGGGCCCGTGGCGGGGTTGGTAAGCTCGTTCACCAGGGCTTGTTCCACCACCTTGGCGGCCAGGGCCTTGTCGCTCGCCCGTCCGTACAGCTGGGGCAGGGCGGTCAGGGCCGAGGCCTTTGACCGGGGCGAAGCCTGCGCGAGTTCCTGGCGCAGCAGATCAGGTGTCTCGCCAATGCGGTTCAGGGCGATCAGAATTTGCAGCACATATTGGTTGGCCTCGCGCGATTGCGGCAAGGCTTCTTTCCAGGCCTGGGCTGCAGCAAGGGCATATTCGCCGGATCGTGACTGCAGCGCAATGTCTGCAGCCCTTTGGTAGAGCTGACCGTCAGCGCTGCGGCGAGCTGCCTCCAGCATGAACGCGTAACCCGCACCCGGATCACCGGTGCGCGCACTGATCTCGCCCAGAAAAATCTCGTAAAACAGCTCTGCGTCCAGCGCGGGGTTGGACGCCACGGGTGGCTCCTGGCTGGCGGGGCGGCTTTCACCGCTGGGCTTTTGTGCCCAGGTGGAATGGGCGGCGGCCGCAATCAGGGTGGCCAATGCGACGGTACGAAAGCGGGAAGGTAACACCATCGGGCCATAATAATCCATGCCTGTGAAGCTGTTGCCCGCTTGTTTGTATGCCTGAGTTGCCCGAAGTGGAAGTCACGCGGCGCAGCTTCGCCGACGCGATTGCTGGAGCCCGGATTGAGGCGGTGGTGATGGGCAAGCCCCTGCGTTGGCCCCTGGGTTGTGATCCGCAGATACTGGTGGGTCAACAGGTGGTCGGATTGCGCCGACGGGGGAAATATCTGTTGCTCGATATGACCCAAGGCCTGCTGCTCCTGCATCTGGGCATGTCGGGAAGTCTGCGCTTTGCGTCTGGGATGCCGCAAGCCGGCATTCACGACCATTTTGACCTCGTCACCAACCAGGGGACGCTGCGTCTGCATGACCCGCGCCGGTTTGGTGCGGTGGTTTATGCGCAGGCGGAGCATTCGCCGGTGGCTGCCAAGTTGCTGGGGGGGCTGGGCATGGAGCCTCTGTCGGAGGGGTTCTTGCTCTCCGATTTCCAGGCAGGACTCAAAAAGAGCCGGATGCCCATCAAGCAGTTGCTTTTGGGCGGACGTTTGGTCGTGGGGGTCGGTAACATTTACGCGTCCGAGGTGCTCTTCCTGGCTGGTATCCGCCCTACCACCGTCGCATCGCGCATCGGCGCCGCGCGAGTGCACAAGCTGCACCAGGCCATTCGCTCCGTGCTGGCCCAAGCGGTCAAGATGGGGGGCAGCACCTTGCGCGATTTTTCCAATGCAGAGGGAATGGCGGGTCACTTTCAGACGGCGGCAAATGTGTATGGCCGCGATGGCCTGCCGTGTAATGCGTGCGGAACGGCCATTGCGCTGTTACGCCAGGGGCAGAGAAGCACGTACTTCTGCCGCCGGTGCCAGCGGCCATAGGGCCCCATCCAACCCGCGATTCGTGACACCCGGTGTACGGTCGATGCTATATTTTGTATATACCTGCCTCGCGGGCCATCCATAGATCTCTGGGAGCAAAGTGGGACCTTCATTCAACGAACAGTTCGACCAGCATGGCGCTTGGCGGCGGGAGTTCGCCCAGCAGCTCAAGCGACTGGCCGATTGGATGGCCACGCACGACCTCATGGATGCCGCTGTGCAAGAGCGCCTGCAGCGCCTGGAGGAGCAGGTCCGCAGCGACAAGGTCATGGTGGCATTTGTGGCGGAGTTCTCACGCGGCAAGTCCGAATTGATCAACGCGATCTTTTTTGCCGACTATGGCCGCCGCATCATGCCTGCCAGCGCAGGCCGCACCACGATGTGCCCTACCGAGCTGGGGTACGACGCAAATGTCGCACCCAGCCTGCGGCTCTTGCCCATTGAAACCAGGCTTCAGATGCAGAGTCTGGCCGAGTGGCGGGTCAAGACCGACCGTTGGCAGGAAATCCCGCTGGATGTCGGCAATGCTGACCAGATATCCAAAGCCCTGGAGAAAGTAGCCGAGGTGCGCAAGGTCACCCTGGACAACGCTCGCGCGCTGGGTTTCTGGCACGACGATCTGACGGACGAGAACCCTGTGCCCGATGCACAGGGCTTGGTAGAGGTGCCCATGTGGCGCCATGCCATCATCAATATCCCGCACCCGCTGCTGAAGCAAGGGTTGGTGATTCTGGACACGCCTGGCCTGAACGCGGTGGGCGCGGAGCCGGAACTGACCGTCAATCTCATCCCCCAGGCGCATGCCGTGGTGTTCATCCTGAGCGCTGACACCGGCGTGACACGCTCGGACCTGTCAATTTGGCGTGAGCACCTCGCCATCTCGCCCGAGAGTATGGAAGCGCGTTTGGTGGTGTTGAACAAGATCGACACGCTCTGGGACACGCTCAACACTGCCGAGCAGGTCCAGGCTCAGATGGAGCGGCAGTGCGTGACTTCGGCCGAGATGCTTGGCGTTTCACTGGATCGCGTGGTGCCGGTATCCGCGCAAAAAGGCTTGGTGGCCAAGATCACTGCGGACGATGTCTTGCTGGAGACCAGTGGACTGCCTGCATTGGAAGAGGCCCTGGCCAAAGGCATCATGGGCAGGCGGCAAGCCATACTGCGCGCTGCAGTGGGTACTGGCGTGGCCAGCTTGCGCACAGAAACTTCGCGTGTCATCAATATCCGGCGGCGCGACCTCGATGACCAGATGGCAGAGCTGCGCAGCCTGCGCGGCAAGAATGCGTCGGTGATCGAATCCATGCGCCATCGCATTGAGCAGGAGCAGCGTGAATTCGACCTCAGCACTGCCAAGATCCAGGCGGTGCGGGCAGTGCACCTCAAGCTATTGCGCGATGTATTCCAGCAGCTGGGCGCCAAGGCATTGAAAGTGGAGCTGTCCGAACTGGCGCAGACACTGCAGCAAAAGGGGCTCAAGCTGGGAGTAAAGAAAGTTTACGTCCAGACCTTTGACAAGCTGCGTGGGACTCTGGACAAGGCGCAGGCCTCGGGCACAGAGATTCAGGCCATGCTGAGCGGAACCTTTCGTCAGCTCAATGCGGAGTTCGGGTTTTCGTTGCAGGTACCTTCGCCGCCGCAGTTGGAACATTTTTCGCAAGACCTGCACCAGATCGAGCAGAGCCATTTGCAGTACCTGGGAATGGGCAATGCGCTCAAACTGGCTCAACCCGAGTTTGCCGAGCGCCTGGTGCGCGCGCTGGCCATGCGGTTGCGCACGGTGTACGAGTCGGCGGCCAATGATCTGGAATTGTGGAGCAAGTCTGCAACCGCGCAATTGGACGCGCAGCTGCGGGAGCGGCGCCGCAGCTTTGCTCGCCGCATGGAAGCAGTGGACCGTATACAGCAGGCCGCCAGCGGATTAGTGGAGCGTATCTCTGAGATAGAGGCGGGGGAAGAGGAGCTGGGTCAATTGGAGCGAAAGTTGCACGAGCTGACTGCCAAACTGGTGGTTCTGCCGAGGGCCGCACCCGCATTGACTAACGTACATCCGGTCACCGCATGAGTGGTGTCTCCGGGGGGGCTGATGCTGTGGCCGAGCGCGTCGTGGCCTGGCAGGCGGTGCATGGACGCAACCATCTGCCTTGGCAGCAAACCCGCGATCCGTACCGGGTCTGGTTGTCGGAGATCATGCTGCAGCAGACCCAGGTGACCACCGTGCTGGACTACTACGCACGTTTTCTGGACAGATTTCCGGACGTGGGCGCACTGGCAGCTGCTCCGCAGGACGAGGTTTTGGGCTTGTGGAGCGGGTTGGGTTACTACAGCCGGGCGCGCAATTTGCACCGCTGTGCGCAGCAGATCATGGCGGAGCATGGGGGGGTATTTCCTCGAACTGTGGCGGTGTTGTCCTCTTTGCCGGGCATCGGGCGCTCGACGGCGGGCGCGATTGCCGCGTTCTGTTTTTCGGAGCGCGCACCCATTCTGGATGCCAACGTGCGCAGGGTGCTGACGCGCCTGCTGGGTTTTGATCGTGATCTTGCTTCTGCCAAGAACGAGCGCCTGCTGTGGGGCCACGCGGAGGCGCTATTGCCCGCGGGCGATCTTGCGTTAGCGATGCCTCGGTATACCCAGGGCCTGATGGACCTGGGGGCGTCTCTTTGTAATCCCCGCGCTCCACGATGTGTGGATTGCCCGTTGGCAGGCCATTGCGTGGCTTTTAAAGACGGTGATCCCGAACGTTATCCGGTCAGGACCCGCAAACTGGCACGTCGGGCTGAGTCCTGGCAATTGGTGATTCTGCGTGATGTCGGAGGCCGGATCTGGCTGCAACGCCGACCCTCGACCGGTATCTGGGCGGGAATGCACTGCGTGCCTGTGTTCACAGATGTGGAGTCTCGCGATGCGTTCGTGGGTGCTTTGGGTGGCCCCGCGCAGTGGGTGCAGCAAGAGTTGCCGCCCTTTGTGCATGTGCTGACGCACCGGGATCTGCACCTTCATCCGCTGTTGATACAGACCGATGAAGGCGGGTCTCCTGCGCAAGACGGGGAGTGGCTGAGTCCAGATCAGTGGTCTTCGGTGGGGTTGCCTGCGCCCATCCGCAAATTGCTGGACACCACGCAATCGACGCTCTGGTGAGCGCGTGTGGTTCGCTACCCCGCCTACAGCGGCGTTGTGTAGCCACCCCGTAAATGTGCCTCGAGCGTGCCAGAGCTGGTGCTCCCTCAAGTGGGCCGCTAAAAGAAATGGTCAGCGCCCATCGAGTTCGCGGTGCCGTTTCAACGCGGTCCATCGATTGCTGAATGCCTGTGCCAGTTTCTCCACCAGATAGACAGAGCGGTGCTGCCCGCCGGTGCAGCCGATGGCGACCGTGACGTAGCTGCGGTGATTGCGATCAAGCATGTCCAGCCAGTGCGCCAGAAATTGCTCGATATGGACCCGCATGAGGCCCACTTCGAGCTGCATGTCCAGAAAGTCGGCAACAGGCTGATCCAGCCCGGTGAGGTCCCGCAGTGCGGCTTCATAGTGCGGGTTCGGCAGCATGCGTACGTCGAAGACATAGTCGGCGTCCATGGGAATCCCGCGTTTGAAAGCAAATGACTGGAATACCAGTGTCAATTGCCCTTGTGCCGTGGACATCAGGCCTTTGACATAGCTTTGCAGCTGCGAGGCGCGGATAGTGCTGGTGTCGATCACATGCGACTGCTCGCGCAGTTCCGCGAGCAATTCACGCTCCAGCTCAATGATTTGTACCAGGGCCCTGCGTCCCTGCTGGAGATCATCGTGTGACAGTGGATGGCGGCGACGTGTTTCGGAGAAGCGACGCACCAGGGTGTCAATCGTGGCATCCAGAAAGAGTGATTTCACGGCCACGCCTTGGCTACGCAGGCGATTCAGTTCTTGCGGCACTTGGTGCAAAGAAGTGGCGCTGCGGACATCCACCGCAATGGCCACACGGTTGCCGTGATGCTTGTGTTCTAGCGCCACAAAGGCTGGCAGTAGCTCGGGCGGGAGGTTGTCCACGCAGTAGTAGCCTGCATCTTCCAGAGCGTGCAGGGCGACGGACTTTCCAGAGCCCGACATGCCCGTAATGAGGACGATTTCGAGAGCCATCAGCGTTTCCTGACGAAGGTCGCGGAATTGAGTGGTGCGGGCGGTGCCATGGCTGACATCGGAGCTGCACCGCCCAGCATTTCTCGGGCGTGCGCCAAGGTCGTCTCGGTGGCGCGCTCGCCGCCCAGCATGCGGGCGATCTCTGCAACGCGCTCGTCCTGCTGCACGATCAGTACCGTGCTGGTTGTGCCTCCGGCGCTTTTGTTTTTTACGACCTTCAGATGGTGATGCGCACACGCCGCTACTTGCGGCAGGTGGGTCACGGCCAGCACCTGGCGGTCGCGCCCCAACTGTTGCATCAATCGTCCTACGGTCTCTGCGACCGCTCCACCCACGCCGGAGTCCACCTCGTCAAAAATGAGGGTGGGAGCCGCACCCAGCTCACTGGTCGTGACGGCGATTGCCAGCGATATGCGCGACAGCTCACCGCCAGACGCCACTTTGCCGACGGGCCTGGGAGTTATACCGGGGTGCCCTGCCACCAAAAACACCACGTCGTCGATCCCGTCGGAGGAGGGCTCTGACGCTTTGGTCACCGATACCTCGAATTTGCCCCCTTCCATCCCAAGGCCCTGCATTGCCTGCGTGATGGACGCAGAGAGCTTGGGGGCTGCTTTGGCGCGGGCCAAAGACAGCGCGCGCGCTGCCGCCTGGTACGCTTTGGCACTTGCTGATTCGTTGGCTTGCAGTCGGTCCAGATCGGTAGCGGCATCCAACTGGCGCATGGCTGTTTTCCAGCCTTTAAGCAGAGCCGGTAGTTCTGCGGGTGGGCGTTTGTACCGGCGCGCCAATCCCATCCATTGCGACATGCGTTCATCCAGTTCTATCAGACGCTGCGGGTCGATGTCGGCATGGCGCAGATACGTGTGCAGTGAATGCACCACATCCGTCACCTGCGCCAGACTCGATGCCAGGATGTCGGCCAGATTGGCGAACTCTGGTTCGATGTGTTCCTGTGTGTGCAGCAACGCATGCGCGCGTGTGAGTGCAGAGACGGCGTCCGCCTCGTCTTCTTGCAGAGCTTGCAGCGCACCATGCGCCCCATCCAGCAAAGCCTGTGCGTGGGAGAGTCGCTTGTGCTGCGTATCGAGCTCCTCCCACTCCAGGTCGCCCGGCGCCAGTTTGTCAACTTCGCTGATCTGCCATTGCAGGCGTTCGCGCTCTTGCTGCAGGGTCGACTGGGCCACGCGCGCTTGTTGCAGTGCCTTGAGGTCAGCACGCCATTGCGCCCAGCGCGACGTTGTCTCGCGGGTGTTCACACCCGCAAAAGCGTCTAGCAGGCCACGTACTGACTCCGGGCGGGTCAGGCTCTGCCATGCGTGCTGACCGTGAATGTCAAGAAGCATCTCGCCCAATGCGCGCAACTGAGAGGCTGTCGCGGGTGTTCCGTTGATCCAGGCCCGGCTCTTGCCCTGCGTGTCTACTGTGCGCCGCAGCAGCAGGCCGTCATCTGTGTCAAACCCCGCTTCTTCCAGCCAAGACCGAGCGTGTGCAGGGCAGTCAAATTCTGCGCAAATGTCGGTCTTGCCGCACCCCTCACGCACCACCCCCGCATCCGCACGTGCACCCAACGCCAGCTGCAACGCGTCGATCAGGATCGACTTGCCCGCGCCGGTCTCGCCCGTCAGCACGGTGAAGCCGCTGCGCAGATCAAGCACCAGTTTTTGGACAATCACAAAATCCCGCAGGGTCATGCGTCGCAGTGCCATGCTCAGGATCCTCCTTCGTTCCAACGCAGCTTCTTGCGCAGTGTGGCGAAGTAGTTCCATCCCTGGGGGTGCAGAAACCGCACACGATGCTCTGACCGTTTGACGAGGATGCGGTCGCCATGCAGCAAGGATGCAAGCGACTGCATGTCAAAGTTTGCGCTGACATCGCGCCCGCTCACCACTTCCACAGCTACTTCCGTTGCGTCAGAGAGCACGATGGGACGGTTGGACAGCGTATGTGGTGCGATCGGAACCAGTACCCAGCCCGGGATGGAGGGGTGAAGCATGGGGCCGCCCGCCGACAGCGAATATGCCGTGGAGCCGGTGGGAGACGCAATGATGAGGCCATCGGCCCTCTGGTTAGCCACAAACTGCCCACCCACTTCAACGCGCAGCTCCACCATGCCCGATGTGGCCCCTCGGTTCACCACCACGTCGTTCATGGCCAAGGCTTCAAACACCACGCGCTCGTCACGTACAACGGTGGCATGCATCAGAGGTCGTTGGTCTTCTTCGTAGGCCCCTCGCAGCATGGGCGGCAACGTGGTCTGGTAGGTGTCGAAAGGGATGTCCGTAATGAACCCGAGCCGGCCCTGGTTGATGCCGATCAGGGGCGTCCCGAAACGTGCGAGGCGCCGGCCAATGCCCAGCATCGTCCCGTCTCCTCCCACCACCAGTCCCAGATCGCAACGTGCGCCTATCTGGTCTACATTCAGAGATGGGTAGTGTGTCAATCCGGTGTTGCTGGCGGTTTCCGCTTCCAGCACCACCTCACAGCCCTGCCGCTCCAAGAAATGTGCAATGTCTTCCAAAGCCCTGCGAGAGCCGTCACCGGGAGTGCCTGCTGCTGAAGTCTGATACTTGCCTATAAGTGCGACATGGCGGAAATTGGACGTCATCGCGAAATTACATCATTAAAATCATTCCATGCTCGATGACCGTGCCAAGTTGTTGCTCAAAGCCCTGGTCGAGCGTTACATCGCTGATGGGCAACCCGTGGGGTCTCGAACCCTTTCCCGTGCGTCGGGGTTGGATTTGTCGCCAGCCACGATCCGCAATGTCATGGCTGACCTCGAAGAACTGGGACTGATTGCAAGTCCGCACACTTCTGCAGGTCGCATCCCTACTGCGCGCGGGTACCGGTTGTTTGTGGACACCATGTTGACAGTGCAGCGAGAGTCTGTGATGCCACCACAACTGGCCGCAGAACAGCCACAAAAGGTCATTGCAAACGCTGCGCAGCTTCTATCCAGCCTCTCCCAGTTCGTCGGTGTGGTGATGGCACCTCGGCGTACCTCGGTATTTCGGCACATCGAGTTTCTGCGACTCTCTGAAAAGCGGTTTCTGGTCATCATCGTGTCCCCTGAGGGCGACGTCCAGAATCGCGTGATTTTTACCGAGGTGGACTATTCGCAGTCTCAACTGATAGAGGCTTCCAACTTTCTGAATGCACACTACGCGGGGCTTGCGATGGAGCAGGTGCGAGAGCGCTTGAAGTCCGAGGTCGATGTGTTGCGTGGGGAGATCGCATCGCTCATGCAGGCTGCGGTCAACGTGGGTTCTGAGGCGCTTTCAGAAGCGCAGGACGAGGTGGTGATCTCTGGCGAACGCAACCTTCTGTCAGTCAGCGACTTCTCCAGCGACATGGGTAATCTGCGCAGGGCTTTTGACCTGTTCGAGCAGAAGACACAGATTCTTCGCCTTCTGGACATTTCCAGCCAGGCGGAAGGTGTGCGCATCTACATCGGTGGAGAGAGCCAAGTGGTGCCATTTGAGGAGCTTTCGATCGTGAGCTCGCCCTACGAGGTCGATGGAAAGGTGGTGGGAACGCTGGGTGTAATAGGCCCCACGCGCATGCCCTACGACCGCATGATCCAGATTGTGGACATCACTTCCAAGCTGGTCTCCAACGCCCTCAGCCACCGCAAGTAAACGCCCTACAATACGGCGCTTGCCCCGTTGTATGGCGCTGGAGCATGGCTTGGGGCGTTAGCTCAGTTGGTTAGAGCAGAGGACTCATAATCCTTTGGTCGTTGGTTCAAGTCCAACACGCCCTACCACCCTCGTTTGCTGGACGAGGTATCAACAACAAACGCATTTTTTCAATCCGAATCGCGCAGTTTGTTTTTGGAGCCTTCAGCGTGCATTACAATTGTGGCTTGCGCTGAATGATGAGTTGTTCGAATGCCTTGCTAAGAGGCGGCAAACAACAAACAAGCAGATTTCGAGGGAGACCAAAAAATCATGCTATAATTCAAAGCTTAGCGGCTGTAGCTCAGCTGGATAGAGTACTTGGCTACGAACCAAGGGGTCGTGGGTTCGATTCCTGCCAGCCGCACCAATGTTTAAAGCCTGCAATCGCAAGATTGCAGGCTTTTTCATTTGTCCACGCGCAGTGCGCCGATTGGAGAGTTCTGGCGATGAGCAAGGCTTTTACCAAGGAAACCGACAGTGCCGACGATGACGAAGGATTGGCACTGCCTCCTTTGCCGCCTGGCGGCAAAAACTACATCACTCCGTCAGGCTATGCGCGCCTGAGGACAGAGCTGTTGGATCTCATCGACAACGAGCGGCCGAAGATCGTGGATGTGGTGCACTGGGCGGCCAGCAACGGAGACCGGTCTGAAAACGGCGACTACCTCTATGGCAAGAAGCGCCTGCGCGAAATTGATCGGCGCATCCGTTTTTTGACCAAGCGCCTGGAGATTGCTGAAGTGGTGGACCCCAGTTTGCATGCCGGCAGTGAACAGGTCTTCTTTGGAGCCACCGTCACCTACTCCGATGACGAGGACGGTGAACGCACAATCACCATCATGGGCATCGACGAGGCCGACAGCCGTATGGGTCAAGTCAGCTGGATTTCGCCTGTGGCGCGGGCTCTGTTGAAGGCTCGCGTTGGGGATGAGGTACAGCTGCCCACGCCGGGTGGAGTGCGCCATTTGGAGGTGGTAGGCGTGCAGTACCCACCTCGGAGTGCCGCTGCATAACCTGTTTGCGCACAAGCAGAGGCCTGCGTGCCAGTTGTAGAACCCTCAGAACTTGATGCGCCGTGCTGAGGTGTCAGGGCTGCGGCGTGATTCTCGCCGCGCGCAGCACCGCCTGCGTGCGGCGCAGGTTGCGCAATGCCAGCTCCAGGTGCGCCTGGTCGCGAACCGCCACGATGAATCGCAGGTCCGTGGTGTCCAAGGCCGCCTCATCGTCCATGTCCACATGGGTGATGTCGGCCTCAGAGTTGGCAAGCTCCGCTGCCACGCGTGCAAGCACCCCCTTGCCGTTGTTCACCGTGACGACCACACCCGTTTCGAACATGCGGGTGGGCTCGTCCGACCAGTCCACCGCAATGAACCGCTCACTATCTTTGTGTTGCAGGCGCTTGGCCACGCTGCAATGCGCGTTGTGCACCACCAGCCCTTCGCCACGACCCAGATAACCCACGATGCTGTCACCTGGCACTGGGCGGCAGCAGGTGGCGTATTGCACGGAGGCATTCTCGCTGCCATCCAGCGTGACGGCCCCTTGGGAGAGGGTTTCGTGCGACGTGTAGCGCTCACGGGTCATGAGCAATGCATCTGGGCGGTGCCCGTGCTCGGACATCAGCACCATGAGCCGCTTGGCGACGATGCTGGCAATGCGTTTGCCCAGGCCCAGATCAGTCATCAGCTCGCTGCGCGTACGGTTACCGGTGAACCGCAAGAGTTTGTCCCACAGAGGTTGGGTCTCTGCATTCACGGGGGGCAATTGCTCCAAACCTTCGGCGCGAATGGCCTGAGTCAACAGCTTTTCTCCCAGTCCCTCGGACTCGGTTTGTGCCAGGGTTTTGAGGTAATGGCGGATCTTGGACCGTGCACGGCCCGTTCGTACAAAACCCAGCCAGGCAGGGTTGGGGGTGGAGACCGGGGCGGTGATGATCTCGACCACGTCGCCGTTCTTGAGCTCAGTGCGCAGCGGTACCTGCTCGTTGTTGATTTTTGCAGCCGTGGTGCGGTCACCCACATTGCTGTGAATGGCGTAAGCGAAGTCCACCACCGTGGCGCCGCGCGGCAACGCCATGATCTGGCTTTTGGGCGTGAAAACGTAGACTGCGTCAGGGAAAAGGTCTACCTTGACGTGGTCCCAGAACTCCGCAGCATCCCGCGTTTCGTTCTGGATGTCCAGCAAGGACTGCAGCCACTTGGTTCCCAGGCGTTCTGCCGCCGTGCCTTCCCCGTCTTGGGCCTTGTACAGCCAGTGCGCTGCCACACCGGCTTCGGCAATTACGTGCATCTCGTCGGTGCGCATCTGGAACTCGATGTTCACCCCTGAAGGCCCCACCAAGGTGGTGTGCAGCGACTGGTAGCCATTGAGCTTGGCAATCGCGATGTGGTCCTTGAACTTGCCGGGCACCGGTTTGTACATTTGGTGCAAAACACCCAGAGCGGTGTAGCAATCAGTCACGGTGGGTACGATGACCCGAAAACCGTAGATATCCGTCACCTGGGCAAAGCTCAGGTGCTTGAGGTCCATCTTTTGATAGATGGCGTACAGCGTTTTCTCGCGCCCAGCCAGGCGCACCTTCATGCCGATCTTGGAGAAGGCAGCATCCACTTCCGCTTGCACTTTTTGAACCAGATCGCGCCGGCGGTTGCGGGATTTGTTGACCGCCTTGGCCAGTGTGGCGTAGCGCCAGGGGTGCAGATGCCGGAACGCCAGGTCCTGCAGTTCGCGGTAGGTTTGGTTCAGGCCCAGGCGGTGGGCGATGGGGGCATAGATTTCCAGCGTCTCGGACGAGATGCGGCCCCATTTGCTGCGCGGCATGTCCGACAGCGTGCGCATGTTGTGGGTGCGGTCGGCCAGCTTGATGAGGATGACGCGCACATCCCGCGCCATGGCCAGCAGCATTTTGCGAAACGACTCTGCCTGGTTCTCTTCGCGGGTGTTGAACTGCAGTTTGTCCAGCTTGGTCAGGCCGTCCACCAGCTCGGCCACGGGAGCGCCAAACCGGTCGATCAGGTCGGCCTTGGTCACACCGCAGTCTTCCATGGCGTCGTGCAGCAGCGCCGCCATCAGCGCCTGGGCATCGAGCTTCCAGGCTGCGCACTGTGCGGCGACCGCAATGGGGTGGGTGATGTAAGGTTCGCCACTGTTGCGCAATTGCCCCAAGTGGGCTTCGTCGGCAAAGCGGTACGCCTGGCGCACCTGTTCGATGCTGGTGGCGTCCAGGTAGTCCAGGCTGTCGGTCAGTGCGGCGAAGCTGGCCGCAGCCGCATTGGCGGCCGCAGCGGCTGCCGAAAGATTGCCTGTCGGGGCCGGTTCACCGGGCCGTGGCTGCGTTGCAGAAGGTGAGTTGAGCACCGCGTTCATGCCTTAAATGTAGCGCGGGACAGCGCCAGAGGACTTTTGGGCAAAAAAAAGCACCGCTGGCGCGGTGCTTTTGGATGGGCTTTGCCCAGCAGAACGTTCAACCCGGAACCTTCTTGAGCATCTCCAGGCCCACTTTGCCTTCAGCGATTTCACGCAGGGCGGTCACCGCTGGCTTGTTGCGGCTTTCGATGCGGGGGGCGTGGCCCTGGCTCAGCATGCGGGCGCGGTACGTGGCGGCCAACACAAGCTGGAAGCGGTTGGGGATCTTTTCCAGACAGTCTTCTACGGTGATGCGTGCCATCGTTTACTCCGGGGATTCAGGTGATATTGAGCGACTGGAAGGTGTCAGCACGGGCGCGGCGCTGGGCGGCGTACTTGAGTCGCTGGGCGTGAACTACGGCTTTCAGGTCGAAAAGCGCGCGCTCAAACAACTCATTGATTATAACGAAGTCGAATTTGCTGACTTGGGCCATCTCTTCGGCCGCATTCTTGAGGCGGATTTCGATCACCTCTGGCGTGTCTTCACCACGCCGCTCCAGGCGAGAGCGCAGCTCTTCCCAGCTGGGCGGCAGGATGAACACCAGCACGGCGTTGGCGAAGGCCTCCTTGATCTGCAGCGCACCTTGGAAGTCGATTTCCAGGATCACATCCGAGCCCTGGGCAATGCGCTCTTCGATGGCTTTCTTGGAGGTGCCGTAGCGGTTGCCGTGCACATGCGCCCATTCCACGAAGGCATTGCTCTGCACCATCGCGTCAAACTCGGATTGCGACGCGAAGTAGTAGTCGCGGCCGTGTTTCTCCTGGCCGCGGGGCGCGCGGGTGGTGTGTGATACCGAGAGGTGAACGTGCGAATCCAGCTCCAGCAGTGCCTTGACCAGGCTGGACTTGCCGGCACCACTGGGGGCTGCCACTACGATGAGATTTCCAGGATAGTCCATGGTTGATGTGCGCCAGGCGCTATCAAAAAATGAGTGTTATTCGATATTTTGCACTTGCTCGCGCATCTGCTCGATCAGCACCTTCATGTCCACGCTGATGCGGGTGAGGTCAAGAGCGGCAGATTTGGAGCCCAGCGTGTTGGCTTCGCGGTGCAGCTCCTGGATCAGGAAGTCGAGGCGTTTGCCCACCTCACCGCCCTTTTTCAGCAGGCGCTCAATTTCGTCCAGGTGCGAATCCAGCCGCGTGATCTCTTCGGCCACGTCGATGCGGATGGCAAACGCTGTGGCTTCGGTCAGAGCGCGGTCGCGGGCGGCCTCGGGCAGAGTGGCGCCGTCGGTGAGGGCCATGGCCTCTTTCCAGCGTTCCATGAACCGCAGGCGCTGCTGCTCCACCAGCAGGGGAACCATGGGCACGGCCTGTTCCGCCAGGGCCCGCAGTTGCTTGACGCGGTCGAGCAGCATGGTCGCGAGGCGTTTGCCTTCGCGCTCACGCGCGGCCAGCAAGGCGGTGAGGGCTTCTTCGGCCAGGGCCGGAACGGCCTCGGTCCAGTCTTCGGTGCCCGAATGCGCGTTGGCGCACAGGCGCAAGGCATCGGCCACGGTGAGGGGCGCCGCGCTGGGCAGCCAGGCCCGGACGGAATCCTGCAGTGAGTTGAGACGCTGCAATAGCCGTGCGGGCGGGTCTTGCAGGCTGTTGTTGTCGTCGGTGTCGAGGGCGGCGCGCACTTCGACCTTGCCGCGCTTCAGGCGCGCAGTGAGCAGGCTGCGCAGCGTGGGCTCCATGGCGCGCAGCTCGTCGGGCAGGCGGAACGACAGGTCCAGAAAGCGGCTGTTGACGGATCGGATTTCCAGTCCCAGCCTGCGCGTCTGGGGGGGGCGGGCGTCGGTTTCAGCGCCAGTGGCAGATGCGCCATGCTGTGCGCTGGCGTATCCGGTCATGCTGTAAACTGGCATTGGACTTTTTGATGGTTGCTTGCGATCCGGCGATTATCCGGGTTCCGCCTTACCCCCGAATCATCTTCGCAAAATATGTCAAAAATCAAACCGGCCCCCTTGCCGCCCGATACCGCAATTGGCGGCTACCGTGTGGTGCGCCGGTTGTCCTCCGGTGGTTTTGGTGTGGACTATCTGGCCCTCGACGCCGAAGGCCAGCAGGTGGCCATCAAGGAATACCTGCCTTCATCCCTCGCGACCCGCGCTCCGGGCGAGTTGCTGCCCAAAGTTCCGCCCGAAAAGCTTTCGCTGTACCGCTTGGGGCTCAAGAGCTTCTTTGAAGAGGGCCGCTCGCTGGCGCAGATCTCGCACGCCTCGGTGGTGAGCGTGCTGAACTTCTTCCGCGAGAACGAAACCGTCTACATGGTGATGAACTACCTGGAGGGCGCGACCCTGCAGGACTTCATCATCACCGCCCGCGACCTCAAGACTCAGAAGGTGTTCCGCGAGTCCACCATCCGCTCCCTGTTCGACGAGGTGCTGCGCGGCTTGCGCATCGTGCACCAGCACAAGATGCTGCACCTGGACATCAAGCCCGCCAACATCTTCATTACCGACGACAACAAGGCGGTGATGATCGACTTCGGCGCGGCGCGCGAAGTGCTGAGCAAGGAAGGCAATTTCATCCGCCCCATGTACACCCCTGGCTTTGCGGCGCCCGAGATGTACCGGCGCGATTCGCAGATGGGGCCGTGGACGGATATCTACGCCATCGGCGCCTGTATCTATGCCTGCATGCAAGGCTTCCCGCCCAACGAGGCGCCGCAGCGGGTGGACAAGGACCGCCTGTCGCTGGCGCTGACCAAGCTGCGCGGTGTGTACTCCGACAACCTGATCGAGGTGGTCGAGTGGTGCATGGCACTCGACCCGCTGTCCCGTCCCCAGTCGGTGTTCGCCTTGCAAAAGGAGCTCAGCCGCGAAGGGGAGCGCCGCTACACCAAGCTCACCGTGGCCGAGAAGATGCGGCTGCAGCTCGACACCCTGGTGTCCGACACCAAGAAGAATGTGCAGAAGGTGGGTGAAGCCACCGGAATCGGAGCCAAGCCCAAATGAACCAGGTGCACGCAATGCGGGTTCGGGCGAGGCATGTGTCCATGGATGGCGCCCCGGTGCATCCTTGTTTGCGTGAGTCCCTATGAAGTTCTCGGTATTCCAGATCAGCCGCCGCGGCGGCCGCGAGAAGAACGAAGACCGCATGGGCTATTGCTACACGCGCGAATCGGGCCTGTTTGTGTTGGCCGACGGCATGGGCGGCCACCCCGAGGGCGAAGTGGCCGCGCAGATCGCGCTGCAGACCATCTCGGCACTGTTCCAGCGCCAGGCCAAGCCCCAGCTCAAGGATGTGCAGGAGTTCCTGTCGGGCGCGCTGCTCGCGGCGCACCACCAGATCCTGCGCTACGCCACCGAAAAAGGCATGCTCGACACACCGCGCACCACCCTGGTCGCGGCGGTGTTGCAGGCCGGTACTGCTACCTGGATTCACTGTGGCGATTCGCGCCTGTACATGGTGCGCGATGGCGACCTGCTGACCCGCACGCGGGATCACTCGTACATGGAACTGCGCAACACGCCGCCGCCCGGGCTGGAGCGCATCAACCGCAACGTATTGTTCACCTGCCTGGGCTCGCCCACCAAGCCCATCTACGACATCACCGGCCCGGTGTACCTGGAGCAGGGCGACCGCATTCTGTTGTGCTCTGACGGCCTGTGGGGTACGCTGAGTGACGACGAAATCGCCAAGCAGCTGGGCCGCAACACCGTATCGCACGCTGTGCCCGAGCTGGTGGAAGACGCCTTGCGCAAAGCCGGAGACAGCAGCGACAACGTGACGGTGATCGCCCTGGAGTGGGAGACGCCAGACGCGTTCGAGTCCACCCAGGGGGTGTCCACCGACAGCATCAGCGATGACGTGTTTGCGTCCACCATCCAGGCCGGCCCGTTGGATGGGCTGGTGGATGACCTGGACGACGCCGCCATCGAGCGCTCGATTGCCGAAATCAACGAGGCGATTCGCCGCTCTGCGGCCCGCAAAGCCTGACGGATGTGATGGGCCCGGCCGAGGCTGCGCAGCCTCGTGCACTGGGCTGATGCCTCTCAGTTGAACCGTTCCGTTTTCTGGCGTGCGCTTTGGGCGACGCTTGGAAGGCATTTTCTGAACACCCAAGAACCATGACCACTTTCATTCGCACCGGCAACCGCGCCGCCAACCAACCGCGCCCTGTGCGCATCACCCGCCACTACACCATGCACGCCGAGGGCTCGGTGCTGATCGAGTTTGGCAACACCAAGGTGCTCTGCACCGCCTCGGTGGAAGAGCGCGTTCCTCCGCACAAACGCGGCAGTGGCGAAGGCTGGGTGACGGCGGAATACGGCATGCTGCCGCGTGCCACCCACACCCGCAGCGACCGCGAGGCCGCTCGCGGCAAGCAGACAGGCCGCACGCAAGAGATTCAGCGCCTGATTGGCCGCAGCCTGCGCGCCGTGTTTGACCTCCAGCTGCTGGGCGAGCGCACCATCCAGCTCGACTGCGACGTGATCCAGGCCGATGGCGGCACGCGCACCGCCGCCATCACCGGCGCGTGGGTCGCTGCGCAGGATGCGGTCAACCAGCTGCTGGCCAGCGGCAAGATCACCCGGTCGCCGCTGCTGCAACCCGTGGCGGCGATCTCGGTCGGCATCGTGCAGGGCACGCCGCTGCTGGACCTGGAATATGTGGAAGACGTGGATTGCGACACCGACATGAACGTGGTGATGACCGGCGCTGGCCACTATGTGGAAGTGCAGGGCACGGCCGAGGGCGTGGCCTTTACCCGCGCCGAGATGGACCAGCTGCTGGGCCTGGCCGAACAGGGCATCGCCCAACTGGTGCAGCTGCAGCAGCAGGCCCTGCAAAATACTCCTTAATTGATAGCTGCTTGCGTATATTTCACTGGCGCTTGCGGCCATTTTGACCATGAAAATTGTTCTAGCATCCAACAACCGCGGCAAGCTGGCCGAGTTGCAGGCCATGTTTGCGCCCCTGGGCGTGGAACTGGTGCGCCAGGCCGATCTGGGCGTGGGCGAGGCCGAGGAGCCCTTCCGCACCTTTGTCGAAAACGCCCTGGCCAAGGCACGGTTTGCCTCTGAACACACAGGCCTGCCCGCGCTGGCCGACGACGCTGGCATGTGCGTGGATGCCTTTGGCGGCCTGCCCGGCGTGGACACTGCGTATTACTGCACCCAGTTCGGCTACGAGAAAAGCGACGACAACAACGTACGTGCCCTGCTGGAGCAGCTGCAAGGCGTGACCAACCGCCGCGCCGCCATGGTCAGCACCCTGGTCGCCGTGCGCAGCCCGCAAGACCCCGAACCGCTGATCGCTGTGGGCCGCGTGGTGGGCGAGATCACCACCGAACCCCGGGGCAGCAACGGCTTTGGCTTCGACCCCGTGATGTTCATCCCCGAGTTCGGCAAGACCTTTGCCGAGCTGCCCGTGGAGGTGAAAAACGCCCACAGCCACCGGGGTCGCTCGGCCGCGCAGATGCTCGCGTTGATGCGCGAGCGCTGGCTGTAGAAAGGCGCTGACCGTGGTTCACATCCCGATCACGCCGCAGGGCGATACCGAGCCCGCCGTAGTGCGCGACATCCAGCACTACATGCGCCCGGGCCTGCTGCAGCTGCCCAGCCTGCCGCCGTTGTCGCTGTACGTGCACCTGCCCTGGTGCCTCAAGAAATGCCCGTACTGCGACTTCAACTCGCATGAATTCCGCGCGGGTTCCGGCACCGGGGGCGAGGTGCCCGAGCAGCGCTACATCGACGCCCTGATGGCCGACCTGGAGGCCGCGCTGCCCCTGGTCTGGGGGCGGTCCGTGCACAGCATCTTCATCGGCGGTGGAACGCCCAGCCTGTTCTCGCCCGCAGCCATCGACCGGCTGATCGGCGACATCCGCGCCCGCCTGCGGCTGGAGCCCGATTGCGAGATCACGATGGAGGCCAACCCCGGCACGTTCGAGACAGACCGGTTTCGCGCCTTCCGTGCGGCGGGCGTCACCCGCCTGTCGGTGGGGGTGCAGAGCTTTAACGACCAGCACCTCAAGGCCCTGGGCCGCATGCATGACCGCGCCCAGGCGATGGCGGCGGTAGAGGAGGCCGCCGCGTCCTTCGACACCTTCAACCTCGACATCATGTACGCGCTGCCGGGCCAGACGCTACCAGAGCTGGAGCAGGACCTGCAGACCGCGCTGGCCTTCAAGCCGCCGCACATCTCCATCTACCACCTCACCATCGAGCCCAACACCTACTTCGCCAAGTTCCCCCCGGCCATCCCCGAGGACGATCAGGCCTACGCCATGCTCGACCGCATCACCGAGATGACGGGCCAGGCGGGCATGGCACGGTACGAGATTTCTGCGTATGCCCAGCCGGGCCACCAGTGTTTTCACAACACCAACTACTGGCAGTTTGGCGACTACTTGGGGCTGGGCGCGGGTGCGCACAGTAAGCTCAGCTTTGCCCACCGCGTGGTGCGGCAGGTGCGCTTTCGGGACCCGGCGCGCTACATGGAAAACGCCCTGGCCGGACATGCCGTGGCGCAGGACGACGAGGTGCGCCGCGCCGATCTGCCGTTTGAGTACATGCTCAACGCCCTGCGTTTGCGCGAGGGCTTTGCGCTGCAGGACTTCATGGCACGAACGGGCCTGCCCGTCACTGCCATCGCCAAGGGTCTGGAGGCTGCCGAGCGCAAGGGCCTGATAGAACGCGACATGGCGCGCGTGCGGCCGACGGAGCGGGGCTTTGACTTTCTGAGCGATCTGCAGGAATTGTTTCTGGCGGACTGACCGGGTCTCTCAAGCCAATCTGCAGCGCGCGGCGGGCTTAACCGCACTTTGCCGCAAGGATGCGGCCGTTGCCATCCACTTCCAGGTTCAGCCGCTGGGTGTCGTACTCCTTGGTGATGATCTGCCCTGGGCGCAGGATGCGCGCGGTCTGGGCGCCCGAGCGTTGCCGTGCTGACTCCACCACCGACGCCGTGCCGTTTTGCCCCACCGCAAACTGTGCGGGCTGGGCGTTGCACATGCCTCCGGGTGTCGCGCCCGCAGGTGCCTGGCCGGCGGGTGATGCCGGTGTTTGTCCGTAGCCCGCGCAACCGGTGACGGCGGCTCCCAGGGCCAGGCAGCAGGCAAGGGCAAAAGGTGGGGATTTCTTCATGCGACAGGCTCCTGAATGCGAAACGCCCACCATAGCGGAACGCTGGCGTGTTGAGCGGTGGGTTGCGGTACGGACCGGTTTCCAGCCGTAACGGAGATGCCCCCGGTCGTACGGGTGCAGGCTTTTCTTGATGCGCATCAAGCACCTGTGGTGCTGATGCAACACAACTTACTGCCGTGGGCCGGAGCGGGGCGCTGAGATGGTTTCTGGCGGGGTCGGCTCCGCACAATCAAGCGGCCCGTGTAGCGCACCGGTTGTGGCAACCCCCTCGCCATCGGGGCCAGTGTGTTGCTCGGGTTTGTGTTGACCGTGACCTTTCGAACCTCCTGACCATGCCTGAAGATTCCCGCCTTCGCCTCATCCGTGCCTTGGGGGACACCCTAGACGGTCTGGACGTGGCCCTGTGTGCGTTCGATGAAGCTGACTGCACCATTGCCTGGAACAGCACCTTCTTCAAGTTCTTTCCGGAGCACGAGGGGCATGTGTATGTTGGCGAGCCCTACGAGGCCAATCTGCGCCGCTTCTACCACCAGCGGCTTGATGCGCAGGAGCTGCCCAACATCGAGCGCTACATCACGGCCGGCGTAGAGCGCCACCGGGCGCAGACGCGTCCCTACAAGTTCGAGCACCGGGGGCTGCGTGTTCATGTGTCGTCGTTGCCCATCGAAGGGGTGGGGCGGGTGCGCGTGTGGCGTGCCGAGGCACTTTCAGTCACCAACGCCCCCGTTGTCGATGCCGCGCCGGCGGGCGCCGACATCCATGAGCCGGGCTACCTGCGCAGTCAGGTGATCGAAAGCACCGAACTGTTCGACCGCATCCCTGATGGGCTGATGATCTGCGCCGAAGATCAGCGCATTCAATGGGTGAACCAGCCCTTCATGCTGATGTACGGACTGTCGGACCGTGCTGCTGCCGTGGGCCAGGCATTTGATGAGGTGTACCGCCACGCATGGTCCGTCGCGGGCGAGGGCGACATGGCGCCGTTCTACGACGGCCTGTCTACTCTGCAAGAGCACATGCGTTTTGCCGGGGCTCCGTTTGAGGTGCCTCTGCCCCGCAGCCGCTGGAGCCGCGTCATTGCCAAGCAGGGCGTCGACGGCACCGTGTTCTACGCCCATGTGGACATCACCGAACTCAAGCGCCAGCAGCGCTTGCTGGCACTGGCCGAACGCAGTGCCCGCGACAGCGAGGCGCAGCTGCGCGAGAAATCCATCTTGCTCGAAGCCACGCTGGAGCACATGGACCAGGGCGTTGCAAAGATCAGTGCCTCCGGCGTGGTCGAACTGTGCAACCGCCGCGCGCTGGAACTGCTGGAGCTGCCCGCCGAACTGATGGCATCCAAACCCACGCTGATGAACGTGCTGGCCTACCTGCGCGCGCGGGGCGAGTTCCACGGAGCCTCCCAGGATATCCAGGACATGCTGCTGCACAGCAATGGCGGGCTCGACCAACATCAGGTGTATGACCGCCCCCGGCCCGATGGCCGCATCCTGGAGGTCCAGACCGTGCCCATCAAGGGCGGCGGCGCGTTGCGTACCTTCACCGATGTCACCCAGCGCAAGCAGGCCGAGCTGCAGATCCGCCACGTCGCAGAGCACGACGGCCTGACGGGCTTGCTCAACCGCACCGCCTTCTTGCAGGCGCTGCAGGCAGCCGCCACCGATGTGCATCGCCTGGGCCGAGGTTTTGCCGTGTTGTATGTGGATCTGGACGGGTTCAAACCCGTCAACGATCGCTACGGGCACGCGGTGGGCGACCAGTTGCTGATGTGGGTGGCCCGGCAACTGACACAGGCCGCGCGCGAGGATGACGTGGTGGCGCGGCTGGGCGGTGACGAGTTTGCGCTGCTGCAACGGGGGGTATCCGACCGCGAAAGCGCCCACCGCCTGGCCGACCGCTTGGTGCAGGCCCTGGGCCAGCCCACCGAGATCGAAGCGCACGCCCTGCAGATCGGGGCGTCGGTCGGCATTGTTCTGTCTCCCAGCGACGGCACCGAGGCCGAAGAACTCCTGCGCAAGGCCGATTCCGCGATGTATCTGGCCAAAGCCACCGGAAGGGGCTGCGCGCGGATCTATGGCACCTGAGTTGAGAGCCGGGGCTCTATGGCGAATGCTGTGCGGCTGAGTAGGCAGGGTCCATACGCCGCAGCGCTGATCGTCTGCGTGGCTCATGCGTGCAGGGCGCTAGAGGAATCGGCCTCGTCCTACACGCCTATGCCGAGCCCCGTTCTAACATCCGCCTGTCGATACCCCTCGACATCCCTCCCGCTTGCATCGCGCAAGTGTTCAGCCCGCAAGTTGCGGGCTTTTTTTTGCCACACGCCGCGAGAAATCCTCTGCATGAATTGATCGGAGAGTGTGCGTCACGGAGCTGAGCGGAGCGGGTGCTTAGTGGGGATGGCCGAAAAGAGCGACCGCACTGTAAGCCCTTTGCTGCGGAGCAAGGCCCCGGAGCCCATCTGTTGGCACCATAGCGGGTATCGGTGATGCCGTCATCACCCAGCCATCGCAGCGCGCTACACAACAAGAATGATTCTGTACAAACCCGGCACGCAATTTCTCTACAAGGGTCGCACGGTCAGTGTGGACTACGTCATCATCAAACGCACTGGTCTGTGGATCCGGCTGGCACAGACCGAAGAAGTGTGCCGCCCCGAAGATTTGATCCCGATTGCGCCCCAGTCGATGGGCTTGGCCAGGTAAAGCGAGGCCGCTAGTGGCCCATCGCACCCAAGCAAACCGTCCAGGTCGTTACCTGAGCTGCTGGGATAGCCATAGCAGGCCCCAGACAATCGCCACCAATTGCACCAGATTGACCAACAACGCTGCCGAGTGCACGCGGCGAAAGTGCTGGATGGCACTGCTGCTGCTCGCTTCGATTTGGGCTCCCAGTTGCTGCATTGCCTGCAGCAAGTGCCTGCGCAACAGCGCGACGACACAGGCATTGATCGCCACGCCGATGGCGAAGGGGTACCTGCCCCAGAGCGCGTAGCTGACCAAAGCACCCAGTGACGTCCAAAACGCCGCACGGTAGTACACGCTGAAAAACCCCCGAACGAACCGCGCGTCCAGTGGAGTGTCATGTTTCAGTGTGAGAAGGGGCAGACCACCCATCAAGAAATAGGCGGTGGTGACCAACAGAGCCACCGTGAAAAAGAACGAGGCGTAGATGGCAGGCGACAACATCATTCTCCCTGCGGAAATGTGGGCCACTGGCGGCAGTGGACTGGCGCCGAATTTCTGCGTCCTGCCCATGGACGTGGCGAGGCTTGGTGAAACGACAGTCTACGGGGCCACTGCGTTCTTGTGAATCCGGCGGGAGTAAGGCAGGGATTTCAGCAACAAGCAGGTTGCCGTGCCGGCCTTTGTGCACATTTCGCTGTCGAAAATGTGTGGGGCAAAGAACTGGCGGAGACTGTGAGAAGCTAACTCACTGCCCTACAAACCCAAATAAATCAATGACTTAGGTGTGTGCTGAGACACTATTTTGGCATACCTGAATGCACCACTGCAAGTCTTGTCGGGTATCTGCCAGAGGCTTAGCGCTGGGGCGGTCCATCTGACACCACAGCGGCGCGCTCCAGATCGAATGGGCTGAACATGCCGCGAAGTCTCGGCAAGAAGGTGAAATGCCAACTCCGCTTCGTGGTCAAGGTGATGCAATGCGCGGCGTTCGAGCCAACAGCTCCCATTTCGTTGGGCTGAAGCAGGCGCGCAGCTTGTCGCGTTGCTAGCGGCATCTGTTGCCCCTGCAACTAATACCTGTCCGGCGTTGTTGACGAGAGGTAGATGTCCGTCACAAGAAACACCCGCCAGGGCATGGTTCGATGCGCGGGCCGGCTACTCGATATTGAAATACGAATATTTTGGTCGCGGAATATCAAAGAATGCGTTCTTTGGTTTGATTTATCAGAAAATTCAAGAAATTGTTGTATTTCGTATTTGCTTTGGATACAATTTGGCCATGACTGCACGATCCGCCATTCAACTAACCCATAACTGCCTGTTAATGGCCGGGCTACTGGAGTCATATGAGAAACTATTGCGACGAACTGAATAAACTTTCCCCCGCCGAACGAATTACCCGGAACTTGATATCTGAGTACGATTTCGAGTGCTTCAGCGCTTCCTCTTGGAATGCGATTCACGCAGAGTCGGTGCTAGCTGCCGTCCGTAAACTTCCTTTTGAGGGTTCCTGTCTTGACGACAAGTTGAGCGCCGCTAGCGTTACAACTTCTCAGTGTCTAGACGGCATTGCGATGTGGATTGGACAGCGGCGTAGAGCTGAAGTATGGGCTGGCCGCTTGTTTCAAAAATGCCTTGAAGAAGTTAACGGTGAAACTGATAACCTGTTAATGCTGCTTAACAGACTGGACTGGTGGGTAAATGGCGTCAGCGAAAACGATGATGGGTTGTGGGCTATCCAAGAAATGGACCCTATTTTCTACTTCGATATCTGTGTGGAGCTAGCGCGCATGCTGACTGCTACAACTTTGCAGCCAGACTGATTTCTAAATTGGATGTAACAGACGCTACTGCTGGAGGATAAAAAAAGGCCCCATGGGGATATACCACATGGGGCCTAATTAGATTTGCGGAGAGCCAAGGATTCAAACCCTAGAACCCTCGCGAGCGGCCAGTTTTCAAGACCGGTGGAGTCGACCACTCTGCCAGCTCTCCACAATGTAGTTTGTAACTGGCTTGATTTTTGGTGCCCAGTGCTCGGAAAGCGCTGATCCGGCGACAAACCGCCCTTAGCTCATGGCTGGCACGAGCACATCCCACCAGAGGTTACCGTCCACAGCGTCACCGGGGACCAGGCTCTCGCTTACGGGGAGCAGGCAGGCGTCCACCTCGGCGACCTGACTGTCGCGCAGCAGGCCAGTGCGGTGCGCGTCCAAGAACGACGCCGCCATCCACCGCAGGGCTTGTTCGTTCGTGGCGACCACCGCGAGCCTGGCTAACCACAGACCGGGCGCAATCTCGACCTGGCGTTCACTCCCTACGCATTCCTGCACCAGGGCCACGGTCTTGTGCCGCTCGGGCCGCGACTTTGCCGAGTTTTCGCACTCCAACCAAGTGCAGGCCCCATCGTCGCCGATGACTAGGCCGTCAGCTTGCTTTCCCTTCAGCACCCGGCAGGGCCCGCGCTCGCTGGCAATCTCGTGCTCGGTCACGACGGTAAGGCCTTGCTGCACGGCACGGATGAGGTACCAGTTACTGCAAGCCCGGTGCACCGGGTTGCCGAGCGCAAGGGTGTTGCCGCTTTCAGCGGCTTGGCCTGTCTGCTCTGTGAGTAGCCGCGCGCCCTTGGCCGACAGCAGATACGCCGCGCCGCCCTTGGGCAGAGGTCGGCTGATGATGAGCTTGTCGTCGGCCAGCGCCTTCAGCATGCGCCGAGCCATCGCCTGCGATTGGGCGGCGTCGGACCAGACCAATGCGGCGACCATACGACCGGTGAGCCAGCCGAAGCGAGCTAACCATGTCAGCACGTCGGTGCGGTTGCGCTCGCCAATGACGCGCTTGTCCTGCGTCACGGGAGCCGAGTCGTCGTCCGGTGTGCCTGTCGGCAGTACGGTCGTGGGGAAGGTGGTGGTGTCGTTCATGGGCTTGTCTCCAGGTTGATGAGCACCCTTGTGCTCTTTGACCTGTAGCGACTGCCCCGCATGCGCACTACGTCCAATCCGGCACATCGTGCCGGACTGGAGGCCGACCGGTCGTTTTCCCCGGCTGGACGCCGGGCCACTCCCTGGGGTGCTAGGGCACCCCTCCGGCCCGAATACCGCGCCCCTTCTGCCGCTGCGCGGCCGGGCAAGGGGTTACACACCTTCCGCTCGCATCACAAGCCCCTGCGGGTCATGTCATGCGGGGCCTACGTCCCCCGCTCACGGCCGGGCTGGACGCCCCGGTCTAGCGACTGTGAAACCCCTTGCCCGGCCGCTTTGCGCCGGGGGCGGGGCGATGCCCCCGGATGACCTAGCCCGCGTGGGCGCGGGCACGCCCTTGGGCCGGGCTTACGGCCACCGGCTCCCCCAGCCGCTCTCGTCCCGCTAGGGCGGGAGCATCGACCGGGACCACGCGGCGCGGGCCGCTTGTCCCACTGCTTCGCAGCGGCTCCCTGAGCGACGCCGTTGGCGTCGCATAAGCTGTCCCTGCGCAGGGCGTGGCCAGCATTTAAAACCGCTTCCCTACAGGAGACGTGGAGGAGAGGGCTCGATACCCCGCGGCCACGATTCAAGCGCACCAAGCGGGAGACACGGGTGCGGCGCTGGGTGGCACATCCGGAAGCGCGTCGGGGGTGGGTGCAGTCCGCCTCGCAAGTCCGGATGTGCTGCGGCGTACCCACGCGACCGCAGCGCCTGAAACGACGGGCTGGCTCCATACGTCCAGCGGCGCCAAGGCAACCACCTCCACCCCGCGAGATCCGCGCGGGGTTGGGGGGTGTTTTGCCTTCGCTCAGAGCTTCCACCACCATCCAGCGAAAAGACTTCTTCCCTTGGTAGGAAGTTCTATTACCCCTTATCGTGACGAATGAGAAAGGCCCGCGTCGCGGGCCTTGAGGGCGAGCCGGGAGGCTTCAGCGCACGTTGTAGGGAAAAGCGCGCTTCTTCAGCAGGACGATGCTTCGGCCTGCCGGGTCCGCCTTCGGCTCGTTCCCCTGCAGCACCGAGGCCATCAACGCCGCCGACATTTCTTTTGGTGAGTGCCAGTCGTGTGGTCGATATAGCACGCCACTGTGGTCCTGCATCAGTTGCAGTTGCGTCACATCGACCTCGGTAAGGCGCGCCAGGTTCGACACGAACCGAGTCGGCGACACGAACACGGATAACACTTCCTTCTTCACCGAGGCGTTGATACCGTCCTGCAGGCCGCGCGCGCTGGTGCAGAAAGAGTGCGTTGTGGTGCCCCAATACAGCATTTGTCGCCGCTTGAGCAGGTCAGTCGAGATATGGTCACCAAACGATATTTGGGCGTGAGCCAACTCGTCAATAACGTCGTCGTATTCGTTACCAAGCCAGTGCACCCACATTGGGGCTTGCCACAGGCCCTCGGGGACGAGCCAGGGGAACACGCAGCCTGGCACCTCAAAGACGGAAGGCGGCAGCTTGTGAGCGTTGGCAAGCTCGACGAATCGGGCAATCTCCGGGTCATGGTGTGCAATGTCAGCTGTGGACGCGCTAAATCGCAGGGATTCGAGGTCAGCTTCGATACCAATAGCGGCGAAAATGTTAGGCATATGGGGCTCCAGTGGTTTACGGCCGGTTGGCCGGGAACTCCGTAAAGTCCCCAGTTTTAGTCAAGCCTCAAAGAACCCAAACATGGCAACCAAGCCCAAAAAGCCCACAACCGCACCATCGACGCCGTTCCCGCCCGCCCACGATGCCTTGCACAGGGTCGAACAGTGGCTGTGGATTCCTCTGCGCAAGGAGTGGCGCGACGTGACTACCAAGCCCGAGGAGGTGGTCCGTCAGAAGTTCATCCGAGTCTTGGTCGAGCATTACGGTTACGACCTCGGTCAGATCGACCAGGAACGCAGAACGCAGCACGGTCACAAGAGCCCTCGTGCTGACATCGTGGTCTGGCAGTCCGCCGCCGACAAGAACGCCAAGCCCGTGAGGGCACCGGTTCTGGTGGTCGAGTGCAAGACCGACAGCATCGAAATTCAGGAACGTGACTATTACCAAGGCGAGTCCTACACGCGCGCGTCCGGATGCGAGTTCTTCGTCGCCACCAATGCCCGGCATACCTCTGTGTTCCGGCTGCTGCCCGGCCTGCCGGGCGGCCACGTCGCCATCAACGAGATACCCAGGGCCACCGATTGGGGTGACGCAAAGCGTCTGAAGGAAATCAAAGAATCCCTGCGCGCCTTCAACCGCAAAGAGTTTCAAGATTTGCTGCTGAGCTGCCACAACATCCTGCGCGACGTGCACAAGATGGACCCCGGCCGTGCCTTCGACACCATCAGCAAGGTGCTGTTCATCAAGATGTACATCGAGCGGTCGGGTCAGCACGGCACGTTCAGCGTGGACTATCTCGACCGGCGTGCAGCCGTCCGCCTGCCCACCGACCCGGCTGTGCACGATGGCCTGTTCGAGCAGACCAAAGCCTACTACCAGGCTGACGAGCTGTTCACCGCTGCCGACAAGCTGGACATTTCCGAAGCTACCTTCCGACGAATCGTCAAGGAACTGGAGCGCTTCGACCTCGCCAAGACTGGCGACGATATTAAGGGCCTGGCCTTCGAGCGTTTCTTGGGCACCACCTTCCGGGGCGAACTGGGCCAGTTCTTCACGCCGCGCCCCGTGGTTGAATTTATGGTCGATTTGCTGAATCCAGCCGAAGGCGAACTGGTGTGCGACCCGGCAGCCGGGTCGGGGGGCTTCCTCATCCGGGCCTTCGAGCATGTCCGTGCGCTGATCCAGCAGGACGTTCAGGCGAAGAAGGACCAAGAGCGGGCGCGCATCGAAGCCCTCAAGCTGTCCGAGGAAGAGGAGGAGCGGCAGATTGAAGCTGCCTTCGCGGCGCTGAACCATGAACTGTTGCCCAGCGGCCCGGATAACAAGCCTATCAACACCCGCGTGGGCCGCCTAGCCTGGCAGTGCATCTACGGCACCGATGCCGAGCCCCGTGCGGCGCGCACGGCCAAAATGAACATGGTCATGCACGGTGACGGGCATGGCGGCATCCATTACCACGATGGTTTGGTGGACATCAACGGCATCTTTGACGGCCGGTTCGACGTGGTGCTGACCAATCCGCCATTCGGCTCCAATGTTGGCAAGGACCAGGTGCTCGGCGGCAGCGAAGAGACGCGCATCCCCATCGACCCGGTGTACGTGGCCGCCTGCAAGAAGCGCTACGGCCCGGCTTGGGAGGAAAACCACAACCGGCTGTTGCAGTTGGAGACCGAGGAGACGCCCATCCTCGACCTGTTCGACATCGGCGCCGGCAAGCCCAACCGCCCGACGGAGCTGATATTTGTCGAGCGCTGCCTGAACCTGCTCAAGCCGGGTGGGCGCATGGGCATCGTACTGCCAGACGGCAACCTGAACAATCCGTCGCTGTCCTGGCTGCGTCGCTATGCGGAGGGGCGCGCCAAGTTGCTGGCCGTAGTCAGTCTGCCCGAGGAGACCTTCCGGTCCAGCGATGCCACCGTCAAGGCCTCGCTGGTTTTCATGACCAAATTCAACGATGCTGAAGCGACTGCCTGGCAGGCGGCGTGGGACCAAGCCCATACGGAGCTTGATCCCACGTTCGACGGGCAACGCGACGACCTGCACGCGGCCTATGCCCACCGCATTGTTTCGTGCGATGACCCGACATCGGCGGCGCTGCTTGCTCAGTTGGCCGGGCTGGGTGTCGTTCGTACCCTGCCCAAGTGGACACAGGGCGAGCCTCCTGCCTACCCTTTGGGTGTTGGGTCAACCCAGCAGGCCAAGCCCTCGTGGGCGGGCACACCCAGCGCGAAGGACAAGGCCGCCGCTGCCCAGCTCAAACGCGAAGCACAGGATGCGATGGCGGCCGTAGCCAAGGCTGGCGACTCGCTGTTGTCCGAGCTGAAAGCCAAGTACCGTGCGGTGGACGCCACCCACACAGCAGCCCTGTGGGCGCGGGTGCGGGAGCTGTTCGACTACCCGGTGTTCGTGGCCGCGCCCAAGGCGGTCGGTATCACGTCCACGGGCGACACTGGTGAGGGGGTGACTAACACACTGCCCTCCGTGCTTGAAGGCTACAGGCGGTTCAAGGAGTGGTTGGCGTCCGGTGCAGCCGTAGCGACACAGCCGGAGTTCAACCAATGATGGAGGTATACCGCTGGCGTCAGCTAGAGCGCTGGGACGCCTTCTCTATTCCCCACCTGCATGTTGCACCACACCTTCCGCAAGTGCGAATAGGCGATTTGTTGGAGCCGCGGACTGAGCGCGTTGACCGAGGCGAGTGGTCATTTGAGAAGCTGTGCCCCATTACCATCCATTTTGGTGGAGCTATTTCGCGTCGGAAGGTGAAAGCCGGTACTGACTACACGTTGCCACTCCTGTGGGTTCGACCTGGCGATGTAGTTCTGTCGAAGATTGACCTGAAGAACGGCGCCGTCGGCGTACTCGAAGACGGGTGGGACAACGTGGTTGTCACGACCCATTTCAAGGTCTATAGACCGGACCTTACGCGCCTTAACCCGCGCTACTTTCGCATGCTCTTGCAGACTGCGGACTTCAAGGACTGGCTGTGGGCCAGTCGGTCTGGGGCCGACGGTCGAACCGAGGTCAAGCTTGACATCTTTGAGGACTTGAACGTCCCGCTCCCGTCGCTGGCTGAGCAGGATGCCTTGGTCACGGCCTACGACGCTGCGCTAACCCAGGCAGGGAGTAAGGAGGCGGACGCGGCGCTGATCGCGCAAGCGGGCCAGCGCGCCTTCGAGGAGGCGCTTGGGGTGGCTCCGCCACCGCCGTTGCCCGACTGGCCGGTGTTCATCGCGCGCTTCAAGGATGTGGAACGATGGAGCCACGAAGGCGTGCTGCGGGACGTTACCCATACCGCCGCGACTTCGGCTAAGTGGCCCATAGTGTCGCTGTCGAGCGTTGGCAAGGTCAGCTACGGCTTGCAGAAGTCGCCAGCCAACCGGCCGGGCAAGCACTCCAGGCCATACCTGCGCGTAGCCAACGTTCAGCGGGGCGTGCTCGACCTGGCCGAGATTAAGTACATGGACGTGCCCGACGAGGACATGCCCAAGCTGCGCCTGATGGATGGGGACGTGCTGCTGTGCGAGGGCAACAGCCCGGACCTAGTGGGCCGTGGCGCCATCTGGCGCGGCGAGATTCCAGACTGCATTCACCAGAACCACGTGCTGCGGGTCCGCGTGGACCTGTCCAAATTGCTGCCCGACTTTCTGCTCGCGGTCATTAATTCCAACCACGGGCAGGCCTACTTTCGGTCGAAGGCTAAGCGGACGACGAACCTGGCGTCCATCAACAGCACCGAAGTGGCCGCGTTGCCGGTGCCGCTGCCACCGACCGACAGGCAAGAGGCCTTGGTCAAGGCGCTGGCCGACAACGAAAAGGCCTCCAAGGCGGTTGCCTTGGAGGCCAGTGAACTGCGCCGTGCGGCGTGGGCAGCGTTCGAGGCGGCCCTTTTCGAGCCGGGTGGCTGAATCCGCCGAGCGGCTGCGGCGTCACACGTCCAGGTGCGGCCAGTCCTCTTGCAGTTCGGTCAGGAACTGCTGGGCGCGGCGCCAGCCTCGTGTGTACTCGCACTCGCGCCGCACCTCGTCGGGGGTGCTGTATTCGTGAATGTGGTGCTCCAGGGCGCTGAACAGCAGGCCATTCACTAAGGCCAGTTCTCGGCCCAGCGCCGCTATGACCAGTTCGCAGCTGCGTGCGCTCTGCGGCGGAATGGTGGCGGTGCAGCCCTCGGGCGTGAAGCCCTCGCGCGGGGCGTTGGAGTCTTTCGGAATCATCTAGGTCCTCAATGTTTGGTTCGGATTTCGTGAAGGACCCTTTTTTATTTCCTCAGGGGCCAGCCCCTCGCGGCGGGCAATGGTTCAGTCCGCGCGAGATCGCGCGGACCCTTCAGCCAGTCCCTCCCCACCTTCCTGGCGTGCAGGCGGGGTAATGCCCCGGCCTGGCCTGCGGCCATTGCCCTTTTCTTCCCCCGGTTTCGCCAACGGGCAGAGGTGCCATCACGGACCCCCAGCCCTAAAGGAGAAGACTGATGGAAGCCAACAACCCGTGCGCCGCCGACTATTTGCACCAGTTTCAAAGGGGCCGCTAATGTCCAATGACACTCTCGCACTGCTGGGGTTCATGGCCCTTGTCGCCGGTATCGTCGGCTTGAACCTGTGGGACTACTGGCGAGCGTACGGCAGCTTGCCTACCT
The DNA here is from genome assembly GCF_001428225.1 of Acidovorax sp. Root70. Classification (NCBI taxonomy): domain Bacteria; kingdom Pseudomonadati; phylum Pseudomonadota; class Betaproteobacteria; order Burkholderiales; family Comamonadaceae; genus Acidovorax; species Acidovorax sp. Root70. Next base: position 221,240 of record NZ_LMHQ01000012.1, read on the forward strand.
TTGACGAGTACAGCGAGCAGCACCCAGGGTTGGTCAAGGATGGCCTTTGCCGCTGTCACAAGTGCGGCGGCGGGCGCTTGTTTCTTCACTCGTTCGACTCCTACCGACGCCGGCATGTCTGCGCGACCTGCGGTACGGTACTCTTCCGCTCTTAGAGGCTGTCAGTGCGCGGTCCGCCCATCCATGCTGCGAATGTCGGCGGTAGAGTCACGCCGTCGAAGCTGAGGGTCTTGACGTATTCCAGCAGCAGGGCCGGGCCGTGGCCTTTGCCGTAGGCGGATTCGCTGCCCTCCGTCTCGATGAGGCCGACATCCTGGCCACGCAGGCGCTTGCGACCGGTGTAGGTCTGCGCCATGCCTGCCGGCCACTGTTGACCGGGCCGCTGCGCATCGCGGATGCGGTCCTCAAGCTGGTGGCGGAAGCTGTGGTTGCCGAAGCCGCGCCCGAACGCGAGTTCGTCGCGCACATACCGCAGGAAGGCTTGTTCGTAAGCGCGGCCGAGGATTGGGTTCTTGCCGCCTGGCGTTGGGAGACTTGACGGGAACAGCATCGCGTGCTCGCCAGCGGCCTGCCTGCGTTGCTGGACGAACTCAATAAAGCCCAAAGCGCACAGCGTGGGGTGTAAAGGGACCACTCGCTCGGTTGCCTCGTTTTTGACGCTGCGCGCAGCGCCTGCGGCCAGCAGGTCGGCCTGCTGGCCTTCTAGCTCCGCACGGAAGTGCACCACTGGCACGGCAGCAACGGTGCCGATGTCAGAGGCAACGAGCTGGAGCACTTCGCGCACGCGGTTGCCGTGGAACAAGCAGACCAGCGGTACCCAATACCGGGCTGCCAGGTCACGTCCCATTTTGCCGCGCCAACGGTTGGCGCCTGCCCGGTACCAATCCGAAGTGAACAGGGTAGTGAGCTGAGCGTCGGTGAAGGGGTGGCGCGGCTTCATGCGCGCCCGCTCCTCTTGCACGGTCAGCATAGGCATGACTTCCATGCTATCGACCGGGTTCGCTCCCTCAAGCAAGGCCCGCGTACGCGCCAGGCCGAATACCTCGCGCAGCGTGCGCTTGACCAGCCCATGCGCGTGCTTCATGGACCAGGGCTTGTCTTCCGCACGCATGCGAGCCTCAAGGAACTCGTACAGGTCGGCGCCCTTGACCGATGAGAGCGGCACATCGCCCATGTGGGCGATCAGGCGCGACCAGATGCCGACCGACGTGCCGAGGTGCTTGACTCCAGCGGTTTGCCGCTTGTACTCGCGATACGGCTCACTCATGGCGCTGAGTAGTGCCGCCCCCTTTGTGTCCGGCTTTGATGGCGTGGCGACAGCCTCGCCTTCAGTGCGACGGAGCAAGCGGCCTGCACCGTCGCGTTCGACCTCGGCAAATGCTCGGACGAGTTGCGGATATAGCGTGTCCGTCCGCTCGACCGGGCATTCAATCTGAGTGCACCAGTGGTCGATAGCTTCGAGCACATTGCTCCATTCGGGTGATGCCTTGCCACGCTGCACCACCGACCGCATCGACTGGTCAGTGACTTGGCAGAGATGTGTCAGTGCCGCACCCTCGGCCTCGTTGTAGCCCTCACCCTCAAAGCGGGCCTTGTCGTCAAGCCGCATCCAGTGGTAAAGGCGCCGCGCGCAGATGTGGTCGATGAGCTCTGACGTCAGGATGCGCGGGCCGATGGCTGGCCCTTTGGCCTTTGCAAGCAGTTGATCCCATTCGGCCCGCTTGTCGGCGATAAGCCGGGCGCCTACAACTTTGGCCCGCCGCAGGTCGGATGTTCTTGTGGACTTGCGGAACTCGCGGACCCCTGGCATGCCTTTTAGCGGGGTCGGAGGAACAAGCCGAACGTACCAGTTCAGTGTGCGGCCGTTGTCGGGCCGGTAAAAGTTTTCGGGCACTTCGCGTTGATTTCTTGTGGCACACATGCTTGGCACACCTTCCGATTACAAGTCCTTGATTTTCAAGGACTTATCGGTAAATCAACAACTTAATAAAGGCTGGCGGAGACTGTGGTTTTCGAACCAACGAAAATCAACGGTCCCGATAGGTATCATCCAACTTCACGAAGCCGGATGTACTGTCTAAGGACTGGATTGACAAACTCATAGACACCTTGATCAATACGCTCCAGCACAGGTCCATATCTGGCCTCGACCAGACGGGGCATCAGTTGATCGATAAACTGAACACCAAGCTCCTCTGCCACTGTTCTGGTGTTCTTGAGGACAACTCTACCGATCTCATCAGTGGTCGAAGACTCAGTGGACTGTTCAGCTAATAAATGCAAAAGGATGGCTCTGCCCTCAGAGCCACCGATAGCGCGCTGATAAGCCCCCTCCAAAGTGGGAAAAGCTTTACCAGCTTTGAGTCCATTTGTGACTGACTGGAGGATGCTGTCGTCAATGACGTTGCCGCCCTTGGCATTGAGTTCATGAATGCACTGTTTACCTATGAGCTGTACAAAATAAGGGTATCCCTGAGCAAGGGCGGCAATTGCACCTGCGGTCCCTGGAGCGAACCTAACCTCGCCCCGAAATAGCTCAGCAGCGCGATAAATGATTCCTTCGGACTCAGCTAACGACATAGGGCGTATAGGAAGCACGCCTTGCTCAATGAGTCGCTCAACCGACGCGTGATCTTCAATGAGATCTGCGAAATCGCGTCCTACGCCACAGATTGCGAACTTGACTTCTGGAGTACTAAGGCTTTTTATCAACGAACCAAGACCACTCTTGTCTGCGATGACGTCGAACTCATCGAGAATTATCAGGAGAGCATCACGTTTCATCCTTCTATGGACCTGATGTTCAACAATAGCGCTAACGAAGTTGCGAAAGGTCTGGATAACGTCATTGGGAACAACCTTGGCGTACTTGGATGTCTCGACACCCTTCGCACCCCAACTCACCACCTTTAAATCTGCACCGCCAGATACTTCTTTGCCGCGAGAGAATTCAACGATCTCTTTGCCATCATTTGGCACCAAGCGGAGCAATCCGTCTTCTGGATCCTGATCATTGATCAACCTCGAAATCAGTTCGCGGCCGTTTGTGATCAGCGAATCGCACGTGTAATAGACAGTTAGGTAGGTTCTTGGACGGGAAGGAATGTGGTTCTGTAGTCCAGCGCTTTTGACCAAAGAATACTGACCCAGCGCCATTTGCTGCAGTTGACGCAGCAAAGATGATTTACCGACGCCTCTTTTTCCAAAAACAGAAATAAGTCCTGTAGCCGCATTCAAAGCTGCAACGCAGTCTTTGATCAACTCAGTTCGGCCAACAAAACGGCCAGGGTCCCTAATCACGTCTGCAGTAAAGCCAACCTCTGGATCAATAGCCATGTTGTTTTCCAATGATGAGAAATGTAAGGATAGCCCTAAACCATCTGTCATCAAAGAAAATCGCCGTTACCTCAAGCTACTGTGCTGCGGCTTAGTTACCCTGTAGATCGCTCGCTTCACACTGGAGGTGTGCACATCGAAGTGGTCTGCTAGAGCCTGCATGGTGTAGTTGCCTGACAGGTACATTCGAACCAGCTTCGCTTCAGTTTTTTCGGGCATGGAGCGTGCCCTCCCGAACTTTTGACCTCTGGCCCTTGCGGCCTCAAATCCTGCGGCACAGCGCTCGCGGATCATGGCTCTTTCGAACTCTGCGAAGGCGCCCAGCATGTGGAAGAACATGCGGCCTGCGGGCGAGCTGGTGTCGATTGATTCCGTGAGGCTGCGGAACGAGACACCGGCCTGTTCCAAGGACTCGCATAGTCGCAGCAGATCGCGCAGGCTGCGGGATAGGCGGTCCAACTTGTAGACCACCAGCACATCACCTGGGCGGAGCTTTGCGAGGAGGGCTAGCAGTTCAGGGCGCCGCGCTACGCCGCTGCGCTTTTCCTGCACAACTTGTTTGATTCCTGCGCGTTTGAATGCCGCAAGCTGGACGGCGGTGTTCTGCTCGGTCGTGGAAACGCGCGCGTATCCGTAGACTGTCAACGGTCTACGTACTGACTCTCAAAGCGTTTGCGAGCGGCCATGTATTCATTGGCGCACGCGGCGGTGCCTGAGTCCAGTTTGCAGTTTGGAGAGGGCTGATGGAACTTGGCCCATGCGTCCTCTTTTCTCTGTCGCCGTTCGGACTCTAGACGGGCCTCCATGGCCTGAGCAGCGCGCAGCCGCTCGACGCGCTGGCGCTCTTCCTCTCTTGTCTGTCGATTTAGCTCGTTCTGCTTGGCGATCTCGGCGTTCGTGCGAGCGTTCTGGGCCTTTATCTCCTCCGAGGCTTTGCGGATTGCTTCCTCAGCGCGGTACGCCAGTATTGCTTCGTAGGTGAAGGCGGCAGCGAGCCCGCCAATAAATACGCCAAGGGCGATCTTGAATACATCAACCAAGAATGTTCCAGTGTCTTCGTCGTCTGGTTGAAACGGACGCCTGCTCATGTTCTCCCTCCTTGCGATGAGTGTATCTGTGCGAAGAAGCAAGGGGCATGAGTTGCATGATCGTCTGCCATGGTGCCCTGCGGCCCCATACCCCCGCCCCAAACCTGCGACACAGGGTCTACGGTTTGGGTCCCCGTTGTCTGTCAATGATGGAGCGACTTCACTGGATGAGGCTTGATCGCACCTGGGCATTCCGCGCAGCAAGCCCCTGCATGTATTGGCTTTGAGGCGGCTCAGGAGGCGCGGCAGGCATTGGGGCTGGCACGGTGCGCACCGGCTCTACCTGGGCGACCTGCTGGGCCATCTGTGGCGGGTTGCGAGGCTGCTGTGTGTCCGCAGGAGGGGCAGACTTCCAATCCATGAAGAAGCCACGCTTAACGACCTGGAGGCAGGTTTGCATGCTGACCTGCATCAGCGTGGCCTGCTGGGTGTAGCACTCGCAGCGCGGGCCCATGTGCACGCAGGCGGCAGGGTATGGCGCGACAGTAGGCGCGGTGACTTGATCGTAGGCCGGCGCAGTGTGGGGGAAGTCTTTCAGGCGCGGTGTGCGAGCCGCTAGATATTCGTCCACGCTTGCAGGCTCAGTGCTGGCACGACCACTAGGGCTACTTGTCGACTTTGCGGGCGTAGCGGTGGAAGGTACGGAAGGCAGCGATGACGCGACACCAGAGCCGCCGCCCTTGAACGTCATGTTGTAGAGCTGATGGCCGACGAATCCCACGCAACCGAGCGCCAGAACCAGCGCACCGACGCCCTTCCAGACCTTGAGCGGTATCCCAGTTTTGCGGGTGTCCATGCTGGTGGACGTGTACCAGTCGAAAGCCTCACGCGGCCATTTGCGACTGGTCACTTCGCCGTTCTTGCCGGAGCCATCTTTCTGCGGCTGATCGTTCACCGCCGACCACTTCAGTTCGTTGCTGGCATCGCCCAACATGGACGCCTTGAAGTGCCGATGCCAGGCAGGTGCAGAGATCAAGCGACGGACAAAGCTATCGATGTTGAGCGGGTGCTGTGTGATGAAGAAGAAGTCAAAGCCGCGTTTGCGGTTGTCCTCCGCGAGCGCTCCAATCCACGCGGGAGGCTGCCCAGTCGCCCGAGTGGGCATGACCTTTTGGCACTCATCGACGATGCAGATGGAGCCATCTGGCAGCGACTCCCAATCCTTCGGCTCGAATTCCTTCCAACCGAAATCGAGCAGGGGTTGCTTTGCAGCGAAGCCCCAGAAGAACACAGGCCGACCGGTCTTCACCTGGAGCTGGCGAACGTCCCAGATGGTCATGAGCGTTTTGCCCGCGCCGTTGCCGCCTGTGGTCAGGTACAGGTAGCCGAGCTGATAGCGAAGGGTGCGCATCATTTGACCACCAAGCGTTTGATACTGCCGCCCGCGCCACCGGTCAAACCTTGCAGCGCCATACGAGCAGTCAAGGCACTGAGAAGGATGGAGAGGAACTCACCAACGCCCATGGCCGAGAGCATGCCGACTACCTCAACGGGCAAAGCAGAGAGCGCTGAGACAGCATTGCTCTTAGCCCAAGTGAGGGTGGTGGACACACCGGTGAACGTTACAACGCTCATGCCAAGAGCGATCAGCACGCGTCCAACCAATGTCCCGGCTATGTTGATTAGCGCCCCCATGAGCGCCGCAATAAATGCTGGCATGGACTACCCCCTAAAGACGATGAGAACCCACAAGAGCGCACCGAAGGCAAGCAGCGCAAGACGGAGCGTTGCTAGGTGCGGGCAGATTTGGCTAATGGGCAGGGATACGGTTTGGCCGAGTACATCGACAGGCAGATCCGATATGCAAGTGCCGGGGCCGAGAGCGTTTGACGAGTCATACATGCTCTGACCAAAAGCGATGGTTTCATTGCCAGGAAGGTCGCCAGTGCGGCTGCCGGTTTTTCCCTTTTCCGCCTCATAGAGCTTGTATTCGGCTGAGTCCTTGTCATCAAACAATTTGCAGGCCCTGCGGTGCTGTTCCTGAGCCATGGCGCACTGGATAGCATCGCCCTCACAGGCGAAGCCACCACCACATGAGCCGCTGAACTTAGAGCCATCCTCACTGCCATCTTTACAGAGCTTGGAGGAGGGGTTTTGCTGGCAGAAGCCGGGCTTTGAGCTAGTCGAGGTCTCGGTACTGGTGCTGGTGGTGGTAGCACCAGTGCTGTTATTACGGCGCGTGGTAGTCGTAGTGGTGGTGGTGGTGCAGTTGTCGCCCTCACAGTTCGTAGAGCGATCAACACGGCGTGTGGTGGTCTCGGTGCCGTCGTTAGTCTCGGTCTCATTGGAGCCGCCATCGGCACCGCTGTTGGGAACCTTGTTTACGCAAACCTCTACACCGTTGACAGTGCCGGTATAGCCGCTGGGGCATTTCTCTTTTTCCGGAACTTTTGGCGGAGTGGTGTCGGGACCGGCGTTGCATGACTGGTCGACCGTGTTCGAATCAGAAGACATAGAGAAGGTGCCTTCAGAGACAACCTTACCGCCGCCATAGTCCATCCAAGGAATGTAAGGGTCCGAAGTGAATGTGACCTTGCAGCCCTTGTTAGGGTCAGTAAATGCACCGGGCATGCAGAACTGAGCGCCGCTAGAAACACGCCCCTGCAGCCTGTAATCCTGAACGAGCGCGCCACCGGGCAATGTCTGCTCGACACTAAAAGAAAAGCACCGGTCACGGTTTTCATTGCGCGCCTCACAGGCCCCATTGATCTCGGTATAGCCGGTATTGCAAGTGCATGAAGAACCGGACAGCGAGGAATTAGCCGGACAGCCTGTACCTGCAGCGGTCGGGCTTTGCGTCAAGGTGTTGTAAGTGCCCTGATTGTTGCAATACGTACCCACTTTGTAGAGATCAAACTTTTGCGGAGTGACGTTGCGCGCTTCCCACGTTGCGGGCTTATCCAAAGAACCGCCGCCGCATGGAAATTTGGGGTCATAGGCTTGCCACCAAGCAACTAGGCCGGACACGGTGTCCACCCTGTTGAGAACGTCACGGTACTGGACCACAGGAGTAATTGCAGCAGACGCATGCAGCGAGAAGCACGCAAGCAGTAAAGCAGCGATCAGGCGGTAAACATGAGCCATGCCGCCCCCAGTAATGCAACGATGACCCACAAGCCCATTTCAACCCCTTGACGATGCGCACACCACGTGCACATGGGCAAAGGCCCCGGGTCTGCAGCCCCGAGGACAAACACGCCTTAACGTGCAGCGCCGCGAATCCAGCGGAACACGCTGACGGTCACGGAGACCAGCAGACGGGCGTTGCCGATCAGCGCAATCGTGGCCATCGTGGCGAGGATGTAGGCGACGGCCTCGGTCACATCAGGCTGCGCAGGGGCAGCAGCGAACGCTGGAGAGGAGGCCAGAGCCATCACGGCGGCGCCAGCAGCTACGCGCTTGCTGTTCTTGACGTAGCGGGCACCGGCTTGTTTTGCGCGGAGGAACAGAGACATGGGTTACTCACTTTCTTTAGTTGAAGAACCATCGACAAAGATGACCCGGTGGAACTCGCGGAATGCGAGACCAACGGCCCATACCGCCACGATGGCAATGGCGATTGATGCCCCCTCTTCAAGCGTGAGATTGAAGGGGGGGACTGATAGCTGATGCACCACCGTGACAGTGCAGGCGGTGGTGCATTCGATGACTGTTGGATCAGCCACGTGGCAGGGCCTTGGATAGAGCCACAGCGCGAGCGCGGGCAGTGGCAATGCGCTCAGCGCGCTCTTCCCATGCCATGAAGCGAGCAAGGACCCACTCGCCAACGGTCAGGACCACATGCAAGGCGAAGGCGCCAGCAAGACCAGCAAGGAAGCCGAGGCAAATCACGCCAAAAGCAAAGTGTGAAAGTTGCTGCTCAGAGATGAGGGAAGGATCAAATTGCATGAGGTGGCTCCTGCTTTTTGTAGAGGTCGTCCAGGTCGATGACCTGTGGCCGGTGGAATGGCTCGGTGTGGTCCTCGATGAGCTGCACGCAGGTTTCGAGGTCTTCCACAATGGCGGCTTCGCAGAGCAACATGACCCACTCCGGCTGGCCGTCTTCGAAAGACGGCGCGAGGAAAGCGCCTGTTGTGCGGGACTGGATCACGTTGCGCATGGGGTGCCTTTGGGCCTTAAGCAGCCTTGGCCTGGGCGGCGGGTTTGATCGCCAGCAGCGTCAATTTCGTGGTGTTCTCAGCACCGGCCACGATGTCGAATTCGCACTCGCACATCACGCCGCCGAGGGGCCAAGAGTTCTTGAGGTGTGACCACTTCTGGAACTCGGTGGAGTCACCGAGCTTGAACGGGCGAGTGACAACGCCGATGGATTCGCCGCTGCTGGTTTGGGCAATGTCCACGGACAAGTGGAAGGTGGTGGAGTCGAAGGGACGGCCTTCGATATCGCCCTTGGATTGCTTGATACCGTGCAACACGGCTTTGCTGGTCATCTTCATTTTTTGATCCTTGGTTACGGCCTAAACAAGTTGCATCCCGGACCGGCCACGCCCAGGTGCGAGAACACGATGGAAGGCGCGATCAAAGGCACCTGCGATCTCGTTTTCGTTGAAGCGCTGGAGCCGTCCAGGCGCTTTTTTGTTGAACAGGATTTCTTCGATGAACTGCGTATTGCCGAGGTGCTTGAAGCACAGCGCGATGCTTGGCGCGGCGGTGTCCATGAGCCACTGCACGTTGCGCTTGACCTCGGCGCAGATGGTTTCAGCGGCGAGGCGCTGCGTGGTGCGCACAGGCTCAGGTGTGGCCTGTGAACCAGCTTCGCGCAGCATGGCGGCGTGCCAGTCACTGGCGCCTGCGAAGAAGTCGGCGGGACGGCGCAGCATGTCGGAGGACAACACGCGCAGCTTGTTGCCGTAGCGGAGCTCAACGCGCAGCCATGGGCTGTCGTCCTTGGGGCCAAAGAGCTGGTGGCCCTTCTCGTAAACGTTGGTTTGTTTGCCCGCTTCCTTGCTGCCGAAGTAGAAGGAGCGGGCGCGACCGTTGCACCAGTCGCCGACCTGATTGCAGCTAGGGGTGCGGCCATGATGGTCCATCAACCCGGCCTTGTAGTCGGCCTGCACGCGGTCCATGCCCCCGGCGAAGCCGTCGAAGAAATCGAGAGCGAGGTCTACTCGGGTGATCGTGGCGTCGGTGCGCTCCACGATGGCGGCGAGGCGCTGATTGAAACCATGGCTGGCGAAGGTGCAGGCGGTGCCGTAGAGGTTGCAGTGAATGGTGCGGGCCTGCGCGTGCTGGCGGGGGCTGTCGCCGCTGGAGAGGTAGCCGACCCAACCGCACTCGACCTCATTGCGGACGATGGACCAGCGAAAGCGGTAGAAGTCGTGGCCTTTGCGGATTTCGGGGAACACGCTGAACTCGGGGCCGAGGGCTTCGCATGCTTGCTCGGCAAGGGCCTTGGCCTGGACGCTGGCCGCAAAGTCTGCATCGGGCATGTCTCGCAGCAGTTCGGTGAGCCGTGCAGCGCGTTCAACGTGGGGCACATCGTCAGACCAGCGCGCACCATCGTGCAGGGGGAACAGGTCTTCAATCGTGGGGGTGGGCGCGTTGCGCAGGTTGCAGGTGAAGCGGACCCAATCGACGTGAACGGGTTGCTTCGTTTTGGTCCGCTCGGCAGTGAGGCGCAGCTTGACTTCGTTGCCGTCCAGAACGAGATCGGTTTTCTTTGCGCGGGTCATGCTTGTGACTCGTTCAGGTTCTCCCCGTGATTACCAACGGGGAGGGTTTGGACACCGCGCGCCGCAGCCGCGCCCGCGCTCCGCTTGCTGGGCGCGGCTGCGGCGCGCTGCTGCACTCCAACTTGTGCCCATGCCTTGAAAGCCGCACGCTTGGAAGCAGCGCGGGCAGGCGCAGCCAGGTCGCTGTTACTGCGGACCTGGGCGGCTGTAACAGTGGACGTCGCGCAGCTGGCTGTAACTGCTGCGGCCGGCGGCTGTAACAGTGAGCCGGCGCACTTGGCGGCTAAATCGACAAGGAAGCGGGCGAACGCTGGGGGTGTGCGCTCGCGATCTGCGGGGGAGAGGTGCAGCGTGCGGCCTTCAGCTCGGTGTAACTGGACGGGCAGCTCGCCCAACTCTTCGCGGCTGCAGCCGACGATGTAGAGATACGTGGGCTTCGGTGCCGCGTGACCCCACCAGCCTTGATCAACAAGCAAAGTCCATCCGCCCCAGGCATCGACCTTGCCAGGGTGTGGAAGCCCTGCAGCATGCCAAAGGGTGCTGCCCCATGGATGTTCGAGAACACCACCGCAGCGGCGCACCTGTTCAACTGCGAACAGGGCAAGGGCTTTTTCATCGGGGCGAGGTTTTGCCCAGTGACGCAAACGGCCCCAGCCACGGCAAGGGGGATGGCATACAACGGGATTGGCGCCTGTATAGCCGCGTGCATCGCGCTGGGCGTCCCACACGTCATCCACCAGGTCGAAGTAACAGGAATCGGAGCGGGCGAAGAGGACAGAGACACCAGGCCGCTGTAACACCGAGCTGGAGAACAGGTCCAGCATGCCCGCGCCTGATTGACCCTTGAGGGTGCACACCCCCAGCGCAGGCGCTGCAGGAGCCGCCACAGCGCGTGCAGCGCCTTGGGTGGCTGGGGGTGTGCGAAACAATGGTTTTGGGCTCATGGCGGCTCCGTGCGTATTGAAATGGTTTCAATAGCCCGGATGTTGAAAGCCTCTCAAACAATCGCAAAGCGCTTTGTGGTGAAATCCCCTCAATATTGAAGGGTTCTAAACATGCCTCAGACGATGGATTTGCTGCAGAAAGCGCTGGTCGTGAAGAACGCTGCCGCGTGGTCGCGAGAGTTCAATATCACTCCCGGAGCGCTGTCACATGCAATCAAGCAGGGACGGCTAAGCCCGGTGCTTGCTGGGAACTTTGCTATCGAATTGGGAGAAGAGCCCGAACCGTGGATGGCCATTGCGGCCATGGAGGCAGAGAAGGAAAGCGAGCTGCTTGCACGGTTGAAAAACCGCGTCAAGGCATGGCGGAGACTGTGAGATTCGAACTCACGGACGGTTGCCCGTCGGCAGTTTTCAAGACTGCTGGTTTAAACCACTCACCCAAGTCTCCGGGAGGGAAGGCGCGAATTCTAGCCGACTGCGGGTGCTGATTTCTTTTGCAGCATGCCCCGGGTCTCGATGAACTTCACCACGTCGGCCACGCCCGCCAGGGTCTTGAGGTTGGTCATTACAAACGGCTTGAGGCCGTGGGCGTTGGTGCGCATGCGGGTCGTGTCGGCGTGCATCACCTCCAGGTTGGCGCCGACATGGGGGGCCAGGTCGGTCTTGTTGATGATGAACAGGTCGCTCTTGGTGATGCCGGGGCCGCCCTTGCGTGGGATTTTTTCGCCCGCTGCCACGTCGATGACGTAGATGGTGAGGTCGCTCAGTTCGGGGCTGAAGGTAGCGGCCAGGTTGTCGCCGCCGCTTTCGACGAACACGATGTCGGCGTTGGGGAATTCGCCCAGCATGCGGTCGATGGCTTCGAGGTTGATGGAGCAGTCTTCGCGGATGGCGGTGTGGGGGCAGCCGCCGGTTTCCACGCCCAGGATGCGCTCAGCGGGGAGGGCGCCGCTGACTGTGAGCAGGCGCTGGTCTTCCTTGGTGTAGATGTCGTTGGTGATGGCGATGAGGTCGTAGTCATCGCGCATGGTCTTGCACAGCATTTCCAGCAGCGTGGTCTTGCCGGAGCCTACGGGGCCGCCGATGCCCACGCGCAGGGGGGGCAGGTTTTTGGTGCGGTTGGGGATGTGGTGCAGGTTGCTGGTGGTCATGATCGGAAGAGGCGGGAGTATTGGGTTTCGTGCTGGGCCGACAGGATGGCCAGCATGGGCGAGAAGGCCTGGCGTTCGCTGTCCATCAGGCCCACGGCGTGGTCGGCTGCGGCGGGGATCGCGTCGGCCAGCCGGGCCAGGATGCGCTGGCCTGCGCTTTGGCCCAGTTGCATGGATTTGAGGGCGGCCTGCACCATGTTCTCCGCCCAGCCGAAAGCGTAGGCCAGCAGGACGTCGCGAACGGGCGCCTGGGTGTTGGAGGCGGCCAGTGCGAATGCCACAGGGTAGGTGGGGGGCAATGCGGCCAGGTGGCGCACGGCGGGCATCAAGGTCTCGTCGCCCTGGTTCTGATTGCGCAGCCAGTCGGCCATCGATCGGCCCATTTGCTCGGTCTGCAGGCGCAGCTCGCTCGTTTCGCGGGTGTGCAGCACCCAGTCGTTCAGTTCGCGCACATGTGCCCAGTCGGCGCGCCGCCACGCAACCACGGCCTTGGCGATGAGGGCCATGTCGCCCCGGGCTTGGGTGATATGCAGTTGGTCCAGCAGCCAGTCGCCCACGGCGGCTTCGCTGGCCAGGCCCGCGTTTTCAATGGCGCTTTCCAGCCCCTCGGAGTACGAGAACCCGCCCACGGGCAGCGCGGGCGAGGCCAGCCACATCAGCTGCAAGAAGCTGGCGGCGGGCAGGGGCTTGGGGCGGTCCAGGCGCATGGAGCGGGGAGTCAGTGGTCGTGGTTGCAGTCAGGGCCGTGTACATGCCCCTGGGCCACCACGGGGATGGAAACGGTGCGCCCCCGCGCCGGGGCTGTGGCGGGCGCAGCTGCATGGCTGTGTTCGTGGGCATGCCCGTAATCGCGGGTATGGTCATGGTCGTGTGAGTGGCCATGGTCGTGACCGTGGTGATGATCGTCGCCATGTCCATGTCCCCCATGGCTGTGTCCACCACCATGCCCCGCTGCGTAGGCACCGCCTTCGGGTTCAAACGGCAGGTTCTGTTCGTTCACGATCAGGTGCATGGCGCGCAGCATGTCGGCCAGCACGTGGTCGGGTTCGATCTTGAGGTGGTCGGGTTGCAGCTCGATGGGCACATGGCGGTTGCCCAGGTGGTAGGCGGCGCGGGTCAGGTCAAACGCAGTGCCGTGGCTGCTGCAGTGCGTGATGACCAGCACGGGCTGCGGCGCCGCAACCACGCGCACCATGGAGCCGTCTTCGGCCACCAGCACATCGCCGCCGCGCACCACGGTGCCGCGCGGCAAGAAGATGCCCAGCTCGCGCCCAGCCGAGTCGGTGGCCGCAAAGCGGCTTTTCTGGCGCACGTCCCAGTCCAGCTCAATGGTGGTGGCGCGCTTGAGCAGTACGGGCGCGAGGCCTTGGCCTTGGGGGAGAAGTTTGGAGACCTGGATCATGGCAAGAGAGGATTACGGTGCCGGCAAGGCGAGGTCAACATTGTGGCCTTGGCTGCGGAGTGATACGCGCCGGCTCTACAGCGCGCGGCTCATGTACCGGCTGTGGGGGTCGAGCCGGTAGCTGCCGAACGGCGCGCAGTCGGTAAAGCCATAGCGCAGGTAGAGCTGGTGAGCGGGTTCAAAGAAGGGCTGGGTGCCCGTTTCCAGACTGATGCGCTGGTAGCCCAGGTCCACCGCCTGGCCCAGGATGTGTTCCAGCACTGCGCGGCCCACACCCTGGCCCCGCACGCTGGCTGCGGTGCGCATGGACTTGAGTTCGGCATGTTCGGCGTCCAGGTGCTTGAGCGCGCCGGTACCCACCAGCGCGCCATCGCCCCGCCAGGCCGTCCAGAAACGGATCTCGGGCTGGCGCAACTGCGCCATGTCGAGCGCGTGCACGCTCTCGGGTGGCGAAGTGGCATGCATGTCTTTCAGATGCTCCTGCATGAAGGCTTCGATGCGTGGATCGGTCAGATCGTCCAGGTGGATCCGCAGGTCTTGCAGCAAGGCGTTCATGGGCCGCGACCTCAGAACAGAAAGTAGCGCTGCGCCATGGGCAGCACGGTGGCGGCCTCACAGGTGAGCAGTTGGCCGTCTGCGCGCACGGTATAGGTCTGCGCATCCACTTCCATCTTGGGGGTGCAGCTGTTGTGCACCATGTGCTGCTTGCGCACGCCACGGACGTTGCGCACGGCGCTCAGCGTTTTGCGCAGGCCAAAGCGATCGCCGATGCCCGCCGCCAAACCGGCCTGCGAGACAAAGGTGAGCGAGGTCTTGGCAATGGCCCCGCCGAATGCGCCGAACATGGGTCGGTAGTGCACGGGCTGGGGCGTGGGGATGGAGGCATTCGGGTCGCCCATCGCGGCCATGGCAATCAGCCCGCCCTTCAGGATGAGCGCGGGCTTCACGCCGAAGAAGGCGGGCTTCCAGATCACGATGTCGGCCCACTTGCCGACTTCGAGTGACCCCACCTCGTGGCTGATGCCGTGGGCGATGGCGGGGTTGATGGTGTACTTGGCCACGTAGCGCTTGATGCGCTTGTTGTCGTTGCGGGCCGAGTCGCCGGCCAGGCTGCCGCGCTGCACCTTCATCTTGTGCGCGGTCTGCCAGGTGCGCAGGATGACCTCGCCCACACGGCCCATGGCCTGGCTGTCGCTCGACATCATGCTGATGGCGCCCAGGTCGTGCAGGATGTCTTCGGCGGCGATGGTTTCCTTGCGGATGCGGCTTTCGGCAAAGGCCAGGTCTTCGGCGATGCTGGCGTCGAGGTGGTGGCACACCATGAGCATGTCCACATGCTCGTCCAGCGTGTTGTGCGTGTAGGGCATGGTGGGGTTGGTGGACGATGGCAAGAAGTTGTCCTCGCCCACCACGCGCAGGATGTCGGGTGCGTGCCCGCCGCCCGCGCCTTCGGTGTGGAAGGCGCAGATGCCGCGCCCGCCCACGGCGGCGATGGTGTTCTCGACAAAGCCCGATTCGTTGAGCGTGTCGCTGTGGATGGCCACCTGCGTATCGGTGGCTTCGGCCACGTCCAGGCAGTTGCTGATGGCCGAGGGGGTGGTGCCCCAGTCTTCGTGCAGCTTGAGGCCAATGGCGCCCGCATTGATCTGCTCGTGCAGCGCATCGGGCAGGCTGGCGTTGCCCTTGCCGAGGAAGCCCAGGTTCATGGGGAAGGCATCGGCCGCCTGCAGCATGCGCTCCATGTTGAAGGGGCCAGAGGTGCAGGTGGTGGCCAGTGTGCCGGTGGCGGGGCCGGTGCCGCCGCCCAGCATGGTGGTCACGCCGCTGGCCAGGGCCTCTTCGATTTGCTGCGGGCAGATGAAGTGGATGTGGCTGTCGATGCCGCCCGCGGTGACGATGTTGCCTTCGCAGCTGATGACCTCGGTGCCGGGGCCGATGATGATGTCCACGCCGGGTTGCGTGTCGGGGTTGCCGGCCTTGCCGATGGCGGCGATGCGGCCCGCGCGCAGGCCGATGTCGGCCTTGAAGATGCCGGTGTGGTCCACCACGAGGGCGTTGGTCAACACCGTGTCTACAGCACCTTGGGCATTGCTGCGTTGCGACTGCGCCATGCCGTCGCGGATGGTTTTGCCGCCGCCAAACTTCACCTCTTCGCCGTAGCTGCCTGCGCTCAATGTGTGGTCGGCCTCGACTTCGAGGAGGAGTTCGGTGTCTGCCAGGCGCACGCGGTCGCCCACGGTGGGGCCGAACATCTCGGCGTAGGCGCGTCGTCCAATGGTTGCCATGGGTGGGGTGCTCCGTGAGAACGGTTTACTCTATTTTTGATAGCTGCTTGGGCAATAAATACCGGCGCTATCTGCCTATTTGGCTTGAAGTTTCTACAGCGCGCCCTGCGTCAGGCCCTGGAAGCCGAACACGCGGCGCTCGCCCGCGTAGTCCACCAGCTCCACGGTGCGCTCCTGGCCGGGCTCAAAGCGCACGGCGGTGCCCGACGCAATGTTCAGCCGCATGCCGCGTGCGGCGGTGCGGTCGAAGCCCAGGGCGTTGTTGGTCTCGGCAAAGTGGTAGTGCGAGCCGACCTGGATGGGCCGGTCGCCGGTGTTGCGCACCACCAGCGTCAGGGTGCGGCGGCCGGTGTTGAGCAGGTGTTCACCGGGTTCGGTGAAAAGTTCGCCGGGGATCATGATGGCTCCTTGGTGTGAATGCTCAGGCCATCTGCGCCAGCAGCGCGCCACCGAACGCAGCCACGCCAGCACCCGCTGCGCGGGCCAGCCACACATGGCGGTAGCGCAGCGCCCAGCCCGCCGCCAGGCCTGCGCTGTGCAGCAGCACGGTAGCGGTCAGCATGCCCGCCAGGGTCAACCAGGCGCTGTCGCTGCCCGCCAGTTCATAGCCGTGGGCCACACCGTGGAAGACGGCAAACACGCCCACACCCAGCGCCGCCACCAGCCCGGGCACGCGCAGGCGCGACACGACCAGCAGGCCGGTGACCAGCAGCGACGCGGCAATCATGGGCTCCACCGCTGGCAGCGCCACGCCCTGCAGGCCCAGCACGGCGCCCACCAGCAACATGGCGGCAAAACCCACGGGGCCCCACAGCATGTCGCGCCCGGCGTTGCGCGCGGCCAGGGCGCTCCACAGGCCCACGGCCACCATGGCGGCCAGGTGGTCCAGACCGAACAGGGGGTGGGCCAAGCCGCTCAGAAAGCGGTTGTGGATGTGCGATTCAGCGCCTGTATGGGCGCTAGCGCCGGTACTGATTGCGCTGGCAGCTATGAAAAGAAGAGCGACTGTGTGGCGGTGTGAGAGTGCGATGCGCATGGGGGCTCCACAGAGAGAAGAGGGGGATAGAAGGGGTCAGACGATCGGCTGGTGCACGGTGACGAGCTTGGTGCCGTCGGGGAAGGTGGCCTCGACCTGGATGTCCGGAATCATCTCGGGGATGCCTTCCATCACATCCGCGCGGGTCAGCACGGTGCGGCCTTCGCTCATGAGCTGCGCCACGGTCTTGCCGTCGCGGGCGCCTTCCATCACGGCGGCGCTGATCAGGGCCACGGCCTCGGGGTAGTTGAGCTTCAGTCCCCGGGCCTTGCGGCGCTCGGCCAGCAGGGCGGCGGTGAAGATCAGTAGCTTGTCTTTCTCACGAGGGGTCAGTTCCATGTCGTTGTGCTTTGTGTAGGGAGGGTTGGGCTCGTGCGGCAGGCTGTCCTGGTCGGGCGGTCAGGAGGACAGCGGATTCATCATAGGCAGCAAGCCCCGTGCCCGCCATACGCCAGAGGGCGAAGGTGCGCTGGACGTGCAGGCGACCCGTGGCATGGAAACTGCACTTGCAAGGGCTGCCGCCACCCTTTGCCCATGCCCCCCTCCATCGCCTCCCTTGCCCCGCCCGACGCCACTTCGGCCCCTGTGCCAGGGCCGGATGCCGACGCGCAGGCGCCGCAGCAGGTGGTCAAGGTTCGGCGCGACTACAACAGCTGGGTGGCCACCGAGACCATGGAGGACTACGCGCTGCGCTACACCCCCCAGCGCTTTCGCAAGTGGTCCGAGTGGCGCGTGGCCAACACGGCGTTCGGCGCGGCATCCTTCCTGATCCTCGAAGCTGTGGGCGCAACGCTGCTGGTGCAGTACGGCTTCATCAACGCCTTCTGGGCCATCGTGGCCACGGGGCTCATCATCTTCCTGGCGGGGCTGCCCATCAGCGTGTACGCCGCCCGCTACGGGGTGGACATGGACCTGCTCACGCGCGGCGCGGGCTTTGGCTACATCGGCTCCACGCTCACCTCGCTGATCTACGCGAGCTTCACCTTCATCTTCTTTGCGCTCGAAGCCGCCGTGATGGCCTATGCGCTGGAGTTGGCGCTCGACATTCCGCCCACCTGGGGGTACCTGATCTGCGCCATTGTGGTGATTCCGCTGGTCACCCACGGCGTGTCAGCCATCAGCCGCCTGCAGGTGTGGACGCAGCCGCTGTGGCTGGTGATGCTGGTGGTGCCGTTTGTGTACGTGCTGGTGCGCGATTCTGGTGCGTTTTCTGGGGTGGTGCACTACGGTGGTGAATTGGCGCGCGGCGCCACGTTCCAATTGCCCTTGTTTGGTGCAGCTCTCACGGTGGGCATTGCGCTCATCACCCAGATGGGGGAGCAGGCCGACTACCTGCGCTTCATGCCCGCCCGCACACCCGACACGCGCGGGCGCTGGTGGCTGGGCGTGCTGGTGGGCGGGCCGGGCTGGGTGGTGCTGGGCGTGCTCAAGATGCTGGGCGGTGCGCTGCTGGCCTATCTGGCGCTCACCCACATGGTGCCGGCCGACCGCGCGGTGGACCCGAACCAGATGTACCTGGCCGCGTATGAATACGTGTTCCCCAACTATGGCTGGGCGGTGGCGGCCACGGCGTTGTTTGTGGTGATCTCGCAGCTCAAGATCAACGTGACCAATGCCTATGCGGGCTCGCTCGCGTGGTCCAACTTCTTCTCGCGCCTCACGCACAGCCACCCGGGGCGGGTGGTGTGGGTGGTGTTCAACACGTTGATCGCCTTCATGCTGATGGAGATGAACGTGTTCCGCGCCATGGGCGAGGTGCTGGGGCTGTACTCCAACATCGCCATCGCCTGGATCATGTCGGTGGTGGCCGACCTCGTCATCAACAAGCCACTGGGCCTGTCGCCCAAGGGCATCGAGTTCAAGCGGGCGCACCTGTACGACATCAACCCCGTGGGCGTGGGTTCGATGGCACTCGCGTCCATTTTGTCCATCAGTGCGCACCTGGGGTTGTTCGGCCCGCTGCCGCAGGCATTCTCGGCCGTGATTGCGATGGCCGTGGCTTTTGTCACTGCCCCGCTGATCGCCTGGGCCACCGGGGGGCGCTATTACATCGCGCGCCAGTCTGAGCCCGCTGCGCTGGCCGACGTGGTGGCAGTGCCCCTGCATGGCCCGCTGCGCCGCAATGCCGAAGGGGGGCTGGGGACGGAAATAGGCAGCTACCGGCGCACCACCGTGCAGCGTTGCGTGATCTGCGAGCGCGAGTACGAAGCGCCCGACATGGCCCAGTGCCCCGCCTACCGGGGCGCCATCTGCTCGCTGTGCTGCACGCTGGATGCGCGTTGCGGCGACCTGTGCAAGCCGCACGCGAGCATGGCGGTGCAGTGGTCGGCCGCGCTGCGCTGGGTGCTGCCGCGCGCCACGTGGCGCTACTTGGACACGGGCCTGGGCCACTTCCTGCTGCTGATGCTGGTGATTGCACCGCTGCTGGCTTCGGTGATGGGGCTGCTGTACCACCAGGAGCTCAACACCATTGCCCAGGCCGCCACCGACACCGAGGTGATGGCTGCCCCTGAAGTGGCGCTGCGCTCGGGCCTGCTAAAGGCCTATCTCGCGCTGTTGGTCATCTCGGGCATCGTGGCCTGGTGGCTGGTGCTGGCGCACAAGAGCCGCCAGGTGGCGCAGGAAGAATCCAACCGCCAGACGGGCCTGCTGGTGCGCGAGATCGAGCTGCACCGCCAGACCGACGAAGCTCTGCAGACGGCGCGCAGCGTGGCCGAGGCCGCGCAGCAGCAGGCCGAGGAAGCCCGCTTGCGCGCCGACCAGGCCAACCAGGCCAAGAGCCGCTACATCAGCGCCATCAGCCACGAGATCCGCACCCCGCTCAACTCCATCCTGGGCTACGCACAACTGATGGGTGAGGACGCGGGCGTGCCACCGCACCGCAAGCAGGCGGTGCACGTGATCCGGCGCGGGGGCGAACATTTGTTGTCGCTGATTGAAGGCACGCTGGACATCGCGCGCATCGAGTCGGGCAAGCTCACGCTGGATGTAGCGCCCATGCGCTTTGCCGACGGCCTGCACGAGATGGCCAGCCTGTTCGAGCTGCAGGCCGCCGCCAAGGGCCTGGCGTTCGCCTTCGATGTGCAGGGGGTGATTCCGGAAGTGGTGCGTGCCGACGACAAGCGCCTGCGCCAGATCCTCATCAACCTGCTGGGCAATGCGGTCAAGTTCACGGCGCAGGGCACCGTCACCCTGCGCGTGCGCTATGCGCGCGAGATGGCCCGTATCGAGGTGCAGGACACGGGGCCGGGCCTCACGGCCGAGGAGATCGAGCGCATCTTCGAGCCCTTCGCGCGCGGCGGATCGGGCGGTGGCGGTACCGCTGCCGCACCGGGTGCGGGCCTGGGCCTGACCATTGCCAAGATGCTCACTGCGCTCATGGGCGGCGAGCTGACGGTGAGCAGCACCCCGGGCGTGGGTTCGGTGTTCCACGTCAAGCTGTTCCTGCCCGAAGTGCATGGCGATGCGTCGGGCAAGGTCGCAGCGCCGGCGGCGCGGGCCGCACACGGCCAACGCCAGCGCAAGGGGTACGCGGGCGAGCGCCGCCGCATTCTGGTGGTGGACAACGAGGAGCCCGACCGCGAGCTGCTGGTGCAACTGCTCGAACCCCTGGGCTTCGAGCTGCGCCAGGCCGCGAGCGGCCACGATGCGCTGGACTTGCTGTCTACCGGGTACCGGCCGCACGTGGTCTTCATGGACCTGGCCATGCCGGGCATCGATGGCTGGGAAACGCTGCGGCGCGTGCGGCAGATGCACCTCGAAGACCTCCACTGTGCCATCGTCTCCGCCAATGCTTTCGACAAAGCGCTCGACAACGACGTGGACATCCGCCCCGAAGACTTCATCGTCAAACCCGTGCGCCACAGCGAGCTGCTGGACTGGCTGGAGCGCCGCCTGGGCCTGCAGTGGCAATACGACGAGGCCTCCGGAGCGCTCGCCGGGACTGAACCCGCGCTGGGGTCTCATGCGTCCGTGCCCCTCACTTACCCCGATACCGCTGCGCTGGTGGCTTTGGCACAGGCGGTGTCCTTGGGCTACTACCGGGGCATTCTCAACACGCTGGACGACATTGAACGAAGCCAGCCTGCGCACAGCGCTTTTGTCAGCACCATGCGGCAGCTGGCCAAGCAATTCCAGTTCGATGCCATGGGCCAGATCCTGGAGCAGGCACCCTCGTGATGACCACTGCCAACCCCTTTCCCTCTCACCCCCCCACAGCACCTGCGAGCGCGCTGGACCGCAGCGACAGCGACGTGGTGCTGATCGTGGATGACGTGCCCGACAACCTGGCCGTACTGCACGACGCGCTGGATGAATCGGGCTACACCGTGCTGGTGGCCATGCACGGCGAGGCGGCGCTGCAGCGTGCGGCCCAGGCCCTGCCCGACATTGTGTTGCTCGACGCCATGATGCCGGGCATGGACGGCTTTGAAGTCGCCCGGCGCCTCAAGGCATCGCCCGCCACGGCGCACATCCCCATCATCTTCATGACCGGCCTCACCGAGACCGAGCACCTGGTAGCCGCGCTGGAGGCGGGCGGCGTAGACTACGTCACCAAGCCCATCAAGCCACGCGAGGTGATGGCCCGCATGAGCGTGCACCTGGGCGCAGCCCGCAAGGCCCGGCAGGACGCTCGCCAGGCGCGCGAGGCGCGCAACGCGCTCGATGCCTTTGGCTACGCCAGCATCACCGTGCGCGCAGTGGATGGCCGCATCGTGTGGCAGACCCCGCTGGCGCGCGAGCTGCTGCAAAGCTACTTCGGCGAAGTGGGCCCGGACGGCACGCCCACGGCCTTCGGCCACTGGGCACCCGAGCCGGTGCAGGCTTGGCTGCGCCGCCATGTACTGGCCGACAACGCGGCCGAACTGCTGGCCGCATCGCTGGCCGAGCCTCCGCGCCTGGCGGTGGAGCAGGGCGCGCGCCGCCTCACCTTCCGCCTGCACCAGCAGGCCGGTGACAGCGCGGGCGGTGGTGACTGGCTCATCGTGATGCGCGAGGTGTCCGACGCGAAGATCATCGAATCCATGGGCCTGGCCTTCCGGCTCACCGCGCGCGAGGCCGAAGTGCTGTACTGGGTGCTCAAGGGCAAGATCAACCGCGACATCGGCGACATCCTGGGGGCCAGCCCCGCCACGGTCAAAAAGCACCTGGAACGCGTGTTTACCAAGCTGGGCGTGGAAACCCGCACCGCAGCGGCGGCCATGGCCATGAACCGTATCCGGCAGCTGCATCCCCAGTTCGAGGGCTGACCACCGCCCGGGAGGCACAAAAAACACGTTGACCCAGCCATGTTGCAGCGCAATAATCGCGCACCTTCATTTCCGGAGCCCCAGCGTGGAAAGTGCCAGTTGTTGCAGTGAAACCCAGCAAGCCGTGACGGCTGCTGCCTGCCAGGCCTCCTGACGCCCGCTCCCGGGCCGTGGGTTGCCTTGTGCAAGCCCCGGCCCCGTCCCTCCCAGCCCCTGTTGTACCTGTGTGCCCATTGGGGCAGCTTTGGCCGTTTTGGCCATGGTGGTGTGGGTGGCTCTCCCGTCTTGCCGCTTCGTTGCATCTGTGCCGTCTGCACAGGCCATGCCCCCTTCGCTGGGGCGTTGCCCGCGTGCCGTGACGGCGCCTCCCGGCATATCTCTGCGTCTGTGTGCTCCGTCCTGCCTGCCAAGGACGACGGCCATGCGTTTTTTTGTTGTAGACCTGCCCAGCCTTTTCCAGCGTGCGGTGGCGCCTGGCGCTGCCAGCGCTGAGCCAGGGGCACAGCTGCCCCCTGGCGCGCAGGGCCCGGCCCGTGCGGCGGCTGACAGCCTGCAAGCCGTGGCCGACCTGGATGGCGCCACGCTGTGGCCCACGCACCGCATTCGCTGCTATCTGCACAGCCAGCCACCAGCACGCGCATCGCACCGCCGCGCGCGGCAGCCCTGAACCCGGCCACGACCGGCCCTGCATCGCATCCACCCCCCCAGGAGGCCCCATGGACCCAGACCCGCGCTGGCGCTCTGAAGCGCCACCCCACACCACCCCCCTTGAACTTTGCATACCGGGCCCTGGGCCGGAGGCGATGGCTTGCGTGACCGCGTGAGCCGCATCCTCTGGCCGTTGCGGGCCAGAAGGAGTGACTCACCATGTTCCGTTTCATCCACATTTCTGCGCACACGGCACCACAGCCCGTAACGCGCAACGCCGCCAGCGTTGGCTGCTAGGGAGACCGCCATGAGCTTCCTGCACCACCTGTTCGACCGCTTTCTGCACACCCGCCATGTCACCCGCCACTTTGCGCGGCGGCTGATTCTGGACACGCTCACGCTGGGCCGCGCGCCCACCCCCGCCACCTCGCCCGACCTGCTCAGCCGCGAACTGCAACGCGCCGCCAGTGATGAGCTGCCCGCACTGATCGAGCGCCTGCAGTCCGACCCTGCAGGCCTGAGCGACGCCCAGGCTGCGGCCGCCCTGGCCCAGCACGGCCCCAACGAGGTGGAGCACGAAAAGCCGCTGCCCGCCTGGCTGCACCTGTGGCACTGCTACAAGAATCCGTTCAACGTGCTGCTCACGGTGCTGGCACTGATCTCGTACCTCACCGAGGATCACGAGGCTACCATCGTGATCCTGGCGATGGTGGTGCTCTCCACGCTGCTGCGGTTTGTGCAGGAGGGCCGCTCCAACCGCGCGGCTGAGCGCCTCAAATCGCTGGTCAGCAACACCGCCACAGTGCTGCGCCGCAGCGACACGGGTGGCGCAGCCACGC
Organism: Acidovorax sp. Root70; assembly: GCF_001428225.1. NCBI lineage: Bacteria > Pseudomonadati > Pseudomonadota > Betaproteobacteria > Burkholderiales > Comamonadaceae > Acidovorax > Acidovorax sp. Root70. The sequence goes on from NZ_LMHQ01000012.1 coordinate 244,890, forward strand.
CGCGCGAGCTGCCCATCCACCAGCTGGTGCCGGGCGACCACATCGTGCTGTCGGCGGGCGACATGATCCCGTCGGACTGCCGCGTGCTCACGGCCAAGGACCTGTTCGTGAGCCAGTCGGCCATGACGGGCGAATCGCTGCCGGTCGAAAAATTTGCCGAGCGCAGCCAGCCCGGCACCAGCGCGCTGGACGCGACCAACCTGCTGTTCATGGGCACCAATGTGGTCTCGGGCTCGGCCACGGCGCTGGTGGTGGCCACGGGCAACCACACCTACTTTGGCACGCTGGCCACGCGCGTCACGGCCACCGACCGCACGCCCACCGCGTTCCAGGCAGGTGTCAACAGCGTGAGCTGGCTGTTGATCCGCTTTGCACTCGTCATGGTGCCCATCGTGCTGGTGGTCAACGGCTTTACCAAGGGCGACTGGTTGCAGGCCTTTTTGTTTGCCCTGTCGGTGGCCGTGGGCCTCACGCCCGAGATGCTGCCCATGATCGTGACCAGCACGCTGGCCAAGGGGGCCGTGCTGCTGTCGCGCAAGAAGGTGGTGGTCAAGCGGCTGGATGCGATCCAGAACTTCGGCGCGATGGACGTGCTGTGCACCGACAAGACCGGCACGCTCACGCAGGACAAGATCTTTCTGGAGCGCCACACCGACGTGTTTGGCCACAACAGCGACGAGGTGCTGGCCTTTGCCTACCTCAACAGCCACTACCAGAGCGGCCTCAAGAACCTGCTGGACCACGCCGTGCTGGAGCATGTGGAGCTGCAGACCGACCTGCGCCTGGCGCAGGACTACCGCAAGGTCGATGAGGTGCCGTTCGACTTCGTGCGCCGGCGCATGTCGGTCATCGTCAGCGAGCGCAACGACCACCACGAGCTGATCTGCAAGGGCGCGGTGGAAGAGATGCTGGACGTGTGCACCCAGGTGCGCGTGGTGGAAGACACCGGCGTGCAAGACCTGCCGCTGGACGCCACCCTGCGCGCACGGGTGCTGGAGGTGACGCGCGGCCTGAACAACGAGGGCCTGCGCGTGGTGGCCGTGGCCATGAAGGAGACGCCGCCCCACCAGACCGTGTACGGCGTGGCCGATGAATCGGGCCTCACGCTGATCGGCTACGTGGCGTTTCTGGACCCACCGAAGGAATCCACCGCCCCCGCGCTCAGGGCGCTGGCCGCGCACGGCGTGGCGGTGAAGGTGCTGACCGGCGACAACGAGCTGGTGACGCTCAAGGTCTGCCGCGAGGTGGGCCTGGCCGTGCAGGGCGTGCTGCTGGGCAAGGACGTGGACGCCATGGACGACGCCGCGCTGGCGCACGCCGCCGACACCCACAACGTGTTTGCCAAGCTATCGCCGCTGCACAAGGAGCGGCTGGTGCGCGCGCTGCGCGCGGGCGGCCATGTGGTGGGCTTCATGGGCGACGGCATCAACGACGCCCCCGCGCTGCGCGCGGCCGATATCGGCATCAGCGTGGACAGCGCGGTGGACATTGCCAAGGAGGCGGCCGACATCATCCTGCTGGAGAAAAGCCTGATGGTGCTGGAAGAGGGCGTGATGGAAGGCCGCAAGACCTTCAGCAACATGCTCAAGTACATCCGCATGACGGCCAGCTCCAACTTCGGCAACGTGTTCTCGGTGCTGGTGGCCAGCGCGTTCTTGCCCTTCTTGCCCATGCTGCCGCTGCACCTGCTGGTGCAGAACCTGCTGTACGACCTGTCGCAGATCGCCATCCCGTTCGACAACGTGGACGAGGAGCTCATCCGCAACCCGCTGCAATGGAACCCCGGCGATATTGGTCGCTTCATGGTGTTCTTCGGGCCCATCAGCTCGGTGTTCGACATCACCACCTTTGCGGTCATGTGGCATGTGTTCGGCGCCAACAACGAGGGCGCGCAGACCCTGTTCCAGTCGGGCTGGTTTGTGGTGGGGCTGCTCACGCAGACGCTGATCGTGCACATGATCCGCACGCCCAAGCTGCCGTTTGTGCAGAGCGTGGCCTCGGTGCCGCTGCTCACGGCCACGGTGCTCATCATGGCGGTGGGCATCTTCATCCCGATGGGGCCGCTGGCCGGGCACTTCAAGCTGCAGGCGCTGCCACTGGCTTACTTTCCGTGGCTCGTGGGCATCCTAGCGGGCTATGTGGTGCTGACGACCGTGATGAAGCGCTGGTACGTGCGGCGCTACGGCTGGCAGTGAGGGGGCGCCAGGTGCGCGCCTGGGTCATCGCGCCAGGGCCTGCTCCAGCTCCTGCTTGTTCATCCGGGACCTGCCCCGGATGTTCACGCGCTTGGCGTCTTCGTACAGCTGCTCGCGCGTGCGGCCCTGCGGGCCGCGGTGCGAGTTTTTGCCGCCGCGCACCGGCGCTGGCGTGGCTTTCAGGGTCTTGGGGTTGGCCGTGCGGGCTTCGCCGTGTTGCGCCCGCTCCTTGTTCACGGTGCGCGCGGCAATCTCTTCAGCGGTGCTTTCGCTCTCTCCGCGTTCTAGCAGGCTGTCCTTGATGTGTTCGTACTGGCGCTCGCGTTTAGCGCTCCAGGCTGCGCGTGGCATGGGGGCTCCTTTCGGTTCGACGGGGGGCTTTTTAGCTTAGACCCGTGACCTGGCGAAGCGGTCAGTGCATTGTGACGGCGGGTGTAGGACAAGCCCGGTGAGCGGGCCACGCCCTGCGCCGCAGGAGCGTCTGGCTTGGGTTTTGATGTAAAAACGGCCGCAAGCGCCAGTGCATCATGCGCTGGCAGCTATCATTTTTGTAGTTTCTCTACATCCCCAGCGATTTGAGCAGTTCGTCCGTATCGTCCTGGCCGACAGGCGGCGGGGCGGGCACGGGCGGGGCAGCCTGCGACTGGGCCATGAGCGCATCGGGGTCGGGCGCCTCCTGCGCTTCGAAGTCGTAGAGCTTGATGAACTCGGTGCGGTCGATGGCGAGTTCCAGGTAGAAGATGTTGTTGTTGCTGGTGTAGAAGGTCACGCGCCGGGCCTCGGGCTTGTCGAGGTTGGCGTCCACCGACAGCTGCACCTGCTTGTTCAGCACCAGCATCTTGGGCTGGTTCTGCGTGATGTGGGTCTGCAGCTCGCGCCGCACCTTGCCGGTGAAGTCGCCCACTACCTGGTTCATGAGCTCGCCCATCACGTTGCTGACCTCGTCGGACGTGTACGAACTGACCAGGTCGTCCTTGGACATGCCCATGTTCAGCAGGTAGTTGGCATACAGCTCCATGGCCGCCTGGCCGCTGAAGTTGATGATCACCAGCCCCGAGAAGCCGCCGTCGAACAGCACAAAGCAGCCGATTTCGGGCCGCAGGCAGGTTTTGCTGATGCGCTGCACCATGCCGGAGTAGTGGATCTGGCTGTGCGTGGCCACGCCCAGCACGCGGGTGACGGAGTTGCACAGGCTGATCAAAAGGTCTTCGGTGCCGTAGACGGTGGATTTGTCGGGGGTGCTCATGGTGTCTTGGATAAGGTTGCTGGGGCCAGCATAACCGCTGCACACAGCATAGGCGAAGGCGCTGCGCTGTATCTGCGTGCTTTCCCCGGTAGTGGCAGGGTGGCCACGGGGCCGCCCAGAAGGTTGAGCGCGCCCGGTTGACAACCTGCGGGGGTGGGGTATCGTGCCTCCCACCACCAGCGCCTGCCCGGCACGCCTGGGGATGGCCCCACCAAGGGCCCGTTGACGTACACGGTTGTGAAGACACGGCACCATGGGTGACAAAGAAGACCTGAACCGCGAGCGGCTGGAACTGGTGCTGGAAGCCGCCGGGCTGGACCTGTGGGAAAACGACCTGGTCACCGGCCAGGTCACCCACAAGGCGACCAAGACCTTTCTGGAGCTGGGCTTTACCGAGGACGAAATCGTGTCGGGCGTGCAGGACATCTATGGCCTGTTCCACCCCGGCGACCTGGACATCGTGCGCCAGGCCGTGGCAGACCATGTGCAGGGCGTCACGCCGCAGTACCGCGCCGAGTTCCGGCTGCGCTCCAAAGCTGGCGAGTGGATCTGGTTTGCCAACTACGGCCGCATCATGGACCGCAGCAGCGCCACGCCCGGCAAGCGCCTGATCGGGGTCACCTTCAACATCCACGACCGCAAGCAGAAGGAAGACGAGATCGCCCAGATCAACCGCCAGCTGGTCGAGCAGAACCAGTTGCTGCAGACGTTGAACGCGGCCCTGGAGCGGCTGGCTGCCAACGATGCGCTGACGGGCCTGGCCAACCGCCGCACGCTGATGGAGCTGGGCGCCAACGAGTGCAAACGCTCCGAGCGGTTTGAACACCCGCTGTCGCTGCTGGTGGTGGACATCGACCTGTTCAAGGCCGTCAACGACGCCTGGGGGCACCTGGCTGGCGACCGCGTGATCTGCGCGGTGGCCCACGCCTGCGCCGCGCGCAAGCGCAGTGGCGTGGACATCGTGGCGCGCTTTGGCGGCGAAGAATTCGTCATCGTGCTGCCCGAGACCGACGGTGCCAGCGCCCTGCATGTGGCCGAATCGCTGCGGCGCGACGTGGCGGCGCTGCAGGTGCCCGTCAATGACGCGGGGGGCACGGTGTCGGTCACCGTGAGCATTGGCGTGACCACATGGCGCGAGGGCGCTTGCGCGGGTTTTGAAGCGCTGCTGAACCAGGCGGACCTGGCCTTGTACCGCGCCAAGCAGACCGGGCGCAACGCGGTGTACTGCGCCGAGGAGCCATGCGGCGATGCCATGCCCGCGCGGTGGGCCCGCGACCCGCAGGACGACACCGGTGGAGCGCGGTTGAACTGAAGACTGGGTGAATCGGCCGGTGGCGGGGTGGCGTTGCCTGGCCTGGTGTGCGTACTGGATGTTAAATACCCAGGAAGCGCCTATTCTGATTGGCGTTGTTGCTATGAAATGTGCAGTAATTCAGGCGGCCTTGTTCCCCGCCGCCTGGTGGATGGCCGCCCGGATGCGCGGGTAGGTGCCGCAGCGGCAGGTATTGCCAGACATGGCCGTATCGATGTCGGCATCAGTCGGCTGCGGGGTTTTCTTCAGCAGCGCGCAGGCTGACATCAGCTGCCCGCTCTGGCAGTACCCGCATTGCGCCACATCCACCGCCGTCCACGCCGTGCGCAGCGCGGTGGCTTCGGGGCCCTGCAGGCCCTCGATGGTGGTGACCTGGGCATTGCCCACGGCCGACAGGGGCGTGATGCATGCGCGCACCGGCTTGCCGTTCAGGTGCACGGTGCAGGCGCCACACAGCGCCATGCCGCAGCCAAACTTGGTGCCGTTCATCTGCAGCTCGCCGCGCAGCACCCACAGCAGGGGCGTGTCGGGTTCGGCATTGACAGCGACGGGTTGGCCGTTGAGGTTCAGGGTCGTGGTCATGGGGGCTCCGGTGCGTCGGGTCAGCTGAGCTTGAGCGGCAGCGCGCGCAGGCGCTGGCCGGTCAGGGCAAACAAGGCGTTGGCCACGGCGGGTGCGATGGGCGGCACGCCGGACTCGCCCACGCCCTCGGGGGGCTCGGCGCTGGTCATGATGTGGGTCTCCACGCGGGGGCAGTCGGCCATGCGCAGCAGGGGGTAGTCGTGCAGGTTGCTCTGCTGCACCTGGCCGTCTTTGATCGTCACTTCGCCCCACAGCGCCGCCGTGAGGCCGTAGACCACGGCGCTTTCCATCTGCTGGGCAATCAGGTTGGGGTTGATGGCCGCGCCGCAGTCGATCACGCACACCACGCGGTGCACGCGGATGGCCTTGTCGGCACCCACCGACACCTCGGCCACCTGCGCCACGATGGAGCCAAACGACTGGTGCAGCGCCACGCCGCGCGCCCGCTGCACGCCCGACGCATCCGGCGGCAAGGGCTGGCCCCAACCGGCCAGCTCGGCCGCCTTTTGCAGCACCTTCAGGTGGCGCGGGTGTTTTTGCAGCAGGGCTGCACGGAAGGCCACCGGGTCCTTCTTGACGGCGTGGGCCGCTTCGTCCACAAAACTCTCTTTGAAAAACGCCTGGTGCGAATGCCCCACCGAGCGCCAGAAGCCCACGGGCAGCGGCAGGTCGATGATCTCGTGGGCGATGCGTGCGTGGGGCCACTCGTAGGGCTGGTCGAACGCGCCTTCGGACGCGGTCTTGTCCGGCCCGGCGCCTGGCAGGCCAAAGGTGCGGGCCAGCACCTGCGGCACGATGGCCTGGCCGGCCGACACGTTGTGCCAGGCCACCAGCTGGCCCTGTGCGTCCAGCCCGGCCTTGAACCGCGCTACGCAGGCGGGGCGGTAGAAGTCGTGCTGCATGTCCTGCTCGCGGGACCACAGCGTCTGCACCGGTGCGCCCCCAGCAGCCTTGGCAATGGCGGCGGCCTGGGCTACGTAGTCCACCTCCAGCCGCCGGCCAAAGCCACCGCCCAGCAGCAGCTGGTGCACGGTCACCTTGTCTTCGTCGATGCCCAGGGCCTTGGCGGCCGCCATGCGCGCCAGGCCCGGCACCTGGGTGGATGTCCACACGCTGGCCGCGCCGTCCTTGAACTGCACCGTGCAGTTGATCGGCTCCATGGTGGCGTGGGCCAAATAGGGCGCGCGGTAGTCGGCCGTGAAGGTGGTCGCTGCGCCTTGCAGGGCCTGGTCCACATCGCCCACGCTGTGGTAGCCAAATCCCTGGGCCTGGTCCAGCGCCTGGGTCAGCTGCGTCATGACGGCGGCGCTCGACAGCGTCGCGGCGGGGCCGTGGTCCCACTGCACGGTGACCGCGGCGGCGGCCTTCTTGGCGTGCCAGGGCGTGTCGGCAATCACAGCCACGCCGCCGGTGCCGCCGTGGTACGGCGCGACGGCCAGCACCTGCTTCACCCCAAGCATCTTTTGCGCAGCTGCGCCATCGAACTGGGCCACCTTGCCGCCCCGCGTGGGGCACATCACCACGCTGGCGTGCAGCAGGCCGGGCGGGCGGGCGTCGATGCCAAACACTGCCGTACCGTCAAGCTTGGAGGGCGCCTCGATGCGGGTAAGGGGCTTGCCGATCAGCTTGAATTCAGCAGGCTCCTTGAGCGTGACCTTGCCCGGTGGCGGCTGCTGCGCCGCCAGTGCTGCCAGTTCGCCAAACGTGGCGCGCTGGCCTGCCGCGTGTTCCACCACGCCGGCGTTGGCCTTGCATTCGGCGGCCTGCACCTTCCATTGCACGGCGGCTGCATTGATGAGCATGGCGCGGGCGTGGGCACCGGCCTCGCGCATGGGGTGCCACAGGTCCTTGATGCTGCTGGAGCCGCCCGTCATCATCACACCCACCTCGCGCATGGTTTTGGCCGTCAGCCAGCCCGCCACGGCCTTGATGGAGCCGTCGTTGTCGGGGTGGAATGGCAGGCCGTCCACCACCGTGGCCAGGTTGTTGTAGATGTCGTCGATGGGCGCCATCTCCAGCCGCACCTGGGCCCAGTCGGCATCCAGCTCCTCGGCCAGGATGGCCGCCAGGCCGGTGTGCGCGCCCTGGCCCATTTCGGACTTGGCCATCATCACCGTCACCGTGTTGTCGGCCGCTACCTTGAGCCAGCCATTGAGTGCCACCTGGCCCGTGCCTTGGGGCAGGGGGTGCGCGGTGTGCAGCCGCTGGCGCGGGGGCACCACACCCCAGCCGATGACCAGCGCGCCGGCCGTTGCGGCGCCGCCAAGCAGCACTGTGCGTCGTTTCACCATGGGTCGGGTCCTTTGTGGCTGAGCGTGGGCTGTGGCCGCCATCGTAGAGGGGCAGGGCATTTCCCACAGAGCGCTGTGGGTGCGGAGATTGTGAGTGTTTTTGGCTGCTAGTGCTCATTGGGTATGCCCTAATAGCTATTAAATGAATAGCGTTTCGCCTACCCGACACAGGCGTTGCTTGCAGGCTGCATCCTTCAACGGCGGCGCTGGCGTGTACGCCACCCGGCGTATTTCGCCAACCGGCCCTGCTCTCCAGAATCCATTCCATCGCCCGATCCAATGCGGCTCCCCACCGGGGCCCGCCGGGCGAAGCGGTTTGATTGATTCCCAGACTGAAACCACCACCGGAGAAGCACACATGCAACGTCGTTATTCCCTCAAGGCCCTCGCGGCCGTCGCTACGCTCGCTGGCCTGTCTGCGCTGCCAGCCCACGCCCAGGACACGATCAAGGTCGGCATCCTGCACAGCCTGTCGGGCACCATGGCCATCTCTGAGACTGTGCTGAAAGACACCGTGCTCATGGCGATCGACGAGATCAATGCCAAGGGCGGCGTGCTGGGCAAGAAGCTCGAACCCGTGGTGGTGGACCCTGCCTCCAACTGGCCCCTGTTCGCTGAAAAGACCAAACAGCTGCTGGGCCAGGACAAGGTCTCGGTGATCTTCGGCTGCTGGACCAGCGTGTCGCGCAAGTCGGTGCTGCCCGTCGTGGAAGAAATGAACGGCCTGCTGTTCTACCCCGTGCAGTACGAGGGTGAAGAACTGTCCAAGAACGTGTTCTACACCGGTGCCGCGCCCAACCAGCAGGCCATCCCTGCAGTGGACTACCTGATGAGCAAGGACGGCGGCAGTGCCAAGCGCTGGGTGCTGCTGGGCACCGACTACGTCTACCCCCGCACCACCAACAAGATCCTGCGCGCCTACCTCAAGAGCAAGGGCGTGAAGGATTCGGACATCGATGAAAAGTACACCCCGTTCGGCCACAGCGATTACCAGACCATCGTGGCCGACATCAAGAAGTTCAGCCAGGGCGGCAAGACGGCTGTGGTCTCCACCATCAACGGTGACTCCAACGTGCCCTTCTACAAGGAACTGGGCAACGCAGGCCTGAAGGCCAAGGACGTGCCTGTGGTCGCCTTCTCGGTGGGCGAGGAAGAGCTGCGCGGCGTGGACACCAAGCCGCTGGTCGGCCACCTGGCCGCCTGGAACTACTTCCAGTCCATCAAGAGCCCGGCCAACACCGAGTTCATCAAGAAGTGGAGCGACTACGCCAAGGCCAAGGGCATCGCGGGTCACAAAGACAAGCCGCTCACCAACGACCCGATGGAAGCCACCTACATCGGCATCAACATGTGGAAGCAAGCGGTTGAAAAGGCCAAGAGCACGGACGTGGACAAGGTGATTGCCGCCATGGCCGGCCAGACCTTCAAGGCACCGTCGGGCATCGTGAGCAAGATGGACGAGAAGAACCACCACCTGCACAAGAGTGTGTTCATCGGCGAGATCAAGGCCGATGGTCAGTTCAACGTGGTGTGGAAGACCCCTGGCCCTGTGAAGGCCAAGCCATGGTCGCCCTACATCGAAGGCAACGACAAGAAGAAGGACGAGCCCGAGAAGAAGTGATCTCCCCCTGAGCGGCTGCGCCGCTTCCCCCTCTCTCACGCTGCGCGTGGGAGGGGGACGCCCCCAGCGCGGCGGGGCGGCCCTTGCGCGGGGGCCCTGGTCTAGGCCCTGCCCTCTGCATGGGCCTTTGCATATTGACCGACTGGCCCCTCCATGAATTTCTCTTTCATACCTCGCCTCATTGCCTGCCTCTTGCTTTACGCAACTGCGCAGGCACAAGCACTCACCACCGAACAGGCCTTGGCCATGGCCGCCGGCGAAACCGACGACCGCGTGGCCGCCGTGCAGCAGGCCGTGGTGGAGCCCAGCGAACGCACCGCTGCCTTCTTGCAGGCGCTGGCCGACGACGCGGTGAAGGTGGCCGGCGGAAAGGCGCTGATCGTGCGCGATGACAAGGGCATCGACCCTGTCACTGGCGCCGAGGTTCCTGTGCCCGCCGATGCTGAAGACATCATCAACAACAACCGCATGCGCGGCGAGATCGACACGGCCCTGGCGGGCCTGGCGCTGTTTGGCAAGGACGAAACCCAGCGCATGGCTGCCGCCAAGGCGCTGACTAAGGAGCCTGATGCGGGCCGACTGCCCCTGCTCGACAAGGCACTGGCGCAGGAGACCAACGACAAGATCAAGACCCAGCTGGAGCTGGCGCGCGCCGCCACGCTGCTGGGCAGCGACGACCCCGCACAACGCATTGCGGCAGCCCAGGCACTGTCGCTCAGCGCCACACCCGATACGCGGCTGCTGCTCAACGAACGCGTCACGGTCGAAGAAGACCCCAAGGTCAAGGCTGCGCTGCAGGCCGCCCTGCGCGCCATGGAAGGCCAGCTGGCCTGGGGCGAACGCCTAGGCGCTGCGTTCTCGGGCATCAGCCTGGGCTCCATCCTGCTGCTGGTCGCTTTGGGCCTGGCCATCACCTACGGCCTCATGGGCGTGATCAACATGGCCCATGGCGAGCTGATGATGATCGGCGCCTACGCCACCTATGTGGTGCAGGGCATCTTTCAAAAGTATTTTCCGGGCGCGTTCGACTGGTACCTGGTCGCAGCGCTGCCGCTGGCGTTTGGCGCCTCGGCCGCTGTGGGCGCGGTGCTGGAGCGCGGCGTGCTGCGTTTTCTGTACGGCCGCCCGCTGGAGACATTGCTCGCCACCTGGGGCATCAGTCTGGTGCTGATGCAGCTGGTGCGCACGATTTTTGGCGCGCAGAACGTGGGCGTGGAAAACCCCGCGTGGATGAGCGGCGGCGTGCAGGTGCTCTCGAACCTCACGCTGCCCTACAACCGCCTCGTCATCATCGGCTTTGCCATCGCCGTGCTGCTGGGCATGGGCTACCTGATTGGCCGCACGCGCCTGGGCCTGTTTGTGCGTGGCGTCACGCAAAACCGCCCCATTGCCTCGTGCATGGGCGTGAACACCGCGCGCATCGACACCATGGCCTTTGCGCTGGGCTCGGGCATTGCGGGCCTGGCCGGTTGCGCGCTGAGCCAGGTGGGCAATGTGGGGCCCGACCTGGGCCAGAGCTACATCGTCGATGCCTTCATGGTGGTGGTGCTGGGCGGCGTGGGTCAGCTGGCGGGCACGGTGTATGCCGCGCTGGGCCTGGGCATTTTGAACAAGTTCCTCGAAGGCTGGGCGGGCGCCGTGCTGGCCAAGATTGCGGTGCTGGTGTTCATCATCATCTTCATCCAGAAGCGGCCCCAAGGCATCTTCGCGGTCAAAGGGCGTACGGCCGACTGAAGCACCAGAGACGACAGATCATGACTACGCCAACCTCTCCCCACCTCCAACTGCCTGCACCGGCGCCGCTGCTCACGCGCGGCGGCTGGTCGGCCTTCATCGTGGCGCTCATCGTGGTGTGCGCTGTCGCCCCCGTGCTCAACCTGTGGGTGCCCGCAGGCAGTGTGTTCCACCTGTCGGACTACGCCGTGGCGCTGCTCGGCAAGATCATGTGCTACGCCATCTGCGCGCTGGCCATGGACCTGATCTGGGGCTACACCGGCATCCTGAGCCTGGGCCACGGCCTGTTCTTTGCCCTGGGTGGCTACGTGATGGGCATGTACCTCATGCGCCAGATCGGCCGCGACGGCAACTACAAGAGCGACCTGCCGGACTTCATGGTGTTCCTCGACTGGAAGGAACTGCCCTGGCACTGGGCGCTGTCTGATAGCTTCATCGCCACGCTGGTTCTCATCGTGGCCGTGCCGGGCGTGATTGCGTTTGTGTTCGGCTACTTCGCCTTCCGCTCCCGCATCAAGGGCGTGTACTTCTCCATCATCACGCAGGCCATGACGTACGCGGCCATGCTGCTGTTCTTCCGCAACGAAACCGGCTTTGGCGGCAACAACGGGTTTACCGACTTCAAGCGCATCCTGGGCACACCGATTGCCACGCAGAACATGCGCATGACGCTGTTTGTGCTGACAGGCATCACGTTGCTGGGCTTCTTCCTTTTGGCCCGCTGGATGGTGCGCAGCAAATTCGGCCGCGTGCTGCAGGCCGTGCGCGATGCAGAGAGTCGCGTGATGTTCTCGGGCTACTCGCCGCTGCCCTACAAGCTCACCATCTGGACCATCAGCGCCATGATGTGCGGCGTGGCGGGCGCGCTGTATGTGCCCCAGGTCGGCATCATCAACCCGGGTGAGATGAGTGCTGCCAACTCCATCGAGATCGCCGTGTGGGCGGCCGTGGGCGGCCGCGCCACGCTCCTCGGGCCCGTCGTGGGTGCGTTCATCGTCAACGGCGCCAAGAGCTGGCTCACGGTGACGGCGCCGGAGTTCTGGCTGTACTTTCTGGGCGCACTGTTCATTGCCGTGACGCTGTTCCTGCCCGATGGCGTGGTGGGCCTGGTCAAGAAGCTCAAAGCAAAAATGACAACCACGAAGGGAGCTGCGCAATGACGCCCGATCTGATGGAAGAAGGCGCGCGGCGGCTGCAAAAGACGCTGGCGCCCGCTGTGCTGGGCCAGACCGAGTCGGGCGGCCGCGCGGCAGGCTTCTCACGCGTGGCGGTGCCGGGCGAGGTGGATGTGACCCATGGCCGCATCCTGTACCTGGAGGATGTGCACGTAAGCTTTGACGGCTTCAAGGCCATCAACGGCCTGAGCCTGGACATCGCCCCGGGCGAGCTGCGTTGCATCATCGGCCCCAACGGCGCGGGCAAGACGACGATGATGGACATCATCACCGGCAAGACGCGGCCCGACAAAGGCACGGTGTTCTTCGGCTCCACGATTGACCTGCTGCGCCACAACGAGCCGGAGATCGCCAGCCTGGGCATTGGCCGCAAGTTTCAAAAGCCCACGGTGTTCGAGCAGCTCAGCGTGTTCGAGAACCTGGAGCTGGCGCTCAAGACCCACAAGGGCGTGAAGTCCAGCATGTTCTTCCGGCTCGACTCCGCGCAGTCGGATCGCCTGGCCGAAATCCTGCACACCATTCACTTGGCCGACAGCGTCACACGCCAGTCGGGCAACCTGAGCCACGGGCAAAAGCAGTGGCTGGAGATTGGCATGCTGCTGATGCAGGACCCCAAGCTGCTGCTGCTGGACGAACCGGTGGCGGGCATGACGGACGAAGAAACCGCGCGCACCGCCGAGCTGTTTCTCACGCTCAAGGGCAAACATTCGCTCATGGTGGTGGAGCACGACATGGGTTTCATCCACACCATCTCCGAAAAAGTGACGGTGCTGTGCGATGGCTCGGTGCTGGCCGAAGGCACGCTCGACCAGGTGCAGGCCGACGAGCGCGTGATCGAGGTGTACCTCGGCCGGTGAAGGTATTCACTATCAAAAATATAGCTGCCAGCGCATATTGAACTAGCGCTAGTGGCCCAAAACACTCCAAGTCACCATGCTCACCGTCCAGAACATCAACCAGTACTACGGCGGCTCCCACATCCTGCGCGACGTGAGCCTCACCGCCACCCCGGGCAAGGTCACCGTGCTGCTCGGCCGCAACGGCGTTGGCAAGACCACGCTGCTCAAAAGCCTGATGGGCCTGGTGCCCATCAAGAGCGGCTCCATCCAGTTCGACGGCAAAGCCATTGACAAAGCCACGCCCTACGACCGGGCGCGCGCCGGCATCGGCTTTGTGCCCCAAGGCCGCGAAATCTTCGGCCGCCTCACCGTGGAAGAAAACCTGCGCATGGGGCTGGCCTACAAAAGCGGCTCCACCCCCGTGCCGCCGCACCTGTACGAGCTGTTCCCCGTGCTCAAGCAAATGCTCAAGCGCCGGGGCGGTGACCTGTCGGGCGGGCAACAACAGCAGCTGGCCATTGCGCGTGCACTGGCGCCCGGCCCGCGATTGCTGATCCTGGACGAGCCCACCGAGGGCATCCAGCCCAGCATCATCAAGGACATCGGTCGCGTGATCCGCATGCTGGCCGACCAGGGTGAGATGGCCATCCTGCTGTGCGAGCAGTACTACGACTTTGCGCAGGAGCTGGCCGATGAGTACCTGGTGATGGAGCGCGGCGAGGTCATCGCACGCGGGCCGGGCTCGGAGATGGAAGCCAAGGGCATTCGCAACCTCGTCGCCATCTGACGGCTCATGGCTGTTGCGCCACAGCGCCGAGGGCTGGGCTGCGCCAGCGCGACACACTCTCCATGATCAGCACCGTGCACACCATCCACGTGCCGCCCAGCAGCCAGCCCGCCAGCACATCACTGGCGTAGTGCACGTGCAGCACCACGCGGCTCCAGCCGGTGGTGAAGATCAGCGCACCGGCCAGCACCGCTGCCGGCAGGTGCCAGGCGCGCGGCAACAGACGCGTGGCCAAGTAGGCCAGCATGGCATAGGCCACCATCGATGCGCTGCTGTGCCCGCTGGGAAAGCTGTAGCCGCTGGCCTCCGCAATGCCGTGCGTGTGCTCGGGCCGCACGCGCTCGAACAGGTTTTTCAGCACCTTGGTCAGCGCGCCGTTGCCAGCCATCGCCACCAGCCAGCCGGTGGCCAGCAGGCGGTGCCGACGCAGCCACAGCGCGGCGGCCACGCCCAGTGCCAGAGTGGTCTGCACCCACGTGTCGCCCAGGTGGGTAAGGGCGGCAAACCACCGCAGCACGGCGGCCGATGCCTGCGCTTGCAGGCCAGCGGCCAGGGCATCGTCCAGCGCACCCCACGTGCCCTGGGCGCGCCCGCTCTCCGCCAGCTCAGCCATGGCGGCACCGGCCATCACCAGAGCGCACGCCGAGACGGCCATGGCTGCCACCAGCACCCAGCGCGCTTGCGCTGGAAACACGCGACCCAGCGGTGCGCCCGCGTGTTGTCGCAGGCTGCGCAGACCGGTCAACGCCACGGCGCCCAGCAAAGCGAAAACCAGCACGCCTGCCATCCACCAGCCTACGGGGTGCTGTGCCAACAGGGCGCCAATGTCGGTGGCGGCCAGGGCGCCGGGGGTTGTGGTCATGGGGAGAGATCGTCCTTTTCTGTCTGCAGGGGTGGTCAGGGGCGCATGGAGAGAAGCCAGGGGTTGTACCGAAGTTCCCAGCATCCCATTGAATGGTGGGTGTATTGCGCCTTCAAGGCAGCTGTCGGCGCAGGCTGACAGACGGAAGGCATGGCTACCGGCTGCGCGGCGCACGATCGCTTGCCACCATGGAGTGCCCTGTAGTCCGTGTAGGCGCTGGTGGCGTGGTTCAGGCCTTCGGGCAGGACCGGCCGCTGCAATTGGGTCTGCACGCTGTGGGGTCGCTCTTGTTTGTTGCAGAGTTTTTGCATGACACCTTCGGAACACACCCTTCCTCCCCAGCCCCGTGGCCCCATCCACCTGGTGGTGCCTCGGCGGCCCGGTGCCGACCTGGACCTGCTGCGTGCCAAGCTGGAGGGCGTGCCCGCCTTGCAGGCGCACGACGTGGTCTGGCACGTGCCCGACCGGCGCGGCGACATCGTGCAGTTGGCCGAGCGTGCGGCACAGGCCGCACAGGACGACGGCGGGCTGGTGGTGGCCGCCGGGGGCGACGGCACCATCAACGCCGTGGCGTCGGCGGCGCTGCGTGCCGGGGTGCCGCTGGGTGTGGTGCCCATGGGCACGTTCAACTACTTCAGCCGCGAACACGGACTGGCACTCGACCCCGAGACCGCCGTGCAAGACCTGCTGCAGGCATTGCATGCAGGCGACCTGCGGGCCGTGCAGGTGGGGTTTGTGAACCGCCGCCTGTTTGTCGTCAACGCCAGCGTGGGGCTGTACCCCAAGATGCTGGCCGACCGTGAGATGGCATCGCGCCGCTTTGGCCGCAAGCGCTGGGTGGCTGTTGCCGCCGCGGTGTGGAGCCTGTTCCGCCCCGCGTCGGGCCGGCGCTGGCGTGTGGTGACGAAGACGCACCAGGGCGCCGCAGCGCAGCAGGAAGAGCATCTGGTCACCACCCTGTTTGTGGGCAACAACCCCCTGCAACTGGACCGCATGGGCCTGCCCCAGGCACAAAAGGTGGCCGATGGAGGGCACCTGGCCGTGGTCATGCTCAAGCCGCAAGGTCGTTGGGCCATCGCTCGCACCGTGTGGAACGCGGCCACCGGCCAGTTGGACAAGGACAACGCCGTGGTCAGCATGGCCTGCTCCGAGTTGACCGTGACCCCCGCCAGTTGGCGCCCGCCGCAGGTCAAGGTGGCGTTTGACGGCGAGCGCGAATGGATGACGCCGCCCCTGCATTTCCGCATCAGTGCGCGGCCGTTGTGGCTGGTAGCCCCGAGCCCCTTGCAGCGCGACGGTGCACCGCCCCCGCGGGCGGCCGAGCCATTGCCCGTCACGGTAGCGCCCGAGGCGCCTGCGCCGGGCGCCGCTGCACCCGGCCTGCTGCCTGCGTGATGCGCCAGCCCTACGGCCCGCCCGCTGTCTTCGGTCCTCTGCCATGACTGTTCTGATGCACCTGTCGGACCTGCACTTCGGCGCGCACGACGCAGCGGTGTGTGCGGCTGTCCAGCGGCTGGCGCAGCGCCTGGGGGTGGCGATGGTGGTGGTGTCGGGCGACCTCACCCAGCGCGCCACCGCCGGGCAGTTTGAACAGGCCGCGCGCTTTGTGCAGGGCCTGCATGCGCGCAGCAATCTGGTGCTGGCGGGCAACCACGACCTGCCCCTGTTTGCGTGGTGGATGCGCTGGGGCCGGTCGTATGAGCGGTTCTCCGAGCAGTTCGGCATGGACCAGGAACCCGTGCGGCAGATGGGCGCGTTCTACGTGGTGGGCGTGAACACCACGCGCGCCTGGCGGCACGAGCGCGGCAGCCTGTCGTCTGCGCAGATCGAGCATGTGGCGCTGTTGCTCGCACGCGCGCCCCCTGGCGCATGGCGCATCGTGGCCAGCCACCACCCCCTGGTGGCCCGCGACGCCGAGGACCGCGCTCACCGCCCCCATCGTGCGGACGAGGCGGTGGAGCGCTGGCGCATGGCCGGGGCGCAGATGCTGCTGTCGGGCCACGTGCACCAGCCGTGCCTTTTGCAGCCACTGCCCGGGCTGTGGGCCAGCAGCGCGGGCACGGCGGTGTCGCACCGCCTGCGCCATGGCAGCCCCAACAGCCTGGTGGTGCTCAGCATGGAAGCATCGGGTGCCGTGGCCGACATGCAGGCCCGGTACGCAGAGCGCTGGGACTACGACAGTGCGCAGGAGGAGTTTCGGTGTGTGGAGCGCCAGCGCATCGAGCATGAGGGCAATGGCCCCGGATCCCCCCGCGCCCGAGCGACGGAATGGGATGATTGATTGCTATCTATTTAATAGCTGTTGACGCAATTATTTCTAGCACTTGAGGCCAGAAAGGCTTGATTTTTGAATCTGGCCCCTTTGTCGCACGGCTCCCTCGCGGCGGCCCCTCGACCAGCCATCTCCCAGTGCGTGCAGGGGGTCACGGCGCCTGCGGCCGTGGTGGTGCCCGGAGTGTTTTCACCGGTTGACCAGCCGTGGGGCGGCGCCTATTCTGGGTGCGGCAGGGCAGGTGATGCCCTCGTTCCCCACACCGAACCACCGGCCGCCCCACGCCCCAGACAACCATGCACAAAGAATTCCACCACGATGCGGTGCGCCGCCTGCAGGCCCTGATCGAACGCGAGACCGGCAAGCCTCTGGGCGAGGCGGCGCAGGCCGAGATGGCGGGCATCCTGCACGGCATGGAGAACCCCGAAGGCGCAGCCGCCAACGGCCTGGAGGTGGCGCCGCGCGAGGTCACCATCCTGCTGGCCGACCTGCGCGGGTTCACCGCACTGTCGGGCTCGCAGCCAGCGTCGGTGGTGATCGCCGCGCTCAACCGCTGCCTGGCAAGGCTGTCCGAGGTGGTGTTCAAGTACCAGGGCACCATCGACAAGTTCATGGGCGATTCGATCATGGTGCTGTTTGGTGCACCGGTGGCCCGCGACGACGATGTGGACCGCGCGCTGCTGTGCGCGGTGGAGATGCAGATCGCCATGCGCGAGCTGAACCTGGCCCACCTGACCGAGCGCCTGCCCGAGGTGTTTTTGGGCATCGGTGTCAATACGGGCACCGTGATGGCCGGTCGCTTTGGCTCGGACGTGTATTCTGAATACACGGTGATCGGTGAGGCGGTGAACCTGGCTTCGCGCATCGAGGCACTGAGCCTGCGCGGCCAGGTGCTCATCAGCGACTCCACCTACCAACGCTGCTGGGGGCTGGTGTCGGCGTCCGCACCCATGCAGGTGTTCGTCAAGGGGCGCACGCAGCCGGTGAGCCTGCGCGAGCTGATCGCCATCCCGTCGCACAAGCTCAAGGTGCCCCGCCAGGAGTTCCGCCGCAGCCACCGCGTGGATGCGCGCCTGCCCTGCCTGTGCCAGCGCATGCAGGACAAGATCGTGATGCCGCACATCGTGCACGGTGCCATCCGCGACATCGGCTACCACGGCCTGCTGGTGGAGCTGATCGAGCCGCTGGAACCTCACAGCGAGATCAAGCTGGAGTTTGAACTGCCGCTGGTGGACTACCGCGTGGCCGATGTGTACGCGCGCGTCATCACCCTCAAGCAGGAGGGCGACGAATGGGTGGCCGGGCTGGAGTTCACCTCCATCAGCGCCGAATGCCGCGCCAAGGTGCAGATGTTTGTGCAGCTGCTGGTGGCGCACTGACCGCCGCCGAAAGCGCCGTCGCGGCGTCGTCAGCTCAGCAGCCCAGCATTCGCGCCAGGTCGACCAGGCTGGTGGCGTGCAGGTCGTTGCCGGGTTGCGGCGTTTCGTCCTTGGGGTGCGCCGCGCCCAGCTCGTGGGGACGCTCGACGTAGGCCGTGCGCAGGCCGCAGCCGCGCGCGGCGGCCAGGTCGTCATGGTGGGTGGCTACCAGCGCGACCTCGGCAGGGGCCAGGCCGAACACCTTCGCCACGCCCAGGTAGGTGGCCGGGTCTGGCTTGTAGGCCTTGAACACCTCGGCACTCAGCACGCAATCCCAGGGCAGGCCGGCGCGTTTGGCCATGTTGGTCAGCAGGCCGATGTTGCCGTTGGACAGCGAGGTGATGGTAAAGCGCGTCTTGAGCCGCGTGAGGCCTTCCACGCTGTCGGGCCAGGCATCGAGCCGGTGCCATACCCGGTTGAGGTGGCGCCGCTCGGGCTCGGAAAGATGCGCCAGGCCGAAGCGCGAAAGGATCTCGTCCAGGATGCCCCGGTGCAGGTCGTCGATCAGCGTCCAGCCCTGCTCGCCCCGCATCACACGCGCCATGGCCGGCTGGTAGCCCCCGCGCCAGGCGAGCGCGAAGGCATCTGCATCCACGGCGGGGTGCAGGGCCTGCATCTCGCGCACGATGCTGCCGTGCCAGTCCACCACGGTGCCAAAGATGTCGAACGCCAGCACCTTCACGGTGCCAGCCACGCTGTCTGCAGGGCTCTGGGTTGTCGTCATTCGCAGTCCTTGGGTGGGCGCAAAGGCCGGGCGGGGCGGGGTGGGGCGGGCTGCCAGCGTAGCAGCCCCGGCGGTTCTGTGTGCTCGCGCGGGTTACAGATGCCCTCCAACCTGCAAGGCAACGCATACAGTGCTATGGTTACGGAAATCGGGTTTACCCCTGTAACTCCGTTTCTTTTCCATCCCCCTGTATTGGTTATATCTCCTGCGCTGGCGCATCCCGTGCCGGTGCGGCGTTCGCCTGCTGCCGCCATGACCGCGCCCTTGTCTCCCACGTCCTCCGCGTCTTCCCCCATCGCCCACACGCCCACCAACGACCGCACCCTGGTGCGCGCCGTGCTGGCCCTGGGGGTGGGCGGATTTTCCATCGGCACGGGGGAGTTCGTCATCATGGGCCTGCTGCCCGAGGTGGCGCGGGACATCGGCGTGAGCATCCCGCAGGCCGGCCATGTCATCAGCGCCTATGCCCTGGGCGTGGTGGTGGGCGCGCCGGTGCTGGCCGTGCTGTGCGCCCACTGGGGGCGCCGCGCGCTGCTGATGGCGCTGATGGTGGTGTATGCGTTGGGCAATTTCGCATCAGCGCTGGCGCCGGGCTATCTGTCGCTGAGCGCCATGCGATTGTTCACCGGCCTGCCGCATGGCACCTACTTTGGTGTGGCGGCCCTTGTGGCTGCAGCCCTGGCCCCGCCCGGGCGTCGGGCGCGTGCTGTGGGCTGGGTCATGCTGGGGCTGACCACCGCGACCCTCGTGGGCGTGCCGATTGCTGCCGCATTGGGCGAACACTTCGGCTGGCGCGCGGCCTTCGTCTTCGTGGGGCTGATCGCCGTGGCGGCCGTCGTCATGGTGCGCCTGTGGGTGCCCGACATGCCTGCATCGCATGGCGCCAGCCCGCTGCGCGAGCTGGGCGCCCTGGCGCGCAAGCAGGTGTGGTTCACGCTGGGCATCGGCGCCATTGGTTTTGGTGGCATGTTTGCGGTGTTCAGCTACATCAAGCCCACCTTGCTGGAAGTGGCCGGCATGCCGCCTGCGCTCATGCCCTTCGTGCTGTCGCTGTTCGGCCTGGGCATGGTGGCGGGCAACCTGGTGGGCTCGCGCATGGCTGACAAGGCGCTGATGCCCGCCATCGGCAAGGTGCTGCTGTGGTCCATCGTGGTGATGGCGCTGTTTGTACCCGCCGCGCACCACCCCATCAGCGCGGCGCTGGCCACCTTCTTCCTCGGCACGGTGGTCGCCATCGGCCCCGCATTGCAGATCCGCCTGATGGACGTGGCGGGCGACGCCCAGACCCTGGCCGCCGCGCTCAACCACTCGGCCTTCAATGCGGCCAACGCACTGGGCGCATGGCTGGGCGGCGTGTCCATCGCGGCCGGACTGGGGTGGACGTCCACCGGCTGGGTGGGCGTGGTGCTGGGCCTCGGTGGTGTCGGGATCTTTGCGTGGTCCATGGCGAGCGAACGGAGCACGAAACCCGCCACAGTGTGACCGTAGCGGCGGCGCGACACCGCCGCAGCGGGGGAAACGAACACCGCGTTCTGCGATACATTGAACGCGGGCCGGCCTTTCTGCCAGCCACGTCGCTCGGACGGTTCCGGGCGCTTACGTGAAAGTCACACCGCATGTCTGCATCGCAGGGCAAGCGCCGTTTTGCGCGCATCGATCGCCTTCCTCCCTACGTCTTCAACATCACGGCCGAGCTGAAACTCGCCGCCCGCCGCCGGGGCGAAGACATCATCGACATGAGCATGGGCAACCCCGACGGGGCCACGCCACCGCACATCGTCGCCAAGCTCACCGAAGTGGCCCAGCGGCCCGACACCCACGGCTACAGCGCCAGCAAAGGCATCCCGCGCCTGCGCCGCGCCATCAGCCACTGGTACAAAGACCGCTACGCGGTGGACATCAACCCCGACACCGAGGCCATCGTCACCATCGGCTCCAAGGAGGGCCTGGCCCACTTGATGCTGGCCACGCTGGACCGGGGCGACACTGTTTTGGTGCCCGACCCGAGCTACCCCATCCACATCTATGGCGCGGTGATTGCCGGTGCCGACATCCGCAGCGTGCCCGTGGCGCCCGATGTGGACTTTTTTGCCGAGCTGGAAAAGGCCATCCGCGGCAGCTACCCCAAGCCCAAGATGATGATCTTCGGCTTTCCCAGCAACCCCACGGCGCAGTGCGTGGACCTGGGCTTTTTCGAGCGCGTGATCGCCCTGGCCAAGAAGCACGACATCCTGGTGGTGCACGACCTGGCTTACGCCGACATCGTGTACGACGGCTATCGCGCCCCCAGCATCATGGAAGTGCCCGGCGCCAAGGATGTGGCGGTGGAGTTCTTCACCCTGAGCAAAAGCTACAACATGGCCGGCTGGCGCGTGGGCTTCATGGTGGGCAACCCCGACCTGGTGGCCGCGCTCGCCCGGATCAAGAGCTATCACGACTACGGCACTTTCACGCCGCTGCAGGTCGCGGCGATTGCCGCGCTGGAGGGTGACCAGCAGTGTGTAAAGGACATCGCCGCCCAGTACCAGCGCCGCCGTGACGTGCTCTACAAGGGCCTCACCGAAGCCGGCTGGGCCGTGGACTGCCCCAAGGCCAGCATGTACATATGGGCCCGCATCCCCGAACCCTACCGCGCCCTGGGTTCCCTGGAATTTGCGCGGCAACTGCTCGACAAAGCCAAGGTGTGCGTGTCCCCAGGCATTGGGTTTGGCGACCAGGGGGACGAATATGTGCGCTTTGCGCTGATCGAGAACGAGGCGCGGATTCGGCAGGCGGTGCGAGGGATTCGTGCGATGTTCAAGGCGGACGGGTTGCTGAAGGTACCCGGCGGCTGATGCGCAGACCGCACCTCTGCGCTATCACGCGCAGAGGGCTCCTCGTGGCGTGGCTCCCGGCCACGCCCACCCCTGATAGCTCAGGTATGGAAGGTGGTTTGCAGCGGGGGCGGTGACAGCAGCGTCTGCCCCACCACGCAACACCGCTGGGCCGCCATGCGCAACTTGTCCAGCATGTCAGGCGGTGTGCTCGCGTGGGCCTGCAGATGCACATCGCAGGCGATGGACTGGAAGGCCACTGGCACATCGGGCTCGATGCCCAGGGCGCCGCGCAGATCGGCAGTGGCTTTGACGCGAACTTCCAGCCGGGTCAGCTCGATCCCCATGAGGTTTGCCACCATCCGGATCGATGACTCCTGGCAGGCGGCCAGCGCGGCGCACAGCAGGTCGCCAGGGCAAGGCGCGTCATACGGCCCCCCCACACCGCTGTGCACGCCAAAGGGTATGGCAGCGGAGCCGCCGTTCACGACGTGAACCTGCGAATGAAAGGGGTCTGCCAGGTTGCTACCGCGGGTCAACGCCTCGTCGGTGACCAGGGCCGACGCAGGTGTCTGCTTGTATTGGGCACGCAAGTTCTTCTGGGCTTCGTAAACGCTGCTTGTCATGTCAATTCTCCTGAACAGTGGGGGTGGGTGACCCAGGCCTGGGCATCAGGCCTGCGCCGTGGAGGGATCGATGGTGGCAACGACCCGCGACACGCTGTCGACCGGGAGGCCGCTGAGCCGGGCATGCTCGCGCACCTGTTGTTCGCTCGTGGCGTTGTAGATGCAATAGACCTTGTCGCCTGTCACATGGCTTTGGATCCACTGCAGGTCCGGGCCCATGCTGCTGAGCACGTCGCATGACGTGCGGGAGAGCGCTTGCAGGTCTGCGGCACTGGCTGCGCCAATACCAGCAACGATGCGCTCGATCACGAATGTGGGCATGATGCTTTCTCTGCGGGAGTGGTACATGCCTCAACGGTACCGAGCAGGGTCACACCCGTCCTTTAAAGTTCGCAAGAAACTGCTAAATCTTCCTAACGATGGCGCTGTCGCAGGTGGCTGATGCAAGACAACTATCACTTTGACCGCTTTGAAGTCCGGCCAGCCGAGCGAGTGCTTTTGGTGGATGGCGCAGCGGCAGCCATTGGTGCCCGCGCTTTTGATCTGCTTGTGTGCCTCCTGGCGCACCGGGACAGGGTGGTGCCCAAAGCCGAGATCCTGGACGCCGTGTGGCCGGGCATGGTGGTGGAAGAGAACAATCTGTCGGTACAGATATCGGCCTTGCGCAAGCTGCTGGGGCCCCGCGCCATCGCCACGATTCCCGGCAAGGGGTACCGCTTTGCGCTGGCCCCTAAGCCCGGCAACGCACTACAGCCCAGCGCAGCACGACCAGTCCAGGAGGCCGCTGCCAGCCGACCGACCATCGCCGTGCTGCCTTTCAGCGTGCTGTCCGACGACCCGCATGTGGGCTTTCTGGCCGACGGCCTGGCGGAAGACGTCATTGCATTGTTGGCCCGCGTTCCCGGGTTTGTGTTGATCTCCCGGGCGTCGTCCTTTGCATTTCGTGGCAACGCGGTTGCCCTCCCTGAGGTGGCTCGCCAGCTGGGGGTTCGGTTTGTGGTGGAGGGCAGTGTCCGCCCGCACCGGGATCTTTTGCGGGTCTCCACACAGCTGATTGATGCGGCGTCTGGGCATGTCTTGTGGAGTGGCCGCTTCGACCGCCACCGCGATCAGGCGGTCGATTTGCAGGAAGACATCGCCCGGGGCATCATGTCCGAGTTGGAGCCCGAGCTGACGCGGGCCGAAATCGCCCACATTCGCCGCCAGCGCCCCGAGAACCTGAACGTATGGGCCCACTACCACCAGGCGATCGGATCGATCGCGATGCAGGGTTGGAGCCGCGATGCGATGACCGAGGCTCGGTCCCAGCTGCGCCAGAGCATTGCGCTGGAACCGGCTTTCGGTTTGGGCCATGCGCACTACGCGTTGCTGACGGCCTTGTCCATGAACATCGGATATCTGGCTTCTGACGCTCCGGGTACTGCCGATGAAGTCTTGAAGGCCGCTCAACAAGCTATCGAACTGGATGACGGAAGCTCCGAGGTGTTGGGCTATGCGGGCTGTGCCCTCAGTGACCTGGGACACCACGACCGTGGCATTGAGGTGCTTCAGCGTGCGCTGGAAATCGATCCGAGCAATGCCCAGGCCCATGTGGCACTGGGAGCATCGCTGGTTTTGAAGGGGCAACTGGAGCGCGGCATCGACACCATGCGGCTGGGCATGCGCCTCAGCCCGCGGGACCGGCGCCTGGGGTTCTGGAAGTGGGCGCTGGGCCTGTTCTTGTTGCGTGCAGAGCGGCTGGACGAAGCGCTGGCCGAGGCGCGATCGTCCGCGCAGCATGACCCCAAGTTTCATCTGGCACGCATTCTGGAGGCGGCGGTTCTGGACCGTCAGGGGCACACGGAGGGCGCTGCTGCAGCGGTGGCAACAGCCCGCCGGTTGTGCCCTGTGCTGACACCCGACGAAGTGGCCTGGACTTTTGGCCGCCGTGTGCGGGATCGACTGGCGTTGTGGTGGGGGCCGCCACCAGCCGCGTAGCGGCGCTGGCGGTCCGGCGTGGATGGGCGACCACGAGCGCGTTTTCGCGTGGGCCCGCATTCGCGCAGCCACCCGTTGCGGTAGGTGCGTTCATGTGCGATGGGACTTTGCAACCAAACGTCTGCTTACGGCTGGGCTACGGGGTCACGGCTTAGACTGATTAGCATGCATCTACTGGACTACAACCCCGACGATCTTGACGTCACCATCACGGAGCTGCTCGTTGCCACCAGCGACTCTGCCGACCACGAGCTTCCCTCTGTGGTGTCAACCGTTCTGCAACTGTTGCGCAATCGCATGGGCATGGACGTCGCCTTCGTCTCTCAATTCGTGGATGGCCGTCGAACCATACAAGCGGTGGACAGCCTGTCAGATTTTTCTCCCCTGGAGCCCGGCATGTCCGATCCGGTCGAGGAGAGCTGGTGCCAACGCGTTGTGGAAGGCCGCCTGCCCGAGAAGATCGACAATGCCGCCCCCTACATCGCGTCCGGCAAAGCCCCTGATCCCGGGTTTCCGATTGGCACCCATCTAAGCGCACCTGTGCGCCTTGCTGGGGGTAAGGTCTACGGCACACTGTGCTGCTTCAGCCGCGGTGTGAAGGCGGATGGGGACATTGACCGCCTGCGGTATTCGGCAAATTTGCTGGCGCAGAAGCTGTCTCCGCAGGCTACGGAATCGACCTTTTGAAGCGTCGGTGTTGAATGCACACACCCTGTGTCAGTGAATTGACACAGATTGTTCAGCGAACTCCGAACATCAAATCCGAGGCTCTACGAGGGGCGCCGAGAGCAAGCGAAGCTCCTTGGCGCATCCGGCTCTCACATCGCCCAGATCCGAGGCGCCTCTCCATTCAGCCCCCACAAGACCCCCCGCCAAGCCACCCGCACGGCCTTGAGCAGCTTCATCGCGGGCTCTACCTGCGGTGCCAGCACGCGCACCACCACCATGCGGTCGTTGGGGCTGGTGGCCCCTGCAGTGGCCTTGACCTGGGGGTGTTGATCCATCACTGCACGGGCAGCGTCTAGCGCTGCGTCGCGGCGGGCGCGGTCCAGTGAGGAGCCCGTGGCAAAGAACATGCTGGCCATGCAACGATGGCCCGCTAAACCCAGCGGGCTGCTCAGCAGCCGGTCATCGGCGGCATCGATGACGCCGCGCTCCAGCCACAGGCCGGGCACTTCCAGGTGCTGGGTGAAGCGGCCTTGTTCAAACGGCTGACCCGCATGCGGCAGGCCCAGTGCGGTCACGTCCCAGGCCATGCACTCGGCGCCGGGGGCAAGGT
Source organism: Acidovorax sp. Root70 (assembly GCF_001428225.1). Taxonomy (NCBI): domain Bacteria; kingdom Pseudomonadati; phylum Pseudomonadota; class Betaproteobacteria; order Burkholderiales; family Comamonadaceae; genus Acidovorax; species Acidovorax sp. Root70. Next base: position 270,643 of record NZ_LMHQ01000012.1, read on the forward strand.
TCAGCGTGAGGTGGTTTTCGGCATGGCAGGCGCTGTAGCACAGGGCTTCGAGCGGCAGCCACTCCAGGCGTGCGCCTTCGGCCAGGGTGAGGTGGCTGCGCTGCAGCGCCAGCGGGCCGGTGGAGCGGTAAAAGCGCGTAGCGCCGGGCGTGGTGACCAGGCCGTGGGCGCCGGGGCCCACGGTGGTGGTGATGTCCAGGGTGTCGCCGCCCACCAGACCGCCGGGCGGGTGCACCAGCACGTTGTGGCAGATGGCGTCGCCCTCGGGGTACAGGCTTTGCAGGATGCGCAGCGGCCCGTTGTGCTCGTAGCGGGCGACGGTGCGGGCGTTGTGCTCTGCCGTGTAGTCGAGCTGAAGGCGGGCGTGCCAAGACATGGGGTGATGGTCTGCTACGAAATGAGTAGCTGATTATGCCCTGCAGGTAAGCGGTAGAGGCCTGTATGGGTGAAACGTGCCACCCGTTTTACCTACGCTGTTTGGCGTACGGGTGTCTGCACAGGCGCCTCCACGGGGGCTGTCGGTTCGGCCGTGTACCAGCTGCGCAGCTTGCCGGGGTTGAGCAGGCCCTGCGGGTCAAAGCGGTGCTTCATGCCCACCACGGCCGGGTCCAGGTTGTTCTGCTTGCCGTCTTCTACGATGTACACGTGCGGGTTGTTGATCTGCACGCCATGGTCGCGGTAGATCTGCATGATCTGGTTCAGGCGTTCTTCGGTGGTGTAGCGGATGATCTGCAGCCCACTGCAGTTGAAGGCGCCTTCCTTGGTACGCAAGAACTCCAGGTGCATCATCACCTCGCCCTTCAGCGCTGCCTCCAGCGCCTTCACCTGCTTGAGGCGGTGCATGGGGTTGAAGCCGCTCTGGATGTAGGTCAGGCCCTTGTCCACCTTGAGGGCGTGCAGGGTGGTGTGGTTCCAGGTGTATTCGAGCAGCGTCTTGTGGCTGCTGGCCACTTCGTCGGCCGTCTTGCGGTAGGTGACCTGGCCGCCGTGCTGGGCCACCATGTCGCGCATGCCGGCTTCGGAGTGCGGGGCCACCAGCAGCAGCACCGCGTGCTGGTTGACGGGCAGGTGCTCGGCCAGGCTGGTGAAGTACTGCGGGATGGGGGCTGCCACAAAGCACACTTCTTTTTTCTCCAGCCCGGGAGCGCTTCCAAAGCGGTCGGCAAACTCCAGCGCAGCGTCAAACTGCTCGAAGGTGGCGATGCACTCGGTCCACTCAACGGCAGGAGTCAGGGCCACTTCCAGCTCCAGCACGATGCCGTTGGTGCCGTAGGTGTGGTGCAGCAGCATGGCCTCGGGGCCGCGCAGTTCGATGACCTGGGGCTCGGGCTCCACCGTCATCGCACGCACGGCCAGCACGTTGCCGGGCGCGGCCAGCGGGCCGTGGTTGATGGAGCCCGCACCGCCAAAGCCGCCGCCAAACAGCCCGCCCAGCGTGGCGCTGCGGTAGGTGCTGGGCAGCCAGCGCAGTTCTTGCCCGTGGGGCTTGGCCTGCGCATCAAAGTCTGCCAGCCGGATGCCTGACTGCGCGCGGCCCACCCCGCCGCGCACCCAGCCAAAGGCGTTGTAGCCCGACAGGTCCAGGATCACGCCGCCGTGCAACGGCGTGCTCTGGCCGTAGTTGCCGGTGCCGCTGCCGCGCACGGTGAGGGGGATGCCCGCGCTGGCGCAGGCGGCCACCACCTGGCGGATTTCTGTTTCTGTGCGCGGGCGCACCGCGATGTCGCCGCGCTTGCCTGCCAGGTCTCGCTTGAGCACGGGGCTGAACCAGGCAAAGTCCTGCGAGAGGCGGCCCACGCGCAGCGGGTCGGCAATCCAGTCCAGGTCGGGCAGCAGGTCGGGCAGTTGTTGGGCGGTGGTGGTCATGTCGGTATCTCCTTGGCCGCTGGTGGCCGTTTTGGGCAAAAGGAAGCCCGTGCCGCGCGCCAGTGGCTGCGCGCGGTGTGTTGGCGATGGGGGTGAAAGGGCTAGTCGTGCGACGTTTCGCTGGCGTGCCAGCCGCCCAGGGCGACGCGCGTGAGCCATGCCATCAGCACGAAGAGCGCGACGCCGGTGAGCGAGATCAGCAGCAGCGCAGCAAACATGCGCGGGATGTTGAGCTGAAAGCCCGCTTGCAGGATCTGGTACGCCAGCCCTGCACCCTGGCCCCCGGTGCCCGCCACAAACTCCGCCACCACAGCGCCGATGAGCGCCAGGCCGCTGGAGATGCGCAGCCCGCCAAAGAAGTAGGGCAGCGCGCTGGGGATGCGCAGGCGCAGCAGGGTCTGCAGCCGCGTGGCGCGGTTGAGCTGGAAGTAGCTCTGCAGATCCGGCTCCACACTGCGCAAGCCCAGCGTCGTGTTGCTGATGATGGGGAACAGAGCGACGAGTGCGGCGCAGATCACCATCGACGCCGTCGGGTCCTTCACCCAGATGATGATGAGCGGAGCCACGGCCACGATGGGCGTGACCTGCAGCAGCACGGCGTAGGGGAAGAGCGCAGTCTCGATGCGCTTGCTCTGCACAAACAAGAACGAGATCAGCACACCCGCCACCGTGGCCACCACAAAGGCCAGCACCGTGATCTTGACGGTGACCCACAGCGAGCCGCCCAGCGCGGCCCAGTCGGTGAACAGCGTCTTCATCATCAGGATGGGCGAAGGCACCAGGTAGGGCGGCAGCTCCATGGCCGTGACCAGGCCCTGCCAGAGCGCGATCAGCACCAGGCCAACCAGCACGGGGTAAACCACGCGCTGCACGCGGGGCTGGGCCATGAGCGGCGGGCGTTTGTGTGTTGCCTTGGTGGCAGGTTTGGTAGCGACCGGTGCAGGCGTCGAGCGCTGGGCGGCTGCGGGGTGGCCGGTGACCACGGGCGACGCCATCGGTGCGGAAGGGAAAGGGGTGCTCATGCCACGGTCTCCTCGGTGTCCACGCTGGCGCGCAGCAGGCTGTCCTGCAGCAGCTTGGCGTATCGGCTGAATTCGGGCGACACCATGAAGTCGGCCGTGCGGGGGTAAGGCGCGTCGATGCGGAACTCTTCGACCACGCGGCCGGGGCGCGCGGCCATCATGACCACGCGGCTGGAGAGGAACACCGCCTCGTGGATCGAGTGCGTCACAAAGATCACGGTCAGCTTCTTCTTGCGCCACAAGTCGAGCAGGTCGGCGTCGAGCTTGTGGCGCGTGATTTCATCCAGCGCGCCAAAGGGCTCGTCCATCAACAGCAGGTCGGGCTGGGTGACCAGGCCGCGCGCAATCGATACGCGCATCTGCATGCCGCCCGACAGCGCGCGGGGCAGGGCGTTGGCAAACTTGGACAAGCCCACCAGCGCCAGCGCTTCGGTCACGCGCGCATCGGCCTCGGCACGCGGCACACCCACCAAGTCCAGCGGCAGGCGCACATTGGTCTGCACACTGGCCCAAGGCATGAGCGTGGGTGACTGAAAGACAAACGCCATCTTCTTGCCGCTTTCGTCCAGCTGCGCCACGGGCTTGCGCCACAGGTGCAGGCGGCCGTCGGTGGGCTCCAGCAGCCCCGCCACCATTTTCAGCAGCGTGCTCTTGCCGCAGCCCGAGGGGCCGAGCAGGGTGACGAATTCGCCTTCCTCGATGGTCAGGTCCACCGGCAGCAGGGCCTGCGTGCCATTGGGGTAGGTTTTTTCAGCGGAAAGCACCTCCACGGCGGGCGTGGAATGGGGCAGCGGTGCCTGGGCGTGTGCCAGCGGCGGAGATTCAGCGGGGGATGTCATGGTCGCCTTTCGATGGATGCGGCCGGCCGTGCAAGGGAACGCACCGGCCACTGTTTCAGGGCTGTCAGGGCTCAGGGCAGAACCTTGAGGTCTTTGACGAACGACGTGGTGTAGGTCTCTGTGAGCTTGACCTTGGCAGGGTCGATGAGCTTGGCCTCCACCAGGAAGTCGTAGCTGGCCTTGGCGCGCGCGTCGGTCATGATGCCGATGCCCATGATGGCTGCGTCGCCGCCCGTGGCCATGCCCATTTCCTTGAGCTTGGCCACGCTGTAGGCGAGCTGCTCGTCAGTCATGTTGGGGTTGTCTTTCTTGATGAGCGCGTTGGCGGGGGCTGGGTCGGCCAGGTAGCTCTTCCAGCCTTCCATCGATGCTTTCACGAACGAGGCCACGGCGGCGCTGCGGTCCTTCACCGTCTTTTCCATGCACGAGATGGTGGTGGCGTAGGCGGGGTAGCCATGGTCGCTGAACATCAGCGTGTTGGCCTTGACGCCCGCTTTGGCAATCGCAAACGGCTCGGAGGTCAGGTAGCCCTGCTGGGCGCTGTTCTTGTCAGCCACAAAGGGCTGGATGTTGAAGGTGTAGGGGCGGGTCTGCGAATCGGTGAAGCCGTACTTGGCCTTGAGCCAGGGCCAGTAGCCACGCTGGGCCGACGAAGCGATCAGGATGGTCTTGCCCTTGAGTTCTTCGAACTTCTTCACGTCCTCGTGCGCGATGAGCACCTGCGGGTCCTTCTGGAACACGGCCGCCACGTTGACCACCGGCACGCCGCCTTCACGCATCTGGATCATCTGCAGGTCGCTCGATCCCATCACGCATTCGGCCTGGCCAGCGGCCATCATCTGCACGATGTTGACCTGCGGTCCGCCCATCTTGATGGTCACATCCAGCCCGTACTTTTTGTACAGGCCCGTGGCCACCGCCTGGTAGAAGCCGCCATGCTCGGCCTGCGCGTACCAGTTGGTCATGTAGGTGAACTTCTCTTGCGCTTGGGCAGTACTCGACATGGTGCCGACGGCACCAACAGCGAGCAGCGCGGCTGCACCAATTTTGGAAAGGCGGGAGGCGGTCTTCATCATGGTGGTACTCCGGTAGGGGGTGGAGGTGGAACGAAGGGACAACGAAGGGAAAGCGAAAAGGATTGGTGGTGGCGTTCGCAGGTTTCAGGCCAGCGCGGACGGGTGCTCGATGTGGCCGGTGTGATGGGCACGGCCCCAGGTGGGCTCAGCGCGCGGCGCCCACTGCAGCTTGTGCAGCTCGGTGATGGCGGCGGCCCAGCTCACGGCCAGCGAGTCGAGGATGGCGTGGCCCTGTTCGGCCGTGGCGGGCAGCGGGTCGCCAATGATTCCGCTGGGGCCGAAGTCGCGGGCGCTCCACGCGCAGGCGGGGCGACCGTCGGGCGAGAGCAGAGGCGAGTCAAAAACGGGCGGGTAGTTGACCACCGCACGCTCCATGTGCACGGTGTCGGGGGCCAGGGCCAGCATCAGTGCGGTTTCGCCGTGGCCCGCGTGCATGGCCAGGCGCTTTTCCTTGTCTGAGAGGAACTTGCCCGCCACATGCGGCACCCGCCAGGTGAAGCTGGGCACCACGATGAAATCGCCATGGCGCAGGCGCAGCTCGCGTGCACACATCTCCATCACCTGCGGCTGGCCGCCGTGGCCGTTGACGAACAGCAGCTTGCGAAATCCCGCGCGGTACACCGACTCGCCCACCTCGTTCATGGTGGCCAGCAGGGTCTCGCCGCTGAGCGTGACCGTGCCGGGAAAGTGCAGGTGCTCTTCGGACTTGCCGTAGGTGATGGGGGCCATCGCAAACGCGGGCACATCGGCCGGCAGGCGCGCTAGCGCATGGCCCACCACGCCGGCGCTGATGACGGTGTCCACCGCACACGGCAGGTGCGGGCCGTGCTGCTCGGTCGCGCCGGTGGGCAGCACGATGACGGTGTTCTCCTTGTCGGGCAGGTCGGCGATCTCGGTCCAGCTCAGGTAGGGCAGGTAACGGTGGGGCGGGTTGTAGCCGTGCAGCATGAAAGACTTTCGTGAGGGTGTTGGGGGTGGATCAGCGCTGTGGCAGATAGGCCGTGGCTTCGACCTCAATCAGGATGTCGGGCGTGGGCAACATGCCGCTCACTTCCACCACGGTGGATGCCGGTGGCTCGCCGGGGAAGAACAGCTTGCGCACGCGGCTGTACTGCGGGAAGTGGTCCAGGTTCTTGAAGTACTGCACCAGCTTGAACACGTCGGACATCTGGCCGCCTGCGGCCTCGATGGTCTGGCGGATGCGGTCGAGCACATACCAGCTCTGCGCGAGGATGGGACCTTCCTTGATATCGCTGCTGAACTCGCCCGTGCGGCCAATCAGCGTGGCGGCCTCGTCAGGGATGTCTGCATAGCCGCGCACGATGCGGCTGGCGGCGGGGTCCACGGCGATGATCCCGCTGAGGTAGATGAAGTCGCCTGCGCGGCGCCAGGCGGCGTAGCGGGCCAGGGGCTGGGCGATGCCGGGCGCAGGTACGGTTACAGATGCGGGGCTCATGCGAGGCTCCTTGCGGATTGGGTGGTGGGCATATGCCAGGCGGCTGGTGCGTGGCCGCTAGCGACGCGGCCCTGGCGCAGCACCACGCGGCCCTGCGCGCCTTGTGTGCGGGATGGAAAGCCCCAGTGGTCGGCCTGCGTGAAGACCAGCAGGTCGGCCACCGTGCCAGGCTGCAGCGGCAGCGCTGTGGTGCCGCTGCGGCCGGTGCGCAGCCAGTCGGTGCGGCACAGCGATTCGCTCCATTGGTCGAACGGTGCCTCCAGCTGCGCCGCCAGCACGCCCGTGGCCAGGGCCTCCAGTGGGTCAAAGCTGCCCACAGGGCAGAACGGGTCTTGCACGTTGTCGCTGGCCACCAGCACCGGGATGCCGCGTGCACGGGCTTCCTTCACCAGCGTCAGGCCACGCTGGCGCGGTGTGCGGCCGGTGGTGGCGTCCTGCAGCAGCAGGTTGGTGATGGGCAGCGTGACCAGCGTGATCGGGCTTTGCGCTACGGCGTCGAGCGTGGCGAGGGCGGTGGCTTCGTCCTGTGCAGCCAGCGCGCAGGTGTGGCCGCAGACCACATGGCCTTCAAAGCGCAGCTCCTTGAGCAGTGCTGCCGCGGTCGCCAAGCCCTGGGCGCCGGGGTGCAGTTCTTCGTCCACATGCAGGTCCACGTTCAGCCCGTGGTGTTGTGCGGCTTCCAACAGGTGGCGCAGCGCTTGTGGGTCCCAGTTGGTGGAGTGCACAAAGCCGCCCAGCAGTGCACCGGGGCCGCTCGCAGCCACGGTGGCCGCCAGCCGCATGGCGGCGCTACGGTCTGCGTACAGGTGCAGCGGGATCAGACTCACGCGCTCCAGCGTGATGCGGTCGGCCCAGTCGTGGGCCAGTGCTCGCTGTACGTCCCACGCCAGTGGCTGCGCGTCGGGCTCCCACCAATCGCAGTGGGTGCGCAGGTGCACGGTGCCGGCGTCGTAGGCCCATTGCAGAGCACGGCTGGCGCGAGCGTGGATGTCGGCTTCGGTCCAGCCCTGGCGGTCCACCATCATGGCCTCGATGGCGCCCAGCAGGCCGGGCTTGACCACGCCCATGCGGGGCAGGGTGAAGGCCTTGTCCAGGTGGGTGTGCGCATCCACCAGGCCGGGCAGCACCAGCGCGCCTGCTACGTCCCACACCGTGCCGTGGGGCGCTGGCTGGGAGCCATAGGGCAGCACCTGCACGATGCGGCCCTGGGCCAGGTGCAGGTCGGCCAGTGCGGGCTGGTGGCCCTGCTGCGGCCATGTGGCGGGCAGCAGCCAGCGCGGCAACCTTGCGCGCAGGATGTGGTCGGGAGTGCTGGATGCGTGCATGCCGTGGCCCTTAGAAATTGGTCTTATGCAAAGCGCGCCATGGCCTGGCCCACACGGGCCTTGAAGGCCGCCAGCCGGGGTGGGGTGGCCACGTTCATGTGGTAGTAAGCGTGGTAGTCCACCCGCGCCTTGCCGCCGGTGAGCAGGCGCATGTAGCGGGTGATGGACTTGCGCGGCGGGTCGCCCATGAACAGGGCCGTCCAGCGGGGGCGGCCATAGGTGACCACGGCCGAGATGCGCTGAATGTGCGTGAGCGACGGCTTGACGTTGTGCGGGTCGCTGATGTCAAAGGCCACGCCGGGCATGAGCACGCGGTCGAAAAATCCTTTGAGCATCGCCGGCATGCCAAAGCACCAGGTGGGAAAGCAGAACACCACCGCCTCTGCCCAGAGCAAGCGGTCCACATAGCCCTGCACGGGCAACTGGTTGCTGGGTACCTCGTGGTAGCCCAGGCGCTCCTCGCGCGTCATCACGGGGTTGAAGCCCTCGGCGTACAGGTCGCAGTCGTCCACCTCATGGCCCGCGCCGCGCAGCTGCTGCACCACCTCGGTGTGCAGTGCGGCGTTGTAGCTGGTTTCTACCGGGTGGCAATAGATCACGAGGATGCGCATGGCGGGTGTCCTTCGGGTGCGTGGGATGGGCCTAGATGTCCAGGGTGAGCGTGGCGCTGTGGCTGCGTGCGCAGCACACGGCGACGTGGGTGGCTTGCTCTGCGGCGCTCAGGCAGCTGTCGCGGTGGTCAGGTTCGCCTTCCAGCCAGCGGGTCACGCAGGTGCCGCACACGCCCTGCGCGCACAGGGTTTCCAGCGGCACGCCAGCGAGCTGCAGCACGTCGGCCATGCTCTCGCCGGGGCCAACAGGCAAGCGCATCTGGCTGCGCTGCAGGATCAGCTCGAACGTGTGTTCTGTGCGGGTGGCGCTGGCGGTGTCAGGGACTGTCTGCATTGTTTGACCATGTGATTTGATCGATTGGTCAAACTATTGCAAAGGCTGTGCCAGCCACAAAAAGCGGTCAAACGTCTTTGTGGTGGATCAACGCGGCCTGAAAGGGGCTTTTGACGCCGCGTGCTGGTGCAAATTGCCTGGGATTCGCCCCTCGGGCCCCCGAGGCATGCCCAGAATGGGGCGGGGGCCTTAGTCTGGTGCGAGGCCGCAGCCCAGCAGCACAAAGCTGGTGAGTTCGCGCATGATGGGCTCGCGGTCGATGGGCTCGTCGGGCGCCAGGCCCAGCATGATGTGCACCTGCACGCCGTAGTCGGCGTAGTGCTGCGTCATGCCCCAGATCTGCATGAGCAGCAGCGTGGGGTTGACGGCGCGCATGCGGCCTTCGGCAATCCAGCGGTTGATGAGGTCCGCCTTCTGCTGGGTGGACTTGACGGCCACGGGCCAGTATTTGCCCAGGTTACGCCCACCGCCCAGCACCTCGGTGGTGAAGATGCGCGACAGGCCCGGGTTGTCCAACGCGTAGTCGAGCTTCTTGCGCACGTAGCTGCTCAACACCCTCTTGGGATCGTCGCTGTTGCTGTCAAAAATGAAGGCGCCCGACCACCCGTTAAGCACCGAGTACAGCAGCTCTTCATACAGCTCTTCCTTGCTGCTGATGTAGTAGTGCAGCTGGGGCTTGGTCAGGCCCGCGCGCTCGGCAATGGCCTTGGTGGATGCCCCTTTGAACCCATGGCGGCTGAATTCGGCAATGGCCGCTTCGCGGATGGCGCCCAAGATGCGTTCACGGCCCTGTTTGGCGCGGCTGAGCAGCGCGCCGGAGGCGGCTTCGGCTTCGGATTCGGTCATGGCTTTGGTGCGAGGCATGGGGAGTGCAGAGTGTGCGCTGCAGATTCTGCCCGCGCGGGAATGGGTCAGACTTTCCAGAACCCGATGTGGGGTGCGCTGGCTTCTTCGACCAGCGCCGGGCCGATGCATTCGATGGCGTGGGGGGAGGCGGCAAACACGTCGCGGCACGACAGCTCGGCGTCGCGCTGCTCGGCCCGCTCGCCCCGGAACACGCGCAGGCGCTCGGCATCAATGCCAAACACCACGCGCCCAATGCCCGACCAGAAGATGGCGCCCGCACACATCACGCAGGGCTCGGCCGATGAATACAGCGTGGCCTTGGCCAGGGCATCGCGCCCCACGCGCGGGCTGAGCTGGCGCACAGCATTGGTCTCGGCGTGGCCGGTGCAGTCGCCGGTCTCGGTGGTGTTGCAGTAGGCCTCGGCCAGCAGGCGCCCTTCGGCACTGATGACCACTGCACCAAACGGACGGTTGCCGCGCGCGCGGGCAGTGCACGACCACGCGATGGCCTGGCGCAGGTAGGTGCCGTCGGTGTCGTTGATGGGGGTGGGGTCGTCAAAGCTGGCTGGGGGTGCAGACATGAGCGCGTGCATGGTGTAGGTGTCTCCGTCGATGGTGGTGGGTGGCTGTCGTTGTGCAACGCAGGACTGTCTGCACGCCCGCCGTTGTGGTGCAGGGCGCTATGCATTTGGCATGCCAATCACAAACAGTGACATGTATGCATGGCTTTTGATGCGCTGTGCCCAAGCGCTCTAAACCTGCTTGGATACACAAACAAGGCGCCGCGGGCATTCTTCTTGCATCGCTTTTGGCAAGAGTAGAAGCGTTCACTGCGTTGCCCCCTGTGCCATCCTGCACGGGGCGATGCCAGTCGGAAATTGCTCTTGAAGCCCGCTGTGCGCACAGCGGTGTGCGTTGGCACATCGTGGCTTCAAGGGTTGAAAGGACGGCCGCCGCAGGCGGTGTCACCCACTCTTGAAGCACCCAGCGGGAGGGCCTTTCTTCCTTCCACTTGTCTTCAGGAGAACTGCATGACCACCACCGCCACCTACGACCTCGCCGAGCTGCAAAAAGAAACGCGCATGGGCGCGATGGGCTCGGAAACCGCAAGCCGCGAGATCCGCCGCATCGACCTCAGCGACTTTGCGCAGCGCAAGACCGAGATTGCCGACCAGCTGTGGGACGCCGCCGTCGATGTCGGCTTTTTCCAGATCGTGAACCACGGCATTGACCTGGCCGAGGTGCACAACGCCTTTGCGATGACCGAGCGCTTCTTTGCGCTGCCCGACGCCGTGAAGGCGCAGTACCCGCTCAAGAAAGCGCTGAATGTGGGCTGGGAGAGCCGCGCGCAGGTGCGCCCCTCCACTGGCACGCCGGACCAGAAGGAGTCGTACCAGATCACCCGCCCGCACATGGAGGGCCTGTGGCCCACCGACGAGGAGCTGGCGGGATTTCAGTCCACCATGCTCGCCTTCGAAGGCCAGTGCTGGCAGGTGGCCATGCAGGTGCTGTCGTGCTTTGCGTGGAAGCTGGGGTTTGACGAGGCCTTCTTTGCCCGCGCGCACGACCCTGTGCAGGCCAGCTACCAAAGCACCTTGCGCCTGCTGCACTACTTTGCGACCCCGCCCGAGCAACAAGCCAGCCTGGGCCTGTGGCGCGCCGGGGCGCATACCGACTTTGATTGCCTGACCCTGCTCTTTCAGCGCCAGGGCCAGGGCGGCTTGCAGGTGTGCCCAGGCAAGGAGATGGAAACCCAGGCGTGGACGTCCGTGGAGCCCGACGAGCAGGCCATCACCTGCAACATCGGCGACATGCTGATGCGCTGGAGCGACGACCAGTTGCCCAGCAACTTCCACCGTGTGAAGAACCCGCTGCCCGGCGAGTACATGGGGCCGCGCTACAGCATCGCTTTCTTTGCCCAGGCCAACCGCGATGCCATCATCGAAGGGCCGGGCAAGAAGTACCCGGCGATTGCTGCCGGCGACTACCTGAACCAGCGGGTGGCGGCCAACTTCAAGGCCTATTGAGGCGCGATGGATGGTACAGGGGTGGGCGTTGGTTCACCCCGCTCATGCTTTGGCGGGCACCGCCGTTGTTGGCCTGACCGGGTAGGGGCGGCTCAAGCAACGTTGCGCGGCACGCCCACAGCGCTGACCCGGAACACGTTGTCCTCCGGGTCCGCCAGCACCGCCTGCCATTGGCCGTAGTAGGTGGAGTAGGGTGGCTTGATGATCTGCCCGCCCAGGGCTTTTGCTTTCTCGCTGGTAGCGTCCACGGCGTCCGGTGCGTCCAGCATGAAGGTGGCGTAGCCTGTCACGCTGCGCGGTGACGGCAAGGTGGCACCGGGTTGCCGGTCGGCCAGGCCCAGCAGGGCATAGGCCTCGGGTGCGTTGAAGCCGAGCTGGAAATGCTCGGTCTCCACCGCCCGGTAGATGGCCGAGCGCGTCCCCGGCGCCTCGGGCAAGTGCAGCAGGGCTTGATAGAACTGCAGTTGTGCCTCGATGTCCTGGCACAGCAGGTTGAACCACAGCCTCATGCCATCACCGCCTCGCTGGCTGGGGCGGTGGATGTGGTGGTCTGACCCAGGCCGTAGGTCTTGCGGTACATGGCCTGCAGGTGCTCGCCCACAGTGCAGGGTGCAAAGCGCGGCGATTCACCGGCAGGCACGCAGGTGGGGATGGGGACCACCTGGGCCTCGTAGTCGGGCGTGTAGAAAAACGGAATGGAGTGGCGCGGTGCGCCCCCGCTGTGCATGTTGCGCACGCGGTGCGGGTTGGACCGGTACAGCCCGTTGGTCCAGCGCGGAATCATGTCGCCCAGGTTCACTACCAGCGCGCCCTCGATGGGTGTAGCGGCCACCCATTCGCCGGTGGGCAGCTTCACCTCCAGCCCGCCATGGTGGTCCTGGGCCAGCAGGGTGATGGCACCCCAGTCCGTGTGCTCGCCCGCGCCAAAGGTGAGTGCATCGGCGCTTTCAGGATGGGGTGGGTAGCGCAGCAGCCGCAGCGTGAGCATGGGGCTCTGGTGCGTGTGGTCGAAGTAGTCCTCGGGCAGGTCGAGCGAGAGTGCCAGCAGCTGCATCAGCCGCAGGGCCAGTTGCCGCATGGCGGCGATGTAGGTGCGGCTCTGGGTGGCCAGCTCGGGCAACCCCTCAGGCCACTGGTTGCTGCCATAGGAGTGGTAGCCGCGCTGCACGTACGGATGTTCGGCAGCGTAGTCCAGCCCGCAGTAGAAGCTCTCCTTAAGGTCTGGCCGAGCGCTGGCGTCCAGGGTCTGCCCGCCCAGGCTTTCGTAGCCCCGCATGGCGGGTGAGTGGTGCAGCGAAATCGCTTCCTTGGATCCCAGCGGCAGGTCGAAGAACTGCTGCGCCAATTCAAACTGGCGCGCAATGACGTCCAGCGGCACCCCGTGGTCGCTCACGTAGAAGAACCCTGCGCCCATGCAGGCCTGGCGCAGTTGGGCGGCTACGGCCGTTACTGCGGGGCTGCGCGGAGCACCCGGCTGCAGGGCGCCGCTGAGGTCGATGAGGGGGATGCCCATGGCTTTTCCCTGGTCAGGCTTTGAGCTTGCGGTCGGCGGCAGGGGGCAGGAAGCGGTCGGTCCAGATGTCGGCCACCGCCAGGCTGCTCTTGAGGCCGAAGGCCGCCACGGTCTCATCGATGGTGGCCTGCAGGCGCCCAGGTGTGGCAGCGCCCCAGCCGTTGGCGCGTGTCTCGGCGGTCTTCATGGTGCCGTCCACGATGAGCTGCAGGCGCTCGAACTCGATCTCTTCATGGGCTAGGGGCTCGCGGGCCTTGATGGCGGCAGCGCCGGCGCGCGGGTCGGCAATCGCATCGACCCAGCCGCGTGTGGTGGCCTTGACGAAGGCCTTCATGGCGTCCGGGTTGTCTTGCATGCTCTTGGGGTTGGCGATCAGCCCGTTGCCGTAGGACCTGAGGCCATAGTCCGAGAAGCGAAACACCGTGATTTGATCCGGTGTCAGGCCCCGCGCCTTCAGGTTGAGCAGACCGGTGAAGAAGAAGTACGCCGCTGCGTCAAAGTCACCTTTCACGAAACGCGTGTCGCCGATGTCGGGGGCCACGTTCTCCCATTTCACGCCGCTGCCGTCAAAGCCCTGCGCCTTGGCAAAGGCCGGGAAGAGCTTGCGTGAGGCATTGAAGGGCTGGCCCAGAATGGTCTTGCCCGCCAGGTCGGCGGGCTTCTTGATGGCGCCGTCTTTGCGCACCATGACCGAGTTGGGGTTCAGGTCGTACTGGATGGCGACCGCCGCCAGTTTGGACTGCGGGTTGGTGGTGTTGAACTCGATCATGGTCGAGAGGTCGGCCGACGCCACGTCATACGCACCGCCCGCCACCAGGCTGATGGCCGAGGCGGACCCGTTGCCCGTGTCGATGGTGACATCGAGGCCCGCATCCTTGTAGTAGCCCCGCTGCTGCGCCAGCAAAAAGCCCGCGCCCGAGGCCTCGACCTTCCAGCCCAGGTTGAACTTGAACTTTTGCAGATTGCCCTGGGCGCGCACAAATGGTGTGGCAGACAGCAGGGCAGCGGCGCCAGTGGCGCGGATGAGGGAACGGCGTTGCATGGTGGAGCACTCCTGGTCGTTGGCGGATAACCACGGGGGAGTGAAAAGCCAGGCTTCACACCCCTCCGAACGGGGTGCATGCAATCAACCGACAGGGCGCTGAGGCTGCAAGGCGGGAGCAGCGGCCTCCTGAAGACGCACAGTCCTGCGCGCCCGTGGTGGCGTCAGTCCATTGCATGCTTCAAGAGCAATTTCCGGGCGGTGGCCGCTGAACGCTTCTACTCTTGGCGCCGGCGTATTTGCAGGATCTGTGCCATGCGATCCCGTCGTATGGGCTATACCCGAACACCCTTGCGCGCCACACCGTGGTGCGCGCTGCACCAGCGTCTGGCGTGCAGCGGCAACTGTGGTGCGAGGTAGGTCTTTACAGCCAGGGCTTGAGCCAGCCCAGCCCGTCGCTGGTGGCGTGGGCGGCTGCTCCGCGCGCGGGGCGGTATTCGCAGCCAATCCAGCCGTCGTAGCCCAGGCTGTCCAGCAACTTGAACAGGTAGGTGTAGTTGATCTCGCCCACATCGGGCTCGTGGCGCTCGGGCACACCGGCAATCTGGAAGTGGCCGACGTTGCCGGTGGGCAGGTACTGGCGCACCTTCATGGCCAGGTCACCTTCCACGATCTGACAGTGGTACAGGTCCATCTGCACCCTCACGTTGGTGGCACCGATCTCGGCGATCAGCGCATGGGCCTGGTCCTGGCGGCTCAGGAAGAAGCCGGGCATGTCGCGGCCGTTGATGGGCTCCAGCAGGATCTGGATGCCGTGGGGCGCGGCCTGCTCGGCGGCGTAGCGCACGTTGGCGACGTAGGTGGCGCGCACGGTGGCGGCGTCTGCCCCTTGGGGCACCAGCCCGGCCATCACGTGGATGCGGGGGCATTGCAGGGCCTTGGCGTATTCAACGGCCTTGGCAATGCCTTCGCGGAACTCGGCTTCACGCCCCGGCAGGCAGGCCAGCCCGCGTTCGCCCGCGTCCCAGTTGCCGGGCGGGGCGTTGAACAGCACCTGTTGAAGGCCGTTGGCTTGCAGGCGTGTGGCCAGTTCTTGCGCAGGGTAGGCGTAGGGAAAGAGGTACTCCACCGCCTTGAAGCCATCGCGGGCAGCGGCGGCAAAACGGTCGAGAAAGTCCACGTCGTTGTAGAGCATGGACAGGTTGGCGGCAAAGCGGGGCATGAACAGGTTCCTGAGGAAAAAGAGGTCAGCGGCGGGGTGCGGTTGTGAGCACCTGCGCCAGCCGGTCTTGGTAAAAGCGCGCTAGGCCCACCGTGCTGTGGCCGAGGGTGTCGGCGCTGGCAGGGATCACGTAGGCCTGTGCGTGCGGGATGCGGGCGATGGCTTTGTCCAGCACACCCAGTTCGGGTGGGTTGCGCTCATCGTCTGCCGAGTTGATGGCCAGCACGCGCGCGGTGATGCGTTCCAGCCCTGGCTCGGGGTCGTAGTCGCGCGAGGCTTCCCACTGGTAGATGTGGTCGTTGGCATCGCCACGGAAAGGGGCTTTGAGCCGCTGCTCCACCAGCGCATCGGCCGCAGCGCGGTTGGGGGCCAGCTTTTGCAGGCCCTGGTTGCCGCCGTTGGTGCCGGTGCCAAAGAACACCGACGCAAACTGTAGGCTGCGGGGCTGGCGGGTGTAGTTGCCGCCTTGCCATTCGGGGTCGTTGCGGATGGCTTCGACCAGCAGGCGGCGCATCATCCAGTTGCGGCCCGACATGGCGGTGGGCAGCGAAGCCATGGGCACGGCAATGTCCATGAAGTCGGGGTAGCGCTGGGCCCACACCCAGGTGTGCATGCCGCCCATGGAGTTGCCGATGATGGCGCGCACATGGCGCACGCCCAGGTGTTCTGTCAGCAGGCGGTACTGGGCCTGCACCATGTCGTCATAGTTGTAGGCCGGAAAGGCGGCGCGCAGGCCGTCCGACGGCTTGCTGGAGCGGCCGGTGCCGATGGCATCCGGCAGGATGATGAAGTGCTTGCGTGCATCCAGCGGCTGGCCGGGGCCAAACAGCGTGCCCGCAAAGCCGGGCGTGAGCATGCTCTCTGCCGAGCCATTGGTGCCATGCAGCACCAGCACGGGCTCTCCGGTGGGCTCGCCCACGGTGGAGTAGGCCAGCTTGAGTTCGGGCAAGGTCTGGCCGGTGTGGAAGCGGAAGTCCTTGACAACCCATTCCCCGCGCTTGGGGGTAGGGTAGTCCGCAGCCGCCGAACTACCTGTGGCCAGCACGCCCAGCAGCATGGGTGCAAAGGCTTTGCGCCAGAAAGAAAGGGTCATGGTTTGTCTCCTTGTGTGTGTTCTTTCGTCCCCGTGTCTTGCGTGCAGCCAGTCCGTCACCAGTTACCAGTGGGCACCAAAGCTCTGGCGCAGCTCCTCGATCTGGGGCTCGGTCAGCGGTGTGGGGCGGGGCTGGCACAGCATCCACAGGCGCGCGGTTTCTTCCAGTTCCTCCAGCACAGCCATGGCGGCGGCGGGCGTTTCGTGCCACACGTTGGGCCCCAGGCGAGCCAGCATCACCGCGCGCACAGGGCTGCCCTGGGCGGCATAGCGGCCAATGGTCTGCGCCACCAGCGCCGCCGCAGCCGGGTCGCCAGGGCGGTGGTACGGGATGTGCGGCACGCGGCCCACCTTCATGACGAAGTAGGGCGTGATGGGCGGCAGCAATTGCGCGTCAGGCCCCAGCGGGTCGTTGGCCGTCATGTCGGCCTGCAATGAGCAGGCCACCAGATGCGTGCTGTGCGTATGGATCACGCAGCGCGCTGGGGCCGCTGTCGATGCCGAGGCCTCGTAAATCTGCCGGTGCAGCGCAATCGTCTTGCTGGCCCGGTCGCCTGCCACCTGCTGGCCTTGGGCGTCCAGGCGCGCCAGCCGATCGGGCTGCAGGGAGCCCAGGCAGGCGTCGGTGGGGGTGATGAGGTAGCCATCGGCCAGGCGCACGCTGATGTTGCCTGCGGTGGCGTGCACATAGCCCCGCTCAAACAGGCTGCGGCCCACGCGGCAGATCTCGTCGCGGGCTTGGGACTCATCCATGAAGGCGGGGGGAGAGGTCATGCCTGCAATTGTGCAAAAGCCTTGGTGAAAAAGTCGGTACTGCCAAAATTGCCCGACTTCAGCGTGATGTGCAGCCCGTCCTTGGCGGCGGGCGCCACCGCATGGCACCACGGCACCCCGGGGTCGATCTGGGCGCCAATGCGCATTTGCGTGATGCCCAGGGCCTGCACGCAGGCACCGGATGTTTCACCGCCCGCCACGATGAGCTGGCGCACACCGCGCTGCACCAGGCCGCGTGCAATGGCGGCAATGGTGTCTTCCACCATGGCCCCGGCCTTTTCAGAGCCCAGCTTGCCTTGAATGGCGCGCACGGCCGAGGGTTCGGCGGTGGAGTACACCAGCACCGGGCCTTTGCCGATGTGGCCTTCCGCCCAGGCCAGCGCTTCAGCGGCCACATCCACACCTGCGGCGATGCGCAGCGGGTCGATGGCCAGGGCGGGCTTGCCCGCCTTGATGAAATCCATGACCTGCTGGTTGGTCGCCACCGAGCAACTGCCCGACACGATGGCCTGCAGGCCCTGCGCAGCAGGCAGGCGGGCGGCCTCGTTGCTGGGCGCCACGCCAAAGTTGCCCGGCAGGCCAATCGCCACGCCCGAGCCTGCGGTGACCAGCGGCATGCCCTTGAGCGCGGGGCCCAGGCGCAGCAGGTCGGCGTTCGACACCGCATCCACCACGGCCATGCACACGCCCTCGGCCTTCAGTTGGTCGATGCGCGCGCGGATGGCAGCCTCGCCCTGTGCGACCACGCTGTGGTCGATCAGGCCCACGCGCCTTTCGGTCTGCGCCTGCAGCACGCGCACCAGGTTGGGGTCGGTCATGGGCGTGAGCGGGTGGTTTTGCATGCCGCTCTCGCTGAGCAGAACATCGCCCACAAACAGGTAGCCCTTGAACACGGTGCGCTTGTTGTCGGGGAAGGCGGGCGTGGCGATGGTGAAGTCAGTGCCCAGGGCCTGCATCAGCGCATCGGTCACGGGGCCGATGTTGCCTTCGGCCGTGCTGTCAAAGGTGGAGCAGTATTTGAAATAGATCTGCTCGGCGCCCTGCGCCTTGAGCCACTGCAGCGCAGCCAGCGACTGGGCAATGGCTTCGTCCTTGGGAATGGTGCGCGACTTGAGTGCGACCACGATGGCATCGGCCTCGGCATCCAAAGGTGCCGTGGGCACGCCCATGGCCTGCACCACGCGCATGCCTGCGCGTACCAGGTTGTTGGCCAGATCGGTCGCGCCGGTGAAGTCGTCGGCAATGCAGCCCAGCTGGGCACGTGCGCGTGTCATGCCTTTTTCTCCTTGCCTTCGGGCAGGGTGATGCCGGGGAAGATCTTGATCACGGCGCTGTCGTCTTCTTTGGCAAAGCCTGCGGTGGAGGCTTGCATGAACATCTGGTGCGCGGTGGCCGCCAGTGGCAGGGGGAATTTGCTGGCGCGTGCGGTGTCCAGCACCAGGCCCAGGTCCTTCACAAAGATATCGACGGCCGACAGCGGCGTGTAGTCGCCCGCCAGCACATGGGCCATGCGGTTTTCAAACATCCAGCTATTGCCCGCGCTGTTCGTGATCACTTCATACAAGGCGCTGGCTTCCACGCCTTCGCGCAGGCCCAGGGCCATGGCTTCGGCGGCCACGGCGATGTGCACACCGGCCAGCAGCTGGTTGATGATCTTGACCTTGCTGCCTGCGCCCGCCTTGTCGCCCAGGCGGTACACCTTGCCGGCCATGCCGTCGAGCACGGCGCCTGCAGCGGCATAGGCTTCTGGTTTGGCCGAGGTCATCATGGTCATCTGGCCCGATGCGGCCTTGGCGGCGCCGCCGGAGATGGGCGCGTCCACATAGTGCAGGCCCAGGGCGTTCAGGCGGGCTTCCAGCGCCACCGACCAGTTGGGGTCCACCGTGGAGCACATCACAAAGGTGCTGCCGGGGCGCATGGTGCTGGCCGCGCCGCCCTTGCCATCGTCGCCAAACAGCACGCTCTCGGTCTGCGCGGCGTTGACCACCACCGACACCACCACATCACTCACCGCTGCCAGTGCAGCCGTGCTGGCGTGTGCCGTGCCACCGTCTGCCACAAAGGCATCGGCTACGCCAGGGCGCACGTCGCACACGTGGATGGTGAAACCGTTGTTGCGCAGGGTCTTGGCAATGCCAGCGCCCATGGCGCCCAGGCCGATGATGCCGACGGTGGGTTTTGTCATGTTGTCAGTCCTTCAAAGAATTTCAATACGAGGGCACTCAGGCCACCAGCACCCACAGCAGGGCGGTGAGGGCAAAACCCGCCAGACCCAGCACGGTGGTCAGCACGGTCCAGGTGCGCAGGCCATCGCCCACGCTCAGGCCCAGGTAGCGGGTCACGATCCAGAAGCCCGAATCGTTGACGTGCGACAGGCCCAGGCTGCCAAAGCCAATCGCAACCGTGAGCAGCGCTACTTGCAAGGGGGAATACCCGCCACCCGCCATCGCATCGGCCAGCAAACCGCAGGTGGTGATGATGGCCACGGTGGCCGAGCCCTGCGCTGCGCGCAGCGCCAGCGAGATGATGAACGCCAGCAGGATCAGGGGCAGGTGCGTGGCCGTGAGGCTTTGCGACAGCGCAGCGCCAATGCCGCTGGCCGTGAGCACCTTGGCAAACACGCCGCCCGCGCCCGTCACCAGGATCACGGTGGCAGCAGGCGGCAGGGCGGACTCCATGATGGCGTTGGTGCGCTCGCGGTTCCAGCCCTGGTTGCGGCCCAGCAGAAACATCGCCAGCCCCACGGCCACCATCAGCGCAAAGATGGGCGAGCCGATGAAGCCCAGCACATTGCGCAGGTTGTCGCCCTTGGGCAGCAGCGTGGCGCCAGTGGTGCCCGCCATGATGAGGGCCAGGGGGATGACGATCAGCGCCATGATGGTGCTCACGCCAGGTGCGCTGCGTGCCTTGGACGCTGCACTGTCTTCGCTGTTGCCAAAAGCCGCAAACTGTTCAGCCGTGGTGGGCAGCAGCGGGTAGCCCTTGCGGTTGAGCCAGCCCGACACGACCTGCGCCAGCGCCGCCAGCGGGATGCAGATGGCCAGGCCAATGATGGTGATCCAGCCAATATCGCCCTTGACGATGGCCGCCCCGCCCACGATGCCGGGGTGCGGTGGCACCACCACGTGCGCGGCCAGCATGATGCCCGCTACGGGCAGGCCGAACTTGATGGGGTTGACGCCCGCTGCTTTGCAAAAGCCGTAGACGATGGGCACCAGGATGATGAAGCCCACATCAAAAAACACCGGGATGGCCAGCACCAGCGCGGCGGCCGTGAGGGCCATGGGCACCCGTGTGGGGCCCAGCAGCTGAGTAAAGCGGTTGGCCAGGCTGGCCGCGCCACCCGAGACCTCGATCATCCGCCCCAGCATGGAGCCCAGCGCTACCAGGATGGCCACCGACCCCAGCGTGCCGCCCATGCCCGCAATCAGCGTGCTGATGATGTCGCCAATCGGCATGCCGGTGGCAAACGCCACGAGAAAGCTCACCAGCATCATCGCCACGAAAGCGTGGACCTGCCAGCGGATGATGAGCAACAGGAGCAGGCCAATGCTGCCGGCGCCGATGCCGAGAAGTGCGAGGGTGGACATGGAAGGGATATCTCCGGGAGGAAAGGTGTGGCGCAACGACCCGAGGCGATGAGGGACCGCGAGGGGTGTTGTCATTCACCATGGTTGGTGTGTTTATATGGTTATCATACAAATTATCGCAAACCACAAGGATACGGGTTAACCCGTGGCCCACGGCTGTCCGCGCGGGTGGCGATGCAGTGTTTGAAGTGTTTTTGGGCTCAAGTGCCAGTGCGATATGCACTAATTGCTATCAAATAAATAGCAAAATGGCTGTGTGCCATGTCGTGAAGCCGTCGGCCCCCGCTCCCCAATACACCCTGTAAGGCATGCCGGGGCCCATCAAGCGCTCGCTCAAACCCTCGGACGGGCATGCCGCACAGAGCTCCTCAGAACACCAGCGGTGCTGACGCTGCCACCAGCGGCTGCGCGAGACGCGCGCCGTCTTGCGCCCAGAACGAGAGGTCGGCCTGCTCGATGCGGGCCAGTGCATTTCGCATGTGCTGCGCCGCGGCGGCGCGCGCGGCCACCGGATCGCCCTCCTCGATGGCTCGCACGATCTGCGTGTGCTCGTGGGTCACCGCGTCGGCAAAATCGGTGCGCCGCGCTTCGTTGGCGCGCGTGACGCGGGTGGCGCCTTTGAGAAACTGGGCCAGATAGTCCAGCGTGCTGATCATGAAAGGGTTGCCCGCCGCTTGGGCAATGGCGCGATGGAACAGCACGTCTTCCTCCACCCCGTCGCGGCCTGCGCGCACGGCGTCGGCAATCTGCTGCATGGCCTGGCGGATGGCGGCCAAGTCGGCATCGGTGCGCCGCAGGGCGGCCAGCTCAGCCACTTCGGCTTCGAGCGCGCGGCGCACTTCCACAATCTGCATCACGGCTTCGCGCGATGCCGCGAGGGGCATATCGAACTGCAGGGGCTCGATGCCAGGTGCCTGCACATACACCCCGCTGCCTTGGCGGGAGTCCACCAGACCCAGTGATTTGAGCCGCGAGATGGCCTCACGCACCACCGTCCGGCTGACCTGGAACTGCTGCGCCAGCGCGGCCTCGGTGGGCAGTTTGTCGGCCGCCTGGATGCGGCCCGCGCGGATCTCGGCCTCCAGCGCGCTGGCGACCTGGTCCGATAGCTTGGCGCTGGGCTTGACGGCGGAAAACGGCGAAGACATGGTGGGTCGGGCAGTGAATGAGCGTGAGGGCGGTGCCGGGCTGCATGGCGGCGCCCGGTCGCGATTGACTGTACCCGAAGGGCGTAATGGCCTGGATCGGTGGCTTGCCGCTCTACTTGGGCGTTGGGCAGGAGTCGTCCAGCTTGGCCAGGCCCGCCAACTTTTGCAGCCGGCTGCGGTTGTCCAGGCAGGCCTGGTACTGCGCCTCGGCCGCTTTCTGCTGGGCCTGCGCCGCCGCCTTGGCGCGTTCGGCCTGCAGCTGGGCCACACGCTCGCGGATTTGCGGCATCACGGCCAGTGCGGCCTTTTCGCCTTCCACGATGGCATTGGCGCGCTGGCTGAAGTCGGCGGCACCAATGTCCAGCACCTGCGGGCGGACGATCACATCGGCCCGCGCCAGCTCGGCCTGGCCCAGCTTCTGGCCCATGATGGCAATCGACTGGTTCAGCGCGCCAAGCATGTTGCCCGGCGCCTGGCCCCGGGCCTTGTTGGAGATGTCTACCGCGATCACGATGTCCGCGCCCAGCTGGCGTGCTGCATCCACCGGCACGGGGCTCACGATGCCGCCATCTACAAAGTGGTATTTGCCGATGGTGACGGGCTGGAACACGCCCGGCACGCTGCTCGACGCGCGCACGGCCTGGCCGGTGTTGCCGCGGGCGAACACGGTGCGCTCGCCGTCTTCCAGCCGCGTGGCGACGACGACAAAGGGCTTGGCCATCTGCTCCAGCGGTTTGCGGCGCACCTGCTCGTTCACATAGTCTTCCAGCTTCTGCCCCAGCACCAACCCGCCCGATGACAACTGCAGGTCGCGGATCTTGGCTTCGTCCAGCGCCACGGCTTTTTCTTGCATCTCGAAGGCGTTCATGCCACTGGCATACAGCGCGCCCACCACGCTGCCTGCGCTGGTGCCCGAGACCACGGCAGGCGCCAGTCCATTGGCCTCCAGCATCTTGATCACGCCAATGTGCGCAAAGCCCTTGGCCGCGCCGCCGCCCAAGGCGATGCCGATGCGGATGGGGGGCGTGGTGGATGGGGTCGCAGCGACCGATGTGGCGTCGCCCGCCGCTGGCTGTGTAGGTGCGGTGCCGCCGCATGCGGCCAGACCTGCTGCGGCCCCAAGGGCCAGAAGGCGCAAAAGAATGGTCAAGCGCATGCGGTGTGATCCTGCTGTCGTCCAAACGGGGCGGGCAGTATAGCGGCAGGGTGCCGGGGCACCCTTTGATGGTGTCTTTTGCTCCTGAAAGAGGAGCTGCTTGCGCTTGACATACAAGCGCGATAGCCCGCTACCGCCAGAAGTCGCGGTGCAGGGCCGTGATCTCGTCCTGCAGCGCGGGCACCGGGCCCAGTACCTCGGTGGGGCGCTGGCCGCTGGCAAACACCGTGCGGCAGGGCAGGGCCAGTGTGGGGTTCTCGGGGTGGTCGCCCGTCAGGGCGAGCAGGGCGGTTTCCTCAGCGCCATACAACACGCGGCCGATGCCCGCCCAGTAGATGGTGCCAGCGCACATGGCGCAGGGTTCAAAAGTGGTGACCAGCGTGCACTGGGCCAGGTAGGCGCCGGGGTAGTTGGCCGCCGCCGTGCGCGCCAGCGTGCTCTCTGCGTGGTTCACGGTGTCGATGTTGCCCTGCTCGGCCAGCACCGTCTCGCCATCGGGTGCAACCAGCAGCGCGCCAAACGGGTGGCGGCCCATGTCCTTGGCGCGCTGGGCTACGGCGTTGGCGCGGCGCAGCAGCGTGGCTGCCTGGGCTTCGCTCAACGCGGACGTGCTATTCACCTTGAGAACCCCGGTGCGCCCAACCCGTGGTGCGTTTTTCGATCCAGCTGAACAGCTCGTACATCACCATGGCCATGGCGCCCACCACCATCAGGCCCGCAAAGGCCAGGCCCATCTGCATGGACGAGCCCGCGCTGATGAGCAGGTAGCCGATGCCTTCGTTCGCAGCGGTCATCTCCGACACCGTGGTGCCGACAAAGGCCAGCGTGATGGCCACCTTGAGCGAGCCGTAGAAGTACGGCATGGAGCGGGGCAGGCCCACCTTGGTCAGCACGTCCCAGCGCTTGGCGCCCAGCACCCGCAGCACGTCTTCCAGCTCGGGCTCCAGCGTGGCGAGGCCCGTGGCGATGTTGACCATGATGGGGAAGAAGCTGATGAGGAACGCCGTGAGGATGGCCGGGCCCACGCCGATGCCGAACCACACCACCAGGATGGGCACAAAGGCGGCCTTGGGCAGGGCGTTGAAGGCGGTCATCAGCGGGTACACGGCGGCATAGGCCAGGCGCGAAGAGCCAATCACAAAGCCCAGCAACACGCCCACAACGATGGCAATGCCAAAGCCCGCCATCGTGACCCAATAGGTGCGCCAGGCGTGGGCGGCGATCACGCCGCTGAACTCGACCAGCTGCGTGGCAATGACCCAGGGACTGGGGAAGAGAAATTCAGGGACGCTGAAGGCCGAGCAGATGATTTGCCACAGCAGGATGGTGGCGGTCAGTAGCAGCCAGGGGGACCAGCGCTCTACGGTTTTCTTGTGCATGGTGGGGCGGTCTTCGGTTTACTGCTGGATGGGCGCGCCTGCTTTTCGCAGGGCGCCGATGTGGCCGCGCAGCTTGTGCACGATGTCGGTGAACTCCTTGGTGTAGGTCACCTCCAGGTCGCGCGGGCGGGGCAGCTCGATCTCTTTGCGCACCACAAACCGGCCGGGGCTCTTGCTCATCACATACACCGTGTCGGCCAGGAACACCGACTCGCGCAGATCGTGCGTGACCAGGATCACATTGAACTGCTGCTCGGTCCACAGGTCGCGCAGGATGCACCACAGCTCTTCGCGGGTGAAGGCATCGAGTGCGCCAAACGGCTCGTCCAGCAGCAGCATCTTGGGCTCGTGGATCAGCGCGCGGCAGATGCTGGCGCGCTGCTGCATGCCGCCCGACAGCTGCCAGGGGAACTTGTCTTCATAGCCAGCGAGTCCCACCTTTTGCAGCAGCTTGCGGGCGCGTTCTTCGTATTCCTTGCGCTTTTGCTTGAAGTGGCTGCGGTAGGGCTCAACGATTTCGAGCGGCAGCAGCACGTTGTCCACCGTGGTGCGCCAGGGCAGCAGCGAGGGCGCCTGGAAGGCCATGCCCGACACCTTGAGCGGACCCGTCACCGGCTGTCCGTCGATGAGGATCTTGCCCATCGACGGCATCTTCAGCCCCGTGGCCAGCTTCATGAAGGTGGACTTGCCACAGCCCGAGGGGCCGACGATGGCGATGAACTCGCCGCGCCGCACCTGCAGGTCGATGGCTTCGACCGCAAACTGGTTCTTGGCGCGCAGCTCGTCGTTGTAGGCGAGCCAGACGTCCCGGAAGTCCACAAAATAGTTGTCAGCAGCCTGCATGGAAGTTTTTATGCTCAGAATGGCCGAAAGCGCTAGTGAATCGTGCGCTTTCTGCTATCAAATTAATAGTAATTACTTCTTGGGCAGGATGTTCAGCTCGGCAGCGCTGGGCAAGAAGCTGGCGTTCCACACATCGTCGGCGTTCACACGGGTCTTGGTGTTGAACGCATCGGACACCTGCGACGCCATCAGCGAGAGGCGGCCGGGCTTGAGCTGGCCAAAGCCTTCGGCGCGGGCGTCGGGGCTGTTGATCACGGTGTCGATGGCCAGCTGCAGGCGGCGGGTTTCGAGCGGCACGTTCACGATGCCGTCGCGCGCCTTCACGTGTTCGATGGAGGCTGCAGGGTTGGCAATGACTTCCTTGGCGCCCTTGGTGAAGGCCGACAGGAACGCCTTGATGGCACCCGGGTTCTCCTTGATGAGCTTGGGGCTGGCGATGATCACGTTGCCGTACAGCTTCACGCCAAAGTCGGCATAGGGCAGCACCACCACGTCGGCGGCCTTGGCGCCACGGGCTTCCAGGTTGAGCAGCGAGGTGAAGGTGAAGCCGGTGATGGCGTCCACGTCGCCGCGCACCAGCATGGTTTCGCGCAGTGGCGGGTCCATGGCGGTCCAGGTCACGGCGCCGATGCCGTTGGCCTTCTGGAAGATGGGGAATGCGCGGCGGCCTGCGTCGAACACGGGGGCGCCCAGCTTCTTGCCGGCCAGGTCGGCGGGCTTGGTGATGCCACTCTTTTTCAGCGCCATGACCGAGGCGGGTGTGTTGTTGTAGACCACCATCACCGCCACGGGCTTGTTCTGCGCGTCGGGGTTGTTGGCGTGGAACTCCATCACCGCGGCCAGGTCGGCAAAACCCATGTCGTACGTGCCCGATGCCACGCGCTGCACCGCACCGCCGGAGCCGTTGCCCGCATCCACCGTCACGTCCAGGCCTGCGGCCTTGAAGTAGCCCTTGGCCACGGGTTGCAGGAACAGCGCCGCAGGGCCTTCAAAACGCCAGTCCAGCTGGAACTTGATGGGCGTAGAGGCCTGCGCCTGGGCCAGCGATGCGCTGCCGATCAGGGCCAGGGCGGCGGCGGTTTGCATGAACAGTCTTTTTTTCATTCGGGGCTCCTGTCGGGCAAGGGGAAATGCGGTGAGGGAAGGTATTGGCCCCATCCAGGGGCCATGCACCTGCAGTCAGCAAAAACGATGCCCGGTTTGCGGATGCGGGTGTTTTGCCGTGCCCCATTGTTCACCGAAGTGGTGCATGTCAGCATGCTGGGTTTCCCGAAATGGTGCAGACGTGATGCGGGGGGTGGTCGTGCCCATGAAAAACGGGGCCCTGGGGCCCCGTTGAATCGGTGGGTGAGCTGGCGCTCAGGGCCAGCGAGGCATAGCGCGCTCAGCGTGGCCGTGCGGCTGCGCTGGCCACGGCCAGGGCCGTCATGTTGAGCACGCGGCGCACGGTGGCGGCCGGGGTCAGGATGTAGGCCGTGGCAGCGGCGCCCATCAGGATGGGACCCACGGTGACGCCACCGCTGGTGGTGGTCTTGAGCACGTTGTAGAGGATGTTGGCGGCATCCAGGTTGGGGCAGATCAGCAGGTTGGCCGAGTCCGTCAGGGTCGAATCCGCCATGTAGGCGTTGCGGATGTTCGGCTCCAGCGCGGCGTCGCCGTGCAACTCGCCGTCGCATTCGATCTGGGGGTGAGCGGCCACAAACAGGTCGCGCGCCTCGCGCATCTTGCGGGCCGATGCGCGCTTGGACGAGCCATAGCTGGAGTGCGACAGGAAGGCGACCTTGGGCGGGATGCCAAAGCGCTGCACCTCCTGCACCGACATCCAGGCGATGTCGGCCAGCTGCTGGGCCGTGGGGTCCTCGTTCACATAGGTGTCGGCAATGAACAGCGTGCCCCGGTTGGTCATCAGCGCGTTCAGCGCCGCGTAGTTGTTGGCGCCTTCCTGGCGGCCGATGATGCTGTGGATGCGCTCCAGGTGCGTCTCGTACGTGCCCACCAGGCCGCAGATCATGGCGTCGGCATCACCCAGCGTGACCATCAGCGAGGCGATGATGGTGTTGGACCGGCGCACGGCGGCCTTGGCCACTTCGGGCGAGGCACCGTTGCGCTTCATGAGCTGGTGGTAGTGCTCCCAGTACTGGCGGAAGCGCGGGTCGTCCTCAGGGTTGCACACCTCCACGTCTTTGCCCAGCTGCATGCGCAGGCCGGCCTTGGCAATGCGTGCGGCAATCACGGCAGGGCGGCCGATGAGGATGGGGTGGGCGATCTTGTCGTCAATGGCCATCTGCGCGGCACGCAGGGCGCGCTCGTCTTCACCGTCGGCGTAGGCCACGCGCTTTTGCGCATCGGGCAGGGCCTTGGCCGCATTGATCACGGGGCGCATCAGCATGCCGGTCTGGTAGACAAAGCGCGACAGCGTTTCCTTGTAGGCCTCCATGTCTTCGATGGGACGCGTGGCCACGCCCGACTCGGCAGCGGCCTTGGCCACGGCGGGGGCGATCTTGAGGATCAGGCGCGAGTCGAACGGCGTGGGGATCAGGTAGTCGGGGCCGAAGGTCAGCTCTTTGCCCGCATAGGCGCTGGCCACTTCTTCGCTGATGTCGGCCTTGGCCAGGTCGGCGATCTGGCGCACGCAGGCCAGCTTCATGGCTTCGGTGATCTTGGTGGCGCCGCAGTCCAGCGCGCCACGGAAGATGTACGGGAAGCACAGGACGTTGTTGACCTGGTTCGGGTAGTCCGAGCGGCCCGTGGCGATGATGCAGTCAGGGCGGATGGCCTTGGCCAGTTCGGGGCGAATTTCAGGCTCGGGGTTGGCCAGCGCCAGGATGATGGGCTTGGGGCCCATGGTCTTGACCATCTCGGCCGTGAGCACGCCGGGGGCCGAGCAGCCCAGGAACACGTCGGCGCCGTTGACCGCATCGGCCAGCGTGCGGGCGTCGGTCTTTTGCGCGTAGGCCGCTTTCGATTCGTCGTAGCCGCCGGGGCGGCCTTCGTAGATCACGCCCTTGGAGTCGCACACAAAGATGTTCTCGACCTTCACTCCCAGGCCTACCATCACGTTCAGGCAGGCAATGGCGGCTGCGCCCGCGCCCGACACGGCAATCTTGACCTGGTCGATCTGCTTGCCCACCAGCTCAAGGCCGTTGAGCAGCGCTGCGCTGCTGATGATGGCCGTGCCGTGCTGGTCGTCATGGAACACCGGGATGTTCATGCGCTTGCTGAGTTCGCGCTCGATGTAGAAGCACTCGGGCGCCTTGATGTCTTCCAGGTTGATGCCGCCCAGCGTGGGCTCCAGCGCCGCGATGATCTCGATGAGCTTGTCGGGGTCGCGCTCGGCCAGTTCGATGTCGAACACATCGACGCCGGCAAACTTCTTGAACAGGCAGCCCTTGCCTTCCATCACCGGCTTGCTGGCCAGCGGGCCGATGTCGCCCAGGCCCAGCACCGCCGTGCCGTTGGTGATCACCGCGACCAGGTTGCCGCGCGAGGTGAAGTCAAACGCCTTGGAGGGGTCGGCGGCGATGTCGAGGCACGGATAGGCCACGCCCGGCGAGTAGGCCAGCGACAGGTCGCGCTGGTTGGACAAAGGCTTGGTGGGGGTGACCGAAATCTTGCCCCGGGTGGGGTTGCGGTGGTATTCGCGCGCAGCGTCGCGCAGGGCCTGTTCGGCGGCGGAAATGTTCTGTGTCATGCGGAAATCCTGGAAGTCCTGGGCGGAAAGCAAAAACAAGGGTACCCGATGGCGTGGGCGGCTAGCATGCAGGTTTATGCGGATGCAGCATAAGAGCCTGTTCAAAGTCTTTTTGGAGTCGCACAAGTCCCTTGCCGGGATGGGATGCAAGGCACGGGGCGCAGTGGATAGCCCGGCTATCCACAAGCGCCGCAACGCCGCAGACCGCCCGGCAAGGCACTTGCCCGAAGGGTTGGAGTGAAATCGGGTGATTGAACGCCCCGGCTGCTTGCATGGGCACGAGCCCCTCTAAGGCCAAAACCCCCTGGCAGCCGTGGCGGACAGGGGGCGGGGCCACGCGGGCGGTGGCGGGTTTTCGGCAGCGGGCAGGCGGGATGCTAGTGGGCGTCGGCCTGGCGTGCGGCGTTGACAGCGGCGGAGGTGTCGCGGCTGGCGCCATTGAAGAAAACGTTCAGGGCCACCGCCGTGATCGAGGCCAGGAGGATACCGGATTCGATCAGGGGGTGGATGGCATGCGGCATCCACTGGCGGAAGTTGGGCGCGATCAGCGGCACCATGCCCACGCCGATGGAGACGGCCACGATCATGGCGTTGAAGCGGTTGGTCTTGAAGTCCACCCCGCCCAGAATGCGGATGCCCGTGGCGGCCACCATGCCGAACATCACCAGCCCCGCGCCGCCCAGCACCATGGTGGGCAGCGACTCGACCAGCGCGGCCATCTTGGGCAGCACGCCCAGCACGATCAGGATCACACCACCGGCCACGCACACAAAGCGGCTCTTGACGCCGGTGACGGCCACCAGCCCAACGTTCTGCGAGAAGCTGGTGTACGGAAAGGTGTTGAAGATACCGCCCAGCAGCGTGCCCAGGCCGTCGGTGCGCAGGCCGCGCGTGAGGGCCGCCTGGTCCACCTTGCGGTCGGTCATCTCGCCCAGTGCCAGGAACATGCCGGTGGATTCGATCATGACCACGATCATCACCAGGGTCATGGTCAGGATCAGGATGGGATCGAACACGGGCCCGGCAATCTCGAACGGCAGCACCAGGTCAAACCACTGCGCCTTGGCCACCTTGTCGAAATTCATCATGCCCAGCGCCACGGCCACCACTGCGCCGATGACGATGCCCAGCAGCACCGAGATGTTGGCAATGAAGCCCTTGGCGAACTTGGCGATCAGCAGGATGGACAGCAGCACCAGGCCCGAGATGCCCACGCCGGTCAGGTCCGCGTACTTTGGGTTGGGCACCGTAGGCACCACGGCAAAGCCCTTGGGAATGGGGGGCAGTGATGAGCCCGGTGCGCCAGCGACGGACTGCATCTCGCTCAGCCACTTGACGTGTTCGGGGTTCACCACATTGGGCGCCGTGGGGCCCACGGGGTTGCCGAAGATCCAGTTGATGCCCACGCGCATCAGGCTGATGCCGATGACCGCAATGATGGTGCCAGTGACCACGGGCGGGAAGAAACGGAGCATGCGGCTCACCAGCGGAGCAATCAGGATGGAGATCACGCCCGCGCCGATCACCGAACCAAAGATCAGCCCGGCCCCGGCCGTGCCGCCCGTGCTCTGCGCCATCGAGATCATGGGCGCCACCGAGGCAAAGGTCACCCCCATCATCACCGGCAGCTGAATGCCAAACCAGCGCGAGGCGCCCAGTGCCTGGATCAGCGTGACCAGCCCGCACACAAACAGGTCGGCCGAGATCAGCTTGGCCACCTGGTCGGGCGTGAGGTTGAGCGCGCGGCCCACGATGAGCGGCACCGCCACGGCACCCGCATACATCACCAGCACATGCTGCAGGCCAAGCGCCGTCAGTCGCCCCAGGGGCAGGTGTTCGTCCACGGGGTGTACGGGCGGGTTCATGGGGGTCCTTCGGCGGGTTGGGAGTGTGAATACGAGAGGAACACTGGCGCCAGATGGTGCACAGATGTCCATACAAAAATCGTATACAAAATGACCGGGCGCGCTTATCCCGGTTAACCCTTAGACGGGCGCAGCAATTTCCCGCCTGCCGTGGTGGAGGCGGTTGTACGGAGGGTGGCCTGTGTGCCTTCGGTGTGGCTAGCTCAGGTCCGTGGCTGCCGCCTTGGTGCGTGGGCTGGTCAGCGGTGCCAGCGATTCCCGCAGCCGGTCGCGCACCAGCGGCTGGCCGGGGTTGAGGGCGCCTTCCACATGGCCGATGTGGGCCAGCATGCGTTCGCGGGCCAGGGAAGTGTTGCCGGCCTCCAGCGCCTCGACGATGGCGGCATGCTCGGCGCAGGACTGGCTGGCCGCGTGCTGCGACTG
The DNA here is from genome assembly GCF_001428225.1 of Acidovorax sp. Root70. Taxonomy (NCBI): domain Bacteria; kingdom Pseudomonadati; phylum Pseudomonadota; class Betaproteobacteria; order Burkholderiales; family Comamonadaceae; genus Acidovorax; species Acidovorax sp. Root70. Next base: position 301,724 of record NZ_LMHQ01000012.1, read on the forward strand.
GTACAGCGATGCGGCCAGGGTGGTACGCGCCGTGAGGTCGCGCAGGATGTCGCTCAGGCTGCGGTGGCCCATTGCCTCGGCCAGGCAGACGTGAAAGTCTGCGAGCAGAAAGGCGCGCGTGGCAGCGTCCGCGCCTTCGATGGCCTGCTGCTCGTCGGCGATGTGCGCACGCAGGCGGCGGGTCACGCTTTGCAGCGGTCGGCCCGCATCGGCCAGGATGCCTGATTCGATGATGCGCCGGGCGGAGAACGCGTCGCGTGCATCCTCCACCGAGGGCTCCACCACGTACCAGCCCCGGCGTGAGCGCACTTCCACAAAGCCCCGTGCCTGCAGCTGCATCAGGGCCTCGCGCACCAGCGTGCGGCTCACGCCGAACAGGTCGGCCAGCTCCTGCTCGCCCAGGCGCTCGCCGGGCGAGAGTTTTTGCGCGAGGATGGATTCCACCACCTGCTGGGCGATCTGGGTCTGGTTGATGCTCATGGCCGGATTGTCGCGTGCTGCAAAGGTGCGGCGCCCAATCAGGCGCGTGGCATGGGTGGCTCGCGGCCGTCCAGCACGGCATGGGCGCGTTCGCGGTCGATGTCGCCCTCCCACGCCGCCACGGCCACGGTGGCGACGCAGTTGCCAATGAGGTTGCCCAGCGCGCGGGCGATGCCCATGAACCAGTCCACCGACAGCACCAGCACAAGACCAATCGCCGGGATGGCAGGGATGGCCTGCAAGGTGGCGGCCAGCACGACGATGGCCGAGCCGGGCACGCCGTGTGCACCCTTGGAGGTGACCAGCGAGATCGCCAGGATGGTCAGCAGGTCGGCCATGGAAATCGGCGTGTTGGTGGCCTGGGCGATGAACACGGCCGCCAGCGTGATGTAGATCGAGAATGCGTCGAGGTTGAACGAGTAGCCCGTGGGGATCACCAAGCCTACGGTGGAGTCGCGAATGCCCATGTGCTTGAGCTTGGCCATGATCTGCGGCAGCACGCTGTCGGACGACGTGGTGGCAAACACCACGGCCAGCTCCTCGCGCAGATAGCGCAGCAGCTTGAAGAGGCTGAAGCCCGACACCCGCATGATGAGGCCCAGCACCACCACCACAAAGATGGCCACAGCGGCGTAGAACAGCGCCACCAGCATGCCCAGCTGCTTGAGGGAGCCCAGTCCGTACTTGCCCACGGTGAACGCAATGGCGCCCAGCACGCCCAGCGGAGCCAGCTTGATGATCAGGCCCATGGTCTTGAACAGCACATGCGACAGGTCGTCGATCAGGCTGGTGACCCGTGCGCCACGTTCACCGATCAATGCCAGGGCGCACCCAAAAACGATGGAGAAAAGCAGGACCTGCAGCACATCGCCGTTGGCAAACGCGCTCACGGCAGTGGTGGGGATCAGCTTGAGCAAGAAGTCGGTGAAGCCGCCCCCGGTGAGCTTGCTGGCGTTCTCGGCGTAGGCGCCCATGGCTTTGGGGTCGAGCGCCTTGGGGTCCACGTTCATGCCCACACCAGGCTCGAACCAGAACGCCAGCGCCAGGCCCAGCACCAGCGCGATGGAGGTGACCACCTCAAAGTAGATCAGCGATTTGACGCCCACCCGGCCCACCCGCTTCAGGTCGCCCGTGCCTGCGATGCCATGTACCACCACGCAGAAGACGATGAGCGGGATCAGCATCTTGATGAGCTTGATGAAGCCGTCGCCCAGGGGCTTGAGCGCGATGGCGGTGTCAGGCCACACCAGCCCCACCACCACACCGGCTATCAAGGCCAGCACCACCTGGCCAAAAAGGGATTTGAAAAACCGGGGCATGACAACTCCTTCAGTGGCTTTTTGAACGCAAATCTTGCATACAAGAACTGTAGGCAAGTCTGCAGAGCGGCGTATGAGGGTATGCCCGCATGGTGTCGCGAAGGCTGCAATAAAAAAGGCCACGCATTTGTGGTGCGTGGCCTGGCAAATGCTGACAAGCGCAGCTAGCCCGCACTTGGCGGGCACTGGCAATCAATAGCCGAGGGTCTTGCCGTCGGGGTTGCGCGGGTCCGAGTAGCCGTACAGCGCGCCACCGCGGATCTGGATGGTCTGCGTGCGGCCCATCGAGGGCTTGACCGCAATGTTGTGGCCGCGCTGCTTGAGCAGGGCGATGGTGTCGGGCGACAGGCCCTTTTCCACGCGCAGCTCGTCGGGCGTCCACTGGTGGTGCACGCGGGGTGCGGCAGCGGCCTCGGCGGGGTTCATGCCGAAGTCGATGGTGTTGACCACCGTCTGCAGCACCGTGGTGATGATGCGCGCGCCGCCGGGGCTGCCGGTGACCAGCGTGGGCTTGCCGTCCTTCAGCACCAGGGTGGGCGTCATGGACGACAAGGGGCGCTTCTTGGCGGCCACGGCGTTGGCGTCACCGCCGACCAGGCCGTAGGCATTGGCCACGCCGGGCTTGGCCGAGAAGTCGTCCATCTCGTTGTTGAGCAGGATGCCCGTGCCCTTGGCCACGATGCCGCTGCCGAAGTTGGTGTTGAGCGTATACGTCACGGCCACGGCGTTGCCGGCCTTGTCCACCACCGAGTAGTGGGTGGTCTGGTCGCTCTCATACGGCTGGGGCTGACCCGGCTTGATGCTCTTGCCGCTGCGCGCGGTGTTGGCGTCGATGCCCTTGGCCAGCGATGCTGCGTAGCGCTTGGAGGTCAGGCCCTTGAGCGGGATCTTCACGAAATCCGGGTCGCCCAGGTACTCAGCGCGGTCGGCGTAGGCGAGCTTCATGCTCTCGGCCATGTAGTGGATGGTCTGCGCACTGTTCGGGCCCCACTGGGCCAGGGGCAGGGGCTCCAGCATGTTCAAAATCTGCACCAGGTGCGGGCCGCCAGAGGAGGGGGGCGGCATGGTCACGATCTCATAGCCACGGTAGGTGCCGCGCGTGGGCACGCGCTCGGCCACCTTGTATTCGCGCAGGTCCTGCAGTGTGAGGGCTCCGGCGTGCGGCGCCATTTCTGCGGCGATCTTCTGGGCGATATCGCCTTCGTAGAAGGCCCTGGCGCCCTGCTGGCCGATCAGGCGCATGGACTGGGCCAGGTCTTTCTGCACCAGCGGGTCGCCCATCTTCAGGGGCTCGCCGTTCTTCCAGAAGATGGCCTGGGTGGCGGGCCAGTTGCCCATGTTCTTCTTCTCTTGCTGCAGGATCTTGGCGAGCGTCTCGCTGACCGGGAAGCCCTTGTCAGCCAACTCGATGGCGGGGGCGATCACGCGCGACAGGGGCAGGGTGCCCCAGGTCTTGAGCGCATGCTCCATGCCGGCCACGGTGCCGGGCACGCCCACGGCGTAGTGGGTGTACAGCGACTTGCCGTCCACCACATTGCCCTTGGCATCCAGGTACATGTCCCGCGTGGCCTTGATGGGCGCCACTTCGCGGAAGTCGAGCGCAACGCTCTTGCCGGTCTTGGCATCGTGCACCATCATGAAACCGCCGCCGCCCAGGTTGCCCGCGTTGGGCAGCGCCACGGCCAGCGCAAAGCCAATGCCCACGGCGGCATCCACGGCGTTGCCACCGGCCTTGAGGATGTCCAGGCCAATCTGCGAGGCCAGTTCCTGCTCGGTGGCGACCATGCCATTGCGTGCCACCACGGGGTGGAACACATCCATGTCGAAGTCGTAGGCTGCGCTGGCAGCCTGGGCTGAGGCGGTCTGCTGTACTGCGGCTACCGGCTGAGCCTTGGCCACCGGCGGCGTGCTGCCGCAGGCCGTGAGGCTGGCCAGGGCCAGCGCGACGCTGCCGGCCAGCAGCGTTTGGCGAATGTTCATCGGATATCTCCTGGGGTGTTGGTTTTGCAAATGACAACGGGCGAACCCATCGGATGGGTGCGCCAGCGTCAGTGTAGGTCGGTCAATGGGTGGCTGGAGGCAACCCAGTCATGACATTGAAGCGCGGTAGCGATGCGCTTCTTGCATTACCGATTGTGATGCTGCAAATCAGGCGAGCAGGTCATTCAATGCACGCGCAATCACCTTGGTCGCGCGGCGCAGGTCTTCCAGCTGCAGGCGCTCGTCGGCGCGCTTGGCATGCGACTCCAGCACCGTTCGGGGGCCCGCGCCATAAATCACGCCGGGGATGCCGCGCTCCACATACAGGCGTACGTCGGTGTACAGCGGTGTGCCCACGGCAGGCACTGGTTCGCCGATCACTGCTTGTGCGTGCTTCTGGATGGCGTCCACCAGCGGTTGGTTGCCGGCCAGCGGCGTCATCGCGTTGGCCAGCAGCAGGCGCTTGATCTCCACGCTGACACCGGCGCGCTCACCTGCGGCCTGTTCGATCACGCGGCGGATGGTGGCTTCGACCTCCACCGGGTTTTCCTCGGGGATCATGCGGCGGTCGAGCTTGAACATCACCTTGCCGGGTACGACGTTGGTGTTGGTGCCGCCCTCAATGCGGCCCACGTTCAGGTAGGGGTGCTTGATCCCCTCGACCTTGGACGTGACCTTCTTGTACTCGTCGTTCTGTGCGTACAGCGCGTTCAGGATGTGCACGGCGCCCTGCAGGGCATCCACGCCGGTGTGGGGCACGGCGGCATGGGCCATCTTGCCGTGCACCGTAACTTCCATCTGCAGGCAGCCGTTGTGGGCGGTGACCACTTCATAGCTGAAGCCTGCGGCAATCATCAGGTCCGGCTTGGTCAGTCCCTTTTGCAGCAGCCAGCCGGGGCCGAGTTCGCCGCCAAACTCTTCGTCGTAAGTGAAGTGCAGCTCTACCGCGCCCTGGGTGGGCTTGGCCACGGCTTCGAGCGCGCGCACCGCGAACGTGAAGCTCGCAAAGTCGCTCTTGCTCACGGCGGTGGCGCGGCCGTACATGGCGCCATCGACGATCTCGGCACCGTAGGGGTCGTGCGTCCAGCCTTCGCCGGGCGGAACCACGTCGCCGTGGGCGTTCAGGGCGATGGTCTTACCGCCGCTACCGTACGGTCTGCGTACGATGAGGTTGGTGATGGACTCCATGCCGTAGGCCTGCACGTCGGCGGTGGGCACGGCGTGCTTTTCGGCCTCGTAGCCAAAGTCCTTCAGCAGCTCGGCGGTGCGCTCGGCATGGGGCGCGTTGTTGCCCGGGGGCGTGTCGGTGGGAACGCGCACCAGGGCCTGCAGAAAGCGCACTTCTTCATCAAAGTGCTGGTCGATCCAGGCGTCCAGCGCGGCGTGGTGGTTCGGGGTGGTCATGGTTGTTGTTCCTCGGCAAGCTGGTGCAGCACCTGGGTGAAGGCGTCCACGGCCAGTTGCATGTCGTTGTTGGTGGTGGATTCGAGCGGGTTGTGGCTGATGCCGGAGTTTTCTCCGCGTACGAACAGCATGGCCTGCGGCATGATTTCGTGGAGCTTCATCGCATCGTGGCCTGCGCCACTGGGCATGCGGAACACGGGCACGCCCAGGTGGTCCACCGCGCGCTCCCAGTGGTGCTGCAGCGCCGGGGCGCTGGGGGCTGCGGCGGCGCGCATGGACTCCTCCAGCGTGTAGCGCAGGCCGCGCCGGGCGGCGATCTGGCCCAGGTGGTCCAGCACATCGCGCACCAGTGCGTCGCGTTGTGGATCGGTGGGCGCACGCAGGTCCAGGCTGAACTGGCAGCGGCCCGGCACCACATTGATGGAGCCGCCGGGCACGTTAAGCAGGCCAATCGTGCCCACCGAGTCTCCGTCCTGGGCGGCGCGCTGCTCGATGTACAGCGCCAGTTCTGCCACTGCCACGGCCGCATCACGGCGGCGGTCCATGGGGGTGGTGCCTGCGTGGCTGGCGGTGCCGATCATTTCGCCCACAAAGCGCACACCCCCATTGATGGAGGTGACCACGCCCAGCGGCAGGTCCAGCTCGTTGAGCACCGGGCCCTGTTCGATGTGGACTTCAATAAAGCCCAGGTACTGGGCCGGGTCGCGTTGCAGCTTGGCGATGTCGTCGATGCACAGCCCCGCGTGCTGCATGGCCGCGCGCATGGTCACGCCATCGGCATCCTTCTGGTCCAGCCAGGCAGGGTTGAAGTGCCCGATAAGCGCGCCCGAACCCAGGAAGGTGGCCTTGTAGCGCTGGCCTTCTTCTTCGGCAAAGGCAATCACCTCGATGCCAAACGGCAGGCGCTTGCCCGCTTGGTGCAGTGCACGCACGCAGGCCATGGGCACAAAAATACCCAGGCGCCCGTCGTACTTGCCGCCATTGCGCACGGTGTCGTAGTGTGAGCCGGTCATGAGGTACTTTGCACCGGGTGTGGCGGCGCGATACCGTCCCACCACGTTGCCCACGGCGTCCACCTCGACCTCGTCAAAACCGCAGTCGCGCATCCAGTGGCTGATGCGCTGGGCGCAGGCGCGGTGGGCGTCGGTGAGGTAGGTGACGGTGAGCTGGCCCTTTTCGGCAAAGCCGGGGTCGGAATGTTCGGCCAGCTTTTCATGCCAGTCCCACACGTCATTGCCCAGCACGGGTTCGGCGGCGAACTTGTCGTTCAGCCGGATCTCGGCGATGCGGTGGATGTTGCGCAAGGCCTCTGCCACCTCGAACTCGGGGTGGTTGTCGAGCCGCCGCGCAAAGGTGTCGATGATCTGCTGCTTGTTCAACCCCGCGCCGCGCGGCCCGCGCACGGCCAGAATGAAGGGGAAACCAAAGCGAGCGTTGTAGTCCGCATTGAACTGCTGGATGCGGGCAAATTCTTCGGGCGTGCACTGCGTCAGGCCCGCCTTGGACTGCTCGTTGGTCGATTCGGCGGTGAGGCTTTTCGCCACCATGGCCTTGCCCGCCAGCTCGGGGTGGGCGCGGATCAGGCCGAGCTGCGCCTCGGTGCTGGCGGTGCGCACCGCGTGGGCCAGGGCGTGTTTGAGGTGCGCCAGCGAGCGGAATGGCCGCTGGGTGAGCGCCTGCTCGGCAATCCAGGGGGAATGCTCGTACACGCCGTCCAGCGCCTCCAGGGCCTGTGCGGGCGTGGCGGCATTCAGTTGGTCAAGGGTCCATGTCATGGTCGTCAGGCCTTTGTGGTGGGGTAGGGGTGCACGGCCTTCCAGTGGCGCGCGATGTCGATGCGGCGGGCCACCCACACCTTGTCGTGCTGTGCGATGTGGTCCAGAAAGCGCTGCAGCGCCGTGATGCGGCCTGGGCGGCCCAGCAGGCGGCAGTGCATGCCAATGCTCATCATCTTGGGCGCGTTGTCGCCGGCGGGGTCACCCTCGGCATACAGCGCATCAAAGGTGTCCTTCAGGTACTGGAAGAACGGGTCGGCGTGCGAGTAGCCCTGGGGCAGCGCAAACCGCATGTCGTTGCAGTCCAGCGTGTACGGCACGATGAGCTGGGGCACCACGCTGCCGTCGGTCTTGCGCACCTTCATCCAGAAGGGCAGGTCGTCGCCGTAGTAGTCGCTGTCGTATTCAAAGCCGCCGTAGTCAGCCACCAGGCGGTGGGTGTTGGGGCTGTCGCGGCCGGTGTACCAGCCCAGACCATGTACATGGTCTTGCGAACTTCCTCTTGCGCCCGTCATTCGTTGGATGATGTCCATCGCCTCTTGCATGTGGGCGCGCTCCACCTCTTCGGGAATGTGCTGGTAGTGGATCCACTTGAGGCCATGGCAGGCTATCTCGTGGCCCAGCTCCATAAAAGCCGCCGTGAGGTCGGGGTGGCGCTGCAGGGCCGTGGACACGCCAAACACCGTGAGGGGCAGTTGCCGCTTTTCAAACTCGCGCAGGATGCGCCACACACCGGCACGCGAGCCGTATTCATAAATGCCCTCCATGCTCATGTGCCGCTCGGGATAGCTGGCCGGGTTGAACATTTCGGACAGGAACTGCTCGCTGCCTGCATCACCATGCAGCACTGCGTTTTCGCCGCCTTCTTCGTAGTTCAAAACGAATTGCACGGCAATGCGCGCGCCACCGGGCCACTGGGCATGGGGCGGTGTCTTGCCGTAGCCGATGAGGTCGCGGGGGTAGGCCTGGGTGGTGTCGTAGATCATGGTGGGGTGGTTTTCAAGAGGCCAGGGCGGCGGCCAGGTCACTGGCCGGGCGCTTGCGGTCAAAGGTCAGGCTGGCTTCGACATGTTCGAGGTGGCTTTGCATCAGGGCCACTGCGCGCTCCTCGTCGCGTGCGGCCAGGGCCGCCACGATGTCGGCATGCTCCTCGTGCGAGTGCTCGGCCGCGCTGGCCGACTGGTACATCAGCGTGATGAGGGCACAGCGCGAGATCAGGTCACCCAGCATCTGCGCCAGCACCTCGTTGCCCATCAGCTCAGCCATGCGCACATGGAAGTCGCCCAGCAACTCCGTGCGGGTGCTGGCGTCGTGCGTGCCCATGGCGGCCTTCTCGCTGGCCACGTGGGCGCGCAGTGCCTTGAGCTTGGCGGGCGTCACGCTGCGCACAAATGCGCGGGTCATCTCCGTCTCCAGCATGCGGCGCACGGCAAACACCTGGCGCGCCTCCTCGACCGAGGGTGTCGCCACAAACGCGCCCCGTGCGGGCTCCAGCGTGACCAGCCGGTTTTGCGCCAGCTGAAACAGTGCCTGGCGCACCAGCGTGCGCGACACGCCAAAGTGGTCGGCCAGCTTTTGCTCGGCCAGCTTGGTGCCGGGTTGCAGGCGGTGTTCTACGATGGCGCGGGTCAGCGCTTCGACGATGGCGCTGGTGGAGGAAGATTCCATGGCTGCATGATACGGTGGATGGTGAAAAGTGTATACACTTTTGGTCTACACACTGCGATCTGGCAATCGTCGCCGATTGGACAGACTCTTACTTCAGGAGATTCCCCCATGGGATTGAGCACCCACGTTCTGGACACCATGAACGGCTGCCCTGCGGCCGGCATGGAAGTGGCCCTGTATTCCACCGACGGCGACAACGCCACCCTCATCAAGCGCCTGGTGCTGAACCACGACGGCCGCACCGATGCACCGCTGTTCGACAACGCCAGCCTGCGCACCGGCACGTACCGGTTGCGCTTTGATGTGGCGGGCTATTTCAAGGCCCGGGGCACGCAGCTGCCCGAGCCCAATTTTCTGAACCAGGTGAGTCTGGACTTTGGCATTGCGCATGCCGACCAGCACTACCACGTGCCGCTGCTGGTCAGCCCCTGGAGCTATTCGACCTACCGCGGCTCGTAGCAAGCGCTGCCAGAGGGCGGAAGCGGCGTAGCCGCTCAGGGGGATGTCGCTACAGCTGCCCTTCGGTCAGTGTATCGAGCTGAAAGTGCCCGCTCTTGTCCCACAGCCAGGTCTCGGTGTAGGTGACCTTGCCCATGCGGGCCGGGACTGGGAAGGGGGCCGCAGCGCGTACCGTGCGCTCGATTTCAGTGACCACCTCGGGGGCATGGCGCGGGGCGCGCATCCAGTGCAGGCGGGTGATCTTGCCTGCGCGGTCGATGTCGAGCTGCAGCACACCGATTGCATACAGCTGCGGCGGCAGCTTACCTTTGAAGATGCGTTCACGGTTCAGACCGTACAGATGGGTGGCAGCGTCCTGGCGGTAGGCCAGGGGTGTGGCGGCGGCCGAGGGGCGCGCAGAGCCAGCGGTCGCTGGCACCGGGCCTTTGACACCGCTGGCATCGGGGCCGGTGGAGGGGATGCTGTCAGGCGCCGGGGCCGGCGTGGGCTCTGGCGGGGACTTGCAGGCTGAGACCAGCGCCGCGCCCACGGCCATGATGCCTGCCAGGAGCCAGTGGCTGCGCTTTCCAGTGGAGCGGGGAGAGGGCGTGTCGGGCATGGTGTGAAAGGTTCCTGAGACTGCGGGCACGATAACCCAGCGGCGAAGGTGGTACGTTACAAAATGACGACGATCGCAACGGGGGCTACAACAGCTGCCTCACTGGAGGGTGAGCCGCTGGCAGTGCCTCGTTTTGCGTCCGTCACGATAAGGATCGCGGTGAAAAATTTGCAAATGCTGCTGGACGGCCTGGGGGCCGCGCCAGCCTGCCTCGTGACCGTGGAGTCTACCCAAGGGTCCGTGCCCCGGGAGCCCGGCGCCTGGATGGCCGTGTTCGCCGACCAGCTGGTGGGCACCATCGGCGGCGGGCATCTGGAGCTGCAGGCGATTGCCGAAGCACGCCGCCGCCTGGCGGGTGGGCCGGTCACCGCGCCGGGGCCGATGCGGTTTGCGCTGGGCCCGGCGCTGGGCCAGTGCTGTGGCGGGGTGGTGCACCTGGGGTTTGAGTTGCTCACGGCGCAAGACGCGCCAGGCCTGGCCCAGCGCCTCACGCCCCTCCTGCACCCGGTGGCGCTGTTTGGCGGCGGGCATGTGGGCCATGCGCTGGCTCGCGTGCTGGCGCCACTGCCCTTTGCGCTGACCTGGATCGACAGTCGGGACGGCATATTCCCGTCCGATCCGCCAGAGGGTGTGGTCTGCGAACACTCCGAGCCGGTGCAACTTGCGGTGCCCCGCCTGGCACCCGGCAGCCGCGTGCTGATCATGAGCTTCAGCCACGCCGAGGACCTGGACGTGGTGGCCGCCTGCCTGCGCCGCCAGCGCGAGCAGGGCGACCTGCCTTTCATCGGGCTGATCGGCAGCCAAACCAAGTGGGCCACCTTCAGCAACCGCCTGCATGGGCGCGGGTTCGCGCCCGAGGAGCTGGCGCAGGTGACCTGCCCCATCGGCATTCCCGGCATTGGCGGCAAGGAGCCTGAGGTGATTGCCGTGGCCGTGGCAGCGCAGTTGCTGCAGACGCTGCAGCCAACTCCAAAGGCTGGGGAATGAGGGTAATTCCGGCCCCGAATGCCCCAGGTTGGGGCTGGAATCGGGAACAATTCCTGCATACACTTTGACGTACCGGTCGCAGCGGTGCCCCGGCCAGCAACCCACTGGCCAAGGTGCGCGACCTCAATGTCTGCTCAGAGCGCCCGCAGTGGTGAGCAGGTTTGCTGTTTGGTGCTAACGCACCATCAAGGTTGAGATATGGAAAGCTACTTTCTCGACTGGGCCAACCTGCTTTTGCGCTGGGTCCATGTCATTACGGCCATCGCCTGGATCGGCTCGTCGTTCTATTTCGTTTTTCTGGACAGCAGCCTCACGCCGCCCGAGGACGAAGACCTCAAGAAACAAGGCGTGAGCGGCGAGCTCTGGGCCGTGCACGGCGGCGGGTTCTACCACCCGGTCAAGTTTGCGGTGTCGCCGCCGCAGTTGCCGAAACACCTGCACTGGTTCTTCTGGGAGAGCTACAGCACCTGGATCAGCGGGTTTGCGCTGTTCACCGTGTCCTACCTCTACAGCGCCAGCACCTACCTCATCGACAAGTCGCGCATGGACTGGGCACCCGCCACGGCCATCGTGGTGGCGCTGGGCTTCTTTGTGGTGTTCTGGCTGCTGTACGACGCCATCTGCCGCATCTTCGGCCAGCGCAAGAACGGCGACGCGATTGTCGGTGCGCTGGTCCTGGTGCTGGTGTGCGTGGCCTCGTGGCTGGCCTGCCACTGGTTTGCGGGCCGCGCAGCCTTCCTGCTGGTGGGGGCGATGATCGCCACATCCATGAGCGCCAACGTGTTCTTCTGGATCATCCCCGGCCAGCGCACTGTCATCAGCCAGATCAAGGCCGGCCAGCCGGTAGACCCGATCCACGGCAAACGCGGCAAGCAGCGCAGCGTGCACAACACCTATTTCACGCTGCCCGTGTTGTTTGCCATGCTGAGCAACCACTACAGCTTCACCTGGAGCCACCCGCAAAACTGGCTGGTGCTGATCCTGATGATGTTTGCGGGCGCGGCCATCCGCCAGTTCTTTGTGATGCGCCACGGCTACAAGCTGGGCCGCAATGGCAACCCGCTGCCCTATGCCCTGGTGGGCGTGGCCGTGATCGTGTGCGTCATCGCCTGGATGCGCCCTGCGCCGGTGGCCGCGCCCGTGGCGAATGCTCCTGTTTCAGGAGCTGCCAGCGCAGATAAAACGGGCGCTAGCGGCCAAAATGACTTCAAGGCCGTGCAAGCGGTGCTGGAGCAGCGCTGCTACATGTGCCACGGCGAGCAGATGCAAATGAAGAACCTGCGGCTTGATTCGCCCGACAGCGTGAAGCAACACGCCCAGGCCATCTACCAGCAGGCCGTGGTGCAAAAGCTCATGCCCATGAACAATGCGACGGGCATCACCGATGCGGAGCGTGCGCTGATTGGGAAGTGGTTTGAGGCGGGGGCGCCTACGGGGCCTTGAGAGAGTCGAGTGCGGCGGCAGCAATCGGCCAGAAGCTGCCGCTCAGAGTTTCGATTGAGTGGGTGGTGCTTCGTTTGGTACTGGCTACAGGTTTGAGAATTTTTGCATGACACACGACAAAAATCTTTCCCCAGTGGGCTGGTACGTGGTCTCGTATCTGCTGCGCTTCGTTGAGTTGGAAGACGACAGAAAGGACGACGATGAAGCTCGATTCCTGTCGTGGGAAAACACAATCCTTGTACGTGCACCGAACCTTGAAGAGGCCTATGAAAAGGGCATGACGGTAGCTCGCAAGAATGCGAAACCATACAAGGGCGGAACTCAAGGAGTACCTGTGCAATGGAAGTTGGTAGGTATCACCGATGTCCTTCCAATCTACGAAGAATTGGAAGATGGGGCAGAAATTTCATGGACTGAGCGCGCGCCTCGAAAGCTCAAGAATCTCAAACAGATGGTGAGACCGAAGGGCTCGTTTCGGCAGTAGCTGCCAACCCAGGAGCAGGGGCGACGAATGTGTAACAGAGGCCCGCTTTCCAGAAAGTTTTATGTCGCCTTAGGGCCCGAAGCGGACTTGTTTGCCACAAGCCATGCAGCGTCAATCGCCTACTGTCGCTGAGCCAAAACAGCGGTTTTGCATCGACGTCGCGTCCTTGGGACGCGGTCCAAACAGTCCCTACGCCGCCAACACATCCTGCAACGCCCGCGCGGCCGCCAGCGCCCCCAGGCTCGACTCGGTAAACCCGCCATGCAGCACCACTCCCGTGGATGCCTGCTTCGCCTCATGCTTGGCCACTGCGGCCAGGTTGGCCACTTCTTCGGCGTGCCGGAATCGACCGGGCTTGATGCGCACCGCACCAATGGCCAGCGTGGTGCAAGGAAAGAACCGCTGCACGCCATGTCGGTCCTCGGCCTGGATGCCGCCTGCCAGACGGGCGCTGTCGTCAAACAGCGTGACGGCCTCGCGCGCAAACTCGTCCACGATGTTCTTGCAGCGCTGCAGCCAGTTGCTGCTCTGGAAGATCAGCATGAAGTCGTCCCCGCCCACATGGCCCACAAAGTCGCTGCGTGCGTCGCAGTGCGCCGTGGCCAGGCGCGCCACCAGGCGGATCATCTGGTCGCCGCGCCAGTAGCCATAGTGGTCGTTGAAGGGCTTGAAGTTGTTCAGGTCTGCGTAGCAGGCCACGAACTCGGTGCCGCTTTCCAGCAAGCGCTGGATGTGCAGGCTGATCGGAATGTTGCCGGGCAGAAAAGTGAGCGGATTGGCGTGGCGCGCGGCCTCGATGCGGGTCTCGGTCACGGCGCGCACCAGCTGGTCGCCGGTGCCCAGGCCCAGGTAGCGGCCATTGTCGGTGACGATGTAGCCGTCGCTCAGGTAGCGCTGGTCCTGCGAGGTGAGGATGCCCACGAGTTGGTCCACATCGCAGTCCAGCTCCACCACGCGCGGCGACAGGTTGGCAAACGCCAGGCACGACTTGCGGCCGTGCACCTCGCGGAAGTACGGCGTGGCGTAGTGGTTCATGAACTGCTGGCGGTTGATAAGGGCCACGGGGCGTGACCCGTCCACCACCGCCAATGCGTGCAGGTCCGTGTGCTGGCGGAACAGGGCGGCTACGGCGTCGTTGTTGGTGGCGGGCGCTGCGGTGGGCGCCTGCACCACCAGCAAGCTGCGCAGGATGCCCGGGCGCGCGGTCTGGCCCAGGTGCGGCAGCACGGCCACGCGGCGGTCGTGCATGACCTCCAGCGCTGCGTCGTCCACGGCCTCGCGCGGCGCCATGGCAGGGCGGCCCAGCAGCCAGCCCTGGCCCAGGGGGATGTCCAGGTCGCGCAGCGCGCGCAGGTCGTCGCGGGTTTCGATGCCCTCTGCGATGAGCTGGGTGCCAAACACGTCGGCGATGCCCTTGATGGCCTGCAGCATCTGCAGGTTCTCGGGGTGGTCGCTGATGTCTCGGATGAAGTATTTGTCGATCTTCACGAAGTCGGGCTTCACCTCGGACCACAGCCGCAGGCTGGAGCGGCCGTCGCCAAAGTCGTCCAGCGCCAGCCGCGCGCCGCAGGCGTGTACGGCCTTGATGGCCTGGCGCAGCTGGGGCATGTCGGTCACGCGCTCGTGCTCGGTGATCTCCAGCACCAGCATGCGGGCGCTCAGGCCCAGGCTGCGCACGGTGTCGCCCAGCGCTGTGGCGCCGATCAGCTGGACGCCATGCACCAGCGCGTCGGCGCTGATGTTCACAAACAGCCGGCCCGGGGCGTCGTGCCGCCCCCATTGCTCCATGGCGGTGTAGACGCACAGCAACTCAAAGTCCTGCAGGAGGCCCTCGCGCCGGGCCAGCTCCAGCAGTTTGTCGGGGGTGTGCAAGGGGGTGTTCTGCGGCCCCCGGATCAGCGCCTCGTGTGCGTACACCTGGCCCTCGCGCAGGTCGGCCAGGGGCTGGAACACGCAGTACAGCTCGCCTTCGCGCATCAGCCGCGCCAGGGGGCCGGTGCCCTGGCGGGCGGCGGGTGACAGCAGTGCCATCATCGCCTCCAGTCGGCTCCATGGGGTGTTGTGCATGGCTGTTGTGGGTCCCTGAGCAAGGGTGCCGACGATACCTGTGGCGTGTGACAAGTTGGTTACAGCCGGGTGACTGGCCCTGCCGCTGCACAATGCGCGGCATGCACCCAGAAACCCAGCCAGCCAGCCCCTCCCTGCCGGATTACCGCACCCACCCCCGCGCCTTTCTGAAGGCGCTGTTTGATGCCGCCGTGCACAGCGCACAACCCCTGCACGGCATGCGCCAGTGGCTGCCCCAGCCGCCCAACCGCGAGAGCGGGGGCCGCACGCTGGTGCTGGGCGCGGGCAAGGCAGGGGGCGCCATGGCGCAGGCGCTGGAGGCTCTGTGGCCGCAGGACGCGCCCCTCTCGGGCCTGGTGGTCACGCGCTACGGGCATGTGCCGCCCCGGCCTGTGGGCGTGCCCCAGCGCATCGAGGTGGTGGAGGCCGCGCACCCCGTGCCCGATGCGGCGGGGCTGGCGGCTGCGCAGCGCATTCTGGACATGACCCAGGGGCTGACGGAGCACGACCTGGTGCTGTGCCTGATCTCGGGCGGTGGCTCGTCCCTGCTGACCTTGCCCTGCGACGGGGTGACGCTGGAAGACAAGCAGCGCATCAACCGCGCCCTGCTCGACAGCGGCGCGCACATTGGCGAGATGAACTGCGTGCGTAAGCACCTCTCGCGCATCAAGGGTGGGCGCCTGGCGGCAGCCTGTGCGCCGGCGCGCGTGGTCACGCTCACCATCAGCGATGTGCCGGGCGACGACCCGTCGGTGATCGCCAGTGGCCCCACCGTGCCGGACGCGACCACCTGTGCTGATGCGCTGGCCATTCTGGCGCGCTACGGCATCGATGTGCCTCCGGCCATCCGCACTGCGCTGGAGGCGGGCAGCCTGGAAACCCCCAAACCCGGCGACGCGCGTTTTGCTGGCCATGCGGTGCACATGATTGCTACGCCCCAGCAGGCGCTAGAGGCCGCTGCCGCGCTGGCCCGTTCGGCGGGGCTGCCTGCGCATGTGCTGTCGGACGAGATGGAGGGCGAGTCGCGCGAAGTGGGCAAGGTGCATGCAGCACTGGCCCGTGCGGTGGCGCGGCGCGGCCAGCCGTTTGCGGCGCCGTGTGTAATTCTTTCGGGGGGCGAAACCACCGTCACCGTGCGTCCGCGTGCGCCCGGCGTGCCCCGGGGGCGGGGCGGGCGTGCGGGCGAGTTTTGCCTGGGCCTGGCGCAGGCGCTGCAGGGCGAGCCTGCGGTGTGGGCGCTGGCGGCCGATACCGACGGCATCGACGGCAGCGAAGACAACGCGGGGGCCTTTGTGTGCCCCGACACGCTGGCGCGTGCAGGCGCAGCGGGCCTGCGCATCGACGACCACCTGGCACGCAATGACGCCTGGGGATTTTTTGCGGGGCTGGACGACCTGCTGGTCACCGGCCCCACGCACACTAACGTGAACGATTTTCGGGTGCTACTGATTTTGTAGCTGCTCAGGCATATTGCACTAGCGCCTGGGGCTGCTGGGGCTTAAAAATGGCCCCAGGCGCTGTGCGCAGGCCTCAGAACCGGTGGCGGATGCCCACGCCGAAGCTGTTGCCCTTGGTCTGGTTGGTGATGCGGTCGTTCATGGCCATCACGTACACGTCGGTGCGCTTGGACAGGAAGTAGTCATACCCCACGGTGAAGGTCTTGCGCGAGATGTCGGTGGCCGTCATCTTGGTCTGCGCCCACGAGGCCAGCACCTTGCCGGTGGCGCCTGCGGGCACCGACACGCCCAGCTGCGTGGTCTTGGCCTTGTTGGTGGTGTTGTCGGCCTTGGCCTGGCCGTAGCTGGCAAAGGCCTTCACGACGGCAAAGTCATACGCGCCGCCCAGCATCCAGTCGGTCTTGGTGGTGCCCAGGTAGGTGCTGGGCACGGCGGGGTTGCTCATCTGGTCGCGCTCGTAAAAGCCAGTGAGGGTGATGGGGCCGTTGAAGTACAGCGCGTTGATGCCCACGTTCTTCTTGCTGCTGTCACCCGCGACCTCGCCAAACTGGTAGTGCAGGTTGGCGGTCAGACCGCCCAGGTTGGGCGTGCTGTAGATGATTTCGTTGGACCAGCCGGTGTCGGACGGCGTGGTGGAACCCCAGCCCGTGCCGTTGAACAGGGGCACGTTCATGTGCAGGATCAGCGGCGCAAAGGTGAACGAGTCGCCCAGCGGGTTCGACAGGATGGACGGCAGGAAGTTGGGGGCCAGGCCGCGCCCCACTGTGACGGTGCCCCAGCTGTCGCTCAGGCCGACGTTGGCATCGCGCGAGAAGAAGGTGTCGTTGGCAAAGCGACCCTGGATGCCGCTATCCACCTTGATGAACGAGGTGAGCGCAAAGTTGGCCTTGAGCCCGCCGCCCAGGTCTTCGGTGCCCTTGACGCCGAACCACGACGTGGTCATGCCGCCGCTGTTGACCACCTTGCTGCTGCCGGCGTCACCGGCGTTTTTCATGGAGCCCACAAACACATCGGTCAGGCCCATCAGCTGGACGGAGCTTTGGGCCTGGGCCCCGGTGGCACACAGCAGGGCGCCGCCGAGCGATAGAGACAGTGCAATCAGGTTTTTCTTCATGGAGTGATTCCTGGGGATGAAAGCGCCGGAGGTCCGGCGGGGCAAAGGAGACGCGGCCCCTGTTGCACCGTGGTGCAGGGCGGGGCCCGCCGGTAGGGCTTCGCAAGTTCCATGCCCTGGTGCAACACCTGTTTACATCCCTGTCGGGCCTCTCAGCGCGCATCCATGCACGTTGCTGGCGCAGTTTTCGTGTGTTTTGGCGCAAACCTGGGGCGCGCAGGGCGGGCGACATGGTGCGGCTTTGATGTGGCTCAATGCCGCAGGCGCGGTCGCACGGCACAGTAACCTCCATGCTGCCATCTACCCTTTTTTCTCTGCCCGCTGACACCGAGGTCATCGCTCCCGGCGAAGTGCTGCGCAGGCGCAATGAGGTGCTGACGACGGTGTTGCACCTCGAAAGCGGCCGCGTGCTGCGCGGTGTGCTGGACGACGGTTTTCTGCGCCACCAGCTGGGCGCGGTCGAGGGGCCGTTCTGGCTCGACGCCGCGTCGGCTCTGCTGGGCCTGCCGTTGCCGGTCGACATGGTGTCCGACACACGTGTGCATGTGCGGCGCGTGCCCATCGAAGACTTTCGTCGTGGCCTGGCTGCCATGCCTCCGGGCGCACGTGGCCTGCTGCTGGACATGGCCCAGGGCTACCGGCAACAGTCTGAGCTGGCCGTGAGCCGCCTGGCGCAGGACGCCGAATCGCGCTGCGCCCAGTGGCTGCTGAACCACGCCCAGCCCGACCACAGCGGCGCCATGCAGGTCACCCTGCACCAGCGCAAACGCCTGATCGCCGCCCAGCTGGGCATTGCGCCCGAAACCTTCTCGCGCGTGCTGCGCCACCTGCGCGAGCTGGGCCTGATCCATGGCACCGGCAACGTGCTGGCGCTGCCCCAGCCGCGGGCACTGCAGTCGATGGCGGGCTGCTGATACCGCACAGCTGATACCGGGGCAGCGCGCCTCGGCAACCTCGGGCTCTAGAGCACCGGCTGCGTTGCAATTGCTCACAAACCATCGCGTGCGTTGGTGAACCCTGCGGGGGTGGGCTGTGCCGCTTGGCCCTGGGCGCACGCGCTGCGGCGGGCAGCCCCGCCGCCTTCCCTGTGGTGCCCCTGCTGGCTCAGGGTTTTTCCTTGGCTTTTACCAAGGGTTCCACCCAAGCCCCGGGGCACAGGGCCTGCGTATATTTGTTGGGACATGTCTGCAATGACCCGTCCCCATGCCGAACTCTGAGCGTGCCCACCCCTCCCAGGTGCGGGAGCGTCCATGACGCCCCCTCCCGCACCCACGGCTGCACCGGACCCTGCGCCGGGCTGGCTGGTGCCTGGCGCGCTGGTGCTGCGGCTCATGCTGGTGGCGGCGCTGGCGGTGGCCCTGTCGGGAGCGGTGGCGGCCTGGCTAGTCACCCGTGCCTCGGGGCAAGAGGCGATGCGCCGGGTGGTGAGCCAGCAGACCGACGAGGTCGAGGTGGTGGCCCGGTTGCTGGCCAGCAAGATCGAGCAGAGCCAGAAGGTGCTGCGCACTGTGGCCGCCGGCATCACGCCGGGCATGCTGGAGTCGCCCTCGTCACTGGAATGGCTGCTGCAGCAAGGCCTGCCTGCGGTGCAGTTCTTTGACACCATGCAGGTCGCCCGCGACAACGGCGAGCTGCGCCTGAGCCTGCGCGCCGGCCAGCTCGAAAAAGCCGCCGACCTCGACCCCACCGAACGCGATGCGCTGCGCCGCACCCTAGTGGATGGCAAGCCGCTGGTGTCCGAGCTGATTGCGGGGCGCACGGGCGAGGCCCGGGTGATGTTCACCATGCCGCTGCACCGCGAAGACGGCACGGTGATGGGCGTGGTGGCAGGTGCGCTGCGCCTGCAGTCGCAAAGCCTTCTGCCGCCGTCGATGACGCTGCCCGCGCGCGATGATTCGCAGCTCATCGTCTTCACGCGCGACGGCACCATCCTGTCGCACTCCGACCCCACCCGCGTGCTGGGCCAGGTACGGGATGAGGCGGGCCTGGCCCCCGTGTACACGCGCTGGCAAAGCCAAGCCCAGCCCGTGGTGGGGCGGGGCATGACCCATGTGCAGTCTGGCCACATCGTGAGCATGGCGGGCATGCCGCTGCCGCAGTGGATTGTGGCGCGCGTGAGCCAGTCGCAGGCGCTGCTGGCGCCGCTGCATGGCGCCCAGCGTGAAGCGTGGTGGCTGGCGGTGGCTAGCATGGTGCTATGCATGCTGCTGGCCGTGGCCCTGATGGGCTGGATGGCGCAGCCGCTGGCGCGGCTCACCTTCAAGGCGCGCCAACTGCTCCAGACCAGCGCGCGCCAGCAGCCGGCGACAGACATGGACTGGCCCCGCGCGGGCGGTGAGGTGGGCGAGCTGGTGCGGGTGTTCCAGGGCCTGGTGCAGCAGGGCAGCCTGCAGCAGTCGCGCCAGGACACGGTGGTCGGCCAGTTCCAGGCCGTGCTGGACAGCGCCACGGTAGGTATCGTCATCACCCGCCACAGCATGCTGGAGGTGGTGAGCCACCAGGCCTGTGTGATGCTGGGCTATACCGCGCAAGAGCTGCAGGGACGCCCCGCGCGCACCCTGTATGCCAGCGATGCGGACTACGCCCAGGTAGGCGTTCGCGTGCGGGCCGAGGTGGCTGCGCATGGAGCGTTTGACGGCGACATCTGCTTTTTGCGCAAGGACGGCACCTCCGTGTGGGCCCGCGTGCAGGGCCGGGGCGTGCGCCCCGATGAGGTGCATGGTGGCACCGTGTGGATATTGGAAGACATCACCGCCGCGCGCGAGGCCCAGGTGCAGCAGTCCTGGGGCCGCACGCACGATGCGCTCACGCAGCTGTACAACCGCGCCGCGTTTGACGAGCGCCTGGGCCAGTTGATGGCCGAGCGGTCCGCCCGCCAGCGCCCAGTGGGTGCTGTTGTTGCTACTGCTGCTTCCGCTGCCGGTGCCGCCGACGAGGAAGGCAGCGATGCGCAGGGCGACGGCGTGGTGCTGTTCCTCGACTTGGACCATTTCACCGTGGTCAACGATATTGCGGGCCACGACGCGGGCGACGATGTACTGCGCCATGTGGCCCGGCTGCTGGCATCCCATGTGCGCCAGATTGGCTGGGCGGCGCGCCTGGGTGGGGACGAGTTTGCGGTGGTGTTGCCCGGCTGTGCACTGGCACGCGGCCAGGCCGTGGCCGAGCAGTTGCGTGCGGCGGTGCATGCGTGGGAGCCGTCGTACCAGGGACGCAGTTTTACGCTGGGGGTGAGTATTGGGCTGGTGGTGCTCGATGCCAGCTTGCAGGATGTGCCGTCGGTGCTGTATGCGGCGGACATGGCTTGTTATGACGCCAAGCGGGCGGGGCGCAACCGGGTGGAGACGCGGCATGCGAGGGATGCGTCGGTGACTTCGTCGGGGCGGATGGCTTTGGGGCCTGTTTGAGGGGTTTTGGGCTGGATGCGCTAGTGGGATATGTGGTGTTTGCTATTGATTTTGTAGTGTTGATTTTTGTGCGCTGATTGAACCGCATGCCTTTGTTGAGGGCGGAGGCCGGGAGTCGCCCCGGCGGGCGAGGTACTTTTCTTTGCTTCGCCAAAGAAAAGTACCCAAAAGAAAGGCGACCCCCAGTCTGCGACCCTGCGAAGGGGCAGACCTGCGTCGGGGCGGTTGCGGGGTGCGCCGTGGAACTCGCTTTGCGCTGCGCGCGCCGCTCGGACAGCCACGGCGAGTCAGTTCACGAGGCATGGGCGCTCCGACGCCCATGCTCACCCCGCAACCGCCCCGACGCAGGCGCAGCCAGCAGGGGTTGGGAGCCAAACAGCCAAACAGCCGGACATCCATTCAGGCCATCGCTTTGCTCGGCCGGGGCTGCGCAGCGCGCGGCGCGTGCGCCCGCGAGGTGGGGCCGAGCGCAGCGATGGCCCGAGTGGATGTTCTGCTCCCTTTGCCCCTCTGAATGCGCCGAGGAGCGCAGGGTTTGGCGGATCAGGGCTCGCGATTGTCTGAGCGAAGCGAGTTCGAGCGAGACCCCGCCAAACCCGAGTACCGCAGGTTGCCCCGTAGCGAAGCGCAGGGGACGCAGACAGTGGGGTCGCCCTTTCTTTGGTTCCTTTCTTTCGGCGACGCGAAAGAAAGGGACTCGAGTCACACCGGCACATCAATCGACGAACAGGGAGGTTGATTCAAAATTGATAGCTACCAGCGAATATCCAAAAAGCGCCAGCGGCCAAAAACATCACTCTCCTAACCGCCCCAACGCCCTGAGCACATTCTCCGCAGTCGCCGGAGCCGTCAAAACCACTGGCGCCGCCGCATCCACCCCGCTACGCCCCGCCGCCACCGCATTGCGCAGCGCCTCATACACACTGATTGCCAGCATGAACGGCGGCTCCCCTACCGCCTTGCTGCCGCCCACGTTGTCCTCCCGATTCGCCTCGGGCCACAGGTGGACGTTGAAGTGCTCCGGAATATCGCCCGTGGCCGGGATCTTGTAGGTGCTCGGCGCGTGAGTGGCCAGATAACCCTTGTCGTTCCACACCAGCTGCTCGGTCGTCAGCCAGCCCATGCCCTGCACAAACCCGCCCTCGATCTGGCCGATGTCGATGGCCGGGTTGATGCTGTGGCCCACGTCGTGCAGGATGTCCACCTTCAGCACGCGGCTCTCGCCGGTGAGGGTGTCGATGGCCACCTCGGTGCAGGCGGCGCCGTAGGCAAAGTAATAGAACGGGCGCCCGGTGAGGGTCGTCTTGTCGTAGTGGATCTTGGGCGTGCGGTAAAAGCCGTCGCTCCACAGCTGGATGCGGTTGGCGTACGCGGCCTGCACCACCTCTTCAAAACTGCGCACCGTCTTGGGCGAGATCACCTGGCCGCCCGCAAACCGGATCGCGCCGGCGCCGCAGCCGTCCAGGCCGCACACAAACGAGGCCAGGTTGTCGCGCACGTTGCGCGCGGCGTACTGGGCGGCGCGGCCGTTCAGGTCGGTGCCGCTGCTGGCGGCAGTGGCGCTGGCGTTGGGCACCTTGCTGGTGTCGCTGGCCGTCACCAGCACGCGGTGCAGCGGCACGCCCAGCTCGTCGGCCACGATCTGCGCCACCTTGGTGTGCAGGCCCTGGCCCATTTCGGTGCCGCCGTGGTTCACCTGCACGCTGCCGTCGGTGTACACATGCACCAGCGCACCCGCCTGGTTGAACAGCGTGGCGGTGAAGCTGATGCCGAACTTGACGGGCGTGATGGCCATGCCACGCTTGATGACCGCATTGCGTGCGTTCCAGTCCGCAATTTCGGCCTGGCGCTGGCGGTAGTGCGAGGTCTGCTCCAGCGTGGGCAGCAGCTCGTGCAGGATATTGTCTTCCACCGCCATCTGGTAGTGGGTCACATGGCGGCCACTGCTCGCGTCCTTGCCATACAGGTTGGCTAGGCGCACGTCCTGCGCATCGCGGCCCAGCGCGCGGGCGATGTCGCCCAGGATGGCCTCGATCACGATCACGCCCTGCGGGCCGCCAAAGCCGCGGAAGGCGGTGTGGCTTTGTGTGTTGGTCTTGCAGCGGTACGACGCGATCTCGACGTCGCTCAGGTAATACGCGTTGTCGGCGTGGAACACCGCGCGGTCGGCCACGGGGCCCGACAGGTCGGCGCTGAAGCCGCAGTTGGCCGCCATCTGCAGCTTCAGGCCCGTGATGCGGCCGGTGTCGTCAAAGCCCACGTTGTACTCGTACGCAAACGGATGGCGCTTGCCGGTGACCATGAAGTCCTCGTCACGGTCCAGCCGCAGCTTGATGGGGCGGCCCAGCTTGTTGGCGGCGACGGCGGCCCACACGGCCAGGTGCCCGGCCTGCGTCTCCTTGCCGCCAAAGCCGCCACCCATGCGGCGGCATTCCACCTTGACCGCGTGGTTGTCGATGCCCAGCGCGTGCGCCACCCAGTGCTGCACCTCACCGGGGTGCTGCGTGCTGGAGTAGATCCACCACTGCTTTTGCTCCAGCGGCATGGCGTAGGCGATCTGGCCTTCGAGATAGAAATGCTCCTGGCCGCCGACTTCAAACGCTCCCTGCATGCGGTGCGCCGATTGCGCGAGGCCCGTGGCCGCATCGCCCCGGCGGACAAACACCGGCGGCAGCACATAGCTTTGCGCCTTCAACGCGTCCTGCACCGTCAGCACGGCGGGCAGGGGGGTGATGTCGAGCTTCACGGCGCGCACCGCGCGGCGTGCCTGCATGACCGAGTCGGCCACCACCAGGCCGATCACCTGGCCGACAAACTGCACGCTGTCCAGTGCAAACACGGGCTCGTCGTGTCCGAACGCGGCGAGGATCTTGTCGCCGGGCACATCGCTGGCCAGCACCACGCCGCGCACGCCGGGCAGGGCCAGTGCGGCGGTGGCATCCACACTGTTCAGGGTGCCGTGGGCCACGGTCGAGAGGATGGGCGCGGCATACAGCGTGCCCTTCACCTCCGGCAGGTCGTCGATGTAGTGCGCGGCGCCCGCCACCTGGGCGCGGGCGCTTTCGTGGATGTGCGACTGGCCCATGGCGGCGCGGGCGGGCGCGGGCAGGGCGGTTTCGGCGATGGTGTGGGGGGCGTTCATACGGCAGCCTCCAGCGTCAAGGTGTCCAGACTGACCGAGGACTGGCCCTGGCTCTCCAGCCAGTAGCGCTGCAGCAGACTGCCCAGCACCTGGCGGCGGTAGGCGCCACTGGCGCGCATGTCGGAGATGGGGCTGAACTCGGCCTGCAGCACGGCAGCGGCACGCTGCGCGGTGGCCTCGGTCCAGGGCTGGCCGGTCAGGGCGGCCTCGGTTTGCTGCGCGCGGGCCGGGGTGGCGGCCACGCCGCCTGCACCAATGCTGGCGCGCTGCACGGTACCGCCCGCGATGTCGAGGTTGAGCACCAGGCAGACGGCAGAGATGTCGTCGTCAAAGCGTTTGGAAATTTTGTACGCCCGCAGTTGTTCTTGGACCGAGGGGCGCGGCACCACGATGCGCACCAGCAGCTCGTCGGCCGCCATCACGTTTTGCCGGTAGCCGGTGTACAGGTCTTCCAGCGGCAGCTGGCGCTCGCCCCGGGCCTGGCTGGCCAGCACCACCTGGGCGCGCAGCGCCATCAAGAGGGGCATGGAATCGCCAATGGGCGAGCCGTTGGCGACATTGCCGCCCAGCGTGCCCGAGTTGCGCACCGGCAGCCCCGCAAACCGCGTGGCAAATCGGTGCAGCTGCGGCCACTGCGCAGTGAGGGCGGCAAACGCGTCGGTCAGCGTGACGGCGGCGCCGATGTGGATGGCGTCGGTGCGCTGTGTGACTTCGCGCAGCTCGGCCGCACGGGTCACGTCCAGCACCTGGGTGTACTGCTTGTGCTGCTTGGTCACCCACAGCCCCACGTCGGTACAGCCCGCCACCACCTGGGCGCCTGGGTGGGCGGCGCGGGCTGCAAGCAGTTCAGGGAGGGTGAGGGGCGCGATATAGGCCGAATCGGCCGCATGTGCTAGTGCATCATGCCGCAGTAGCTTCAATTTTTGTAGCACTTCGGATTCATTGACCGCCATGCCGGGCAGCGACGCCATCTGCTGGGCGGCATCGAGGATGGGGCGGTAGCCGGTGCAGCGGCACAGGTTGCCCGAGAGTTCTTCCTGGGCCAGTTCGCGGGTGATGGGTTGGCCGTGGCAGACATGGTTCTGGTACATGCCGAAGAGGCTCATCACGAAGCCTGGGGTGCAGAAGCCGCACTGGGAGCCGTGGCACTGGACCATGGCTTCTTGTGCAGGGTGCAAGGTAATCGCTTGCCGCGCCGCAGCGGGGGAGTCGCCCACGGGCTGGATCAGTGGATCTTCCGCCAGGTCTTCCACCGTCCACAGCGCCATGCCGTCCACCGAATGGGCCAGGCGGATGCAGCTGTTCACGGCGCTGTAGTGCAGCTGGCCGTCGCGTTCTTCGCCCAGCACCACGGTGCAGGCGCCGCAGTCGCCTTCGCCGCAGCCCTCCTTGGTGCCGGTACAGCCCAGGTCTTCGCGCAGCACCTCCAGCAGGGTGCGGTCGGGTGGTACATTGCCCAGCGCCACGGGCTGGCCTCGGCGCAGGAATTGCAAGGGTCTTGTTGTCATGACAAACGCCACTTCGATCTTGGATGGAAAGGTTCAGCAGAGGGTAGAACGCAGTACCGTTACCGGCATATGCGCAAGCTTATGGCACCCATGCCCCCACCGCTATGAGAGACCACGCCCTTTTCGACAAGATAGACCTCCATCTCATAAGGGTCTTGCACACCGTGCTCACAGAACGCAGCGTATCGAGGGCCGCCGTCCGCCTTGGCATGCACCAGCCGGCGGTATCGGCTGCGTTGAAAAGGCTGCGCGACCTGTCGGGCGACCCGCTGCTGGTGCGCTCCGGCGCCAGCATGATGCCCACCGACGCCGCGCTGCGCATGGTGGAGCCCGCCGGGGCCATCCTGCGTGCGGCGGAGGCACTGTTTTCGGATGCGCGTGGGTTTGACCCGCGCACCGCCACCCGCACCTTTCGCGTGGCGGCCAGCGACTACCTCGACCCACTGTTCCTGCCCCAGCTCGTGGCCCGCATCAAGGTCGAGGCGCCTCTGTGCCCCATCGAGATCCTGCCCCTGTCGGCCGACGCGCACTACCACGCGCACCTGGCCCAGGGCGACGTGGATGTGGTGATCGGCAACTGGCCCCAGCCCCCCGACGACCTGCACATGGGCCGCCTGTTTGGCGACGAGGTGGTGTGCTTGGTTGGCAAGGACCACCCCGCCGTGCGGCGCGGCTGGGATGTGGAGGGCTGGCTGGCGGCCGAGCACATCGCGCCCACGCCCACCCACCCCGGCGCGCGGGGTGTGATCGACGCCCACCTGGACAGCCTGGGCATGCAGCGCCACATCACGGCGCGCTGCGCGCATTTCAGCCTCATCCCCAGCATCGTGGCATCGAGCTTGCTTGTGCTGACCACGGGCCGCCAGTATTGCGAGCGGTATGTGGACCAGCTGCCCCTGGCCATCCTGCCGTGCCCGGTGCCGTTTCCCCGGCTCATGTATTACCAGCTGTGGCATGCCCGCACGCACCATTCTGCCGCTGCGGCGTGGCTGCGTGACTGCGTGAAAACCGTGGCTGCTTCGCTACGAAAAGAATAGCTGCTTGGGCATGCTGAACAAGCACCATGAGGTATTTTCATTCTTATAACAAGTTGTAAAACTGAGAGACAATCCCCGCATGAGTTCTCCCCCCAATCCTTCAGCGCCTGGTGCGGCGCCGCCACGGCTGCAGCTGGTGGGCATCACCAAGCGCTACCCGGCCGTGGTGGCCAACAGCGGCGTGTCGCTCACGGTGCTGCCGGGTGAAATCCACGCCGTGCTGGGCGAAAACGGCGCGGGTAAGTCCACGCTGATGAAAATCATCTACGGCTCGGTCAAGCCCGATGAAGGCAGCGTGTTCTTCAACGGCCAGGCCGTGCAGGTGCGCAACCCGCAAGAGGCGCGTGCCCTGGGCATTGCGATGGTGTTCCAGCATTTCAGCCTGTTCGACACCCTCACGGTGGCCGAAAACGTGTGGCTGGGCCTGGACAAAAGCCTCGCGCTGGCCGAGGTCACGCAGCGCATCACCGCCAAGGCCGCCGAATACGGCCTCGACATCGACCCCCTGCGCCCCGTGCACACGCTGAGTGTGGGCGAGATGCAGCGGGTGGAAATCATCCGCGCGCTGCTCACCAACCCCAAGGTGCTGATCCTGGACGAGCCCACGTCGGTGCTCACGCCCCAGGCGGTCGAGAAGCTCTTCGTGGTGCTGCGCAAGCTGGCCAGCGAGGGCTGCAGCATTCTCTACATCAGCCACAAGCTGCACGAAATTCGCGCGCTGTGCACCGCCTGCACCGTGCTGCGCGGCGGCAAGGTCACGGGCGTGTGCAACCCGGCCGAGGAATCCAATGCCTCCCTGTCGCGCCTGATGATCGGCGCAGAGCCGCCAGCGCTGGAGCACCGCGCGGTGCAGACCGGTGCCACGGTGCTGCGCGTGCAGGGCCTGTCGCTGCCACGCGCCGACCAGTTTGGCGTAGACCTGATCGACCTGCAGTTCGAGGTGAAGGCGGGTGAGGTGGTGGGCATTGCCGGGGTGTCGGGCAACGGGCAAAAAGAGCTGCTCTATGCGCTGTCGGGCGAAGACCAGCGCGCCGAGCCTGCGAGCATCCAGGTGACGGGCCAGAACGCGGGCCGCATGGGCCCCGGCCAGCGCCGGGCGCTGGGCCTGCACTTTGTGCCCGAAGAGCGCCTGGGCCGGGGCGCCGTGCCCACCATGGGCCTGGCGCACAACCTGCTGCTCACGCGCACCAATTCGGTTAGCGGCAGTGGCTGGATCAAGGTGGGTGCGCTGCAAAAGCATGCCGAGGACATCATCCGGCGCTTCAATGTGAAGGCGGGTGGCCCCAATGCGGCGGCCAAGTCGCTGTCAGGCGGCAACCTGCAGAAGTTCATCGTGGGACGCGAGATCGACGCTGCACCCAAGCTGCTCATCGTCTCGCAACCCACCTGGGGCGTGGACGTGGGCGCGGCGGCGCAGATCCGGGGCTCCATCCTGGCGCTGCGCGATGCGGGCTGTGCCGTGCTGGTGGTGAGTGAGGAGCTGGACGAATTGTTTGAGATCTGCGACCGGCTGCATGTGGTGGCCAAGGGGCATCTGTCGCCCTCGGTGCCGCGCGCCGAGGCCACGGTGGAGCGCATTGGCGAATGGATGAGCGGCCTGTGGCATGCCGATGTGCAGGCCCACCTGGCGCAGCAACAGCAGCAACAGCAGCAACAACAAGCCGGGGAGGTGCAGCATGCTTAAGCTGGAACCGCGCCCTCAGGCGTCCAAGCTCTGGACCTATGGCTCGCCCCTGCTGGCGCTGGCCTTCACGGTGCTGATCGGTGTGGCCCTGTTCATCGCGCTGGGCAAAGACCCGGTGCGTGGGCTGCAGGTGTTCTTCTGGGAGCCCATCAAGACCCAGTACGCCATTGGCGAACTCATGGTCAAGGCCACGCCGTTGCTGCTGATAGCGCTGGGGCTGGCCGTGTGCTTTCGCTCCAACGTATGGAATATCGGCGCCGAAGGCCAGTTTGTGATCGGCGCCGTGGTGGCGGGCGGTGTGGCGCTGCTGGCCGACAAAACCACGGGCCCCTGGATCGTGCCCGCCATCCTGCTCGCCGGGGTGCTGGGCGGCATGGCCTGGGCGGGGCTCACGGCGCTGCTGCGCGACAAGTTCAACGCCAACGAAATCCTGGTGAGTCTGATGCTCGTCTATGTGGCCACGCTGGTGCTGGGCTACCTGGTCTATGGCCCGTGGAAGGACCCCATGGGCTACAACTTTCCGCAGACCAAAAATTTTGAAAAGATCACCCAGATCCCGCGCCTGATGCAGGGCTCGCGCATGTCTATCGGGCTGTTGCTGGCGCTGGCCGGTGCGGGGGCCTTGTGGGTGTTTCTGTTCCGCACGCGGGCGGGCTTTGCCCAGCAGGTGGGCGGGCTGGCCCCGGCGGCGGCGCGGTATGCCGGCTTTTCGTCGCGCCGGGCGCTGTGGACGGCGCTCTTGATCTCGGGTGGCGCAGCCGGCCTGGCGGGTGCGCTGGAGGTGGCCGGGCCCATCGGCCAGCTCACGCCCTATGTGCCGGCCGGCTATGGCTTCGCGGCCATCATCGTGGCCTTTGTGGGACGGCTGCACCCGGTGGGCATGATCCTCTCGGCCATTCTCATGAGCATGTTCTACATCGGTGGCGAGCTGGCGCAGTCGCGCCTGGGCCTGCCCAAGTCGCTCACCGGCGTGTTCCAGGGCCTGCTGCTGTTCACGCTGCTGGCTTGCGACACATTGATCGCCTACCGCATCCGCTGGGTGGCCTCGAAGGGAGGCAAATGATGGAATCCTACGCACTGCTTATCGGCGCCACGCTGAGCGCGGGCACCGTGCTGGCCATCGCTGCCTTGGGCCTGCTCATCAACGAAAAGGCGGGCATCGTCAACTTGGGCGCCGAGGGCATGATGCTCTGCGCTGCCATCGCGGGCTTTGCCACCGTGGTGCACACGGGCAACACCTGGCTGGGTTTTGCCGCAGGCATGGCCGCGGGCGCCGTGCTGGCCGCCATCTTTGGCGTGCTGGTGATCTGGCTCAACACCAACCAGTACGCCACCGGGCTCGCGCTCAGCCTCTTTGGTGTGGGCTTCTCGGCGTTTGCGGGCATCAGCTACGTGCAGGCCAAGCTGCCCGAGCTGCCCAAGTACGCCATTCCGGTGCTGGGCGATGTGCCGCTGCTCGGCCCTGCACTGTTTCAGCAGCACCCACTGGTGTACCTCACCATGCTGCTGGTGGTGGGGTTGATCTGGTTCCTGTACCGCTCGCGCGCCGGGCTGGTGCTGCGGTCGGTGGGCGAGTCGCCCGAGTCGGCGCACGCACTGGGCTACCCGGTGCGGCGCATCCGGCTGGCGGCCGTGGTGGTGGGCGGTGCCCTGTGCGGGCTGGCCGGGGCCTACATCTCCACCGTCTACACCCCCCTGTGGGTGGAGGGCATGGTGGCCGGGCGCGGCTGGATCGCGCTGGCACTCACCACCTTTGCCACCTGGCGCCCGGCACGGGTGTTGCTTGGTGCTTATCTGTTTGGTGGTGTGACCATGCTGCAGTTCCATTTGCAGGCCACGGGCGTGCAGGTGGCCAGCCAGTTGCTGAGCATGCTTCCGTATGTGGCCACCATCGTGGTGCTGGCGTTGATCTCGCGCAATCCAACCTGGATTCGCATCAACATGCCAGCATCGCTCGGCAAACCGTTTTATCCGGGCTCGTGATAAGGATTGCGCGCGCGAAAATCTGGTTACCCTGCGGTAGATCGCACCATAATTGATAGCTTCGTCCCCCAACCTTTGCAAGTCTTACTTCTTCGATAAGGAAACCGACATGACTGATCTGCAGAAACGCTCCCTGCTCAAGGTGGCAGCGCTCTCCGCTGTGGCCGCTGCCGCCCTCGTGGGTTGTGGCAAGAAGGAAGAACCGGCACCGGCCCCCGCGCCTGCTCCGGCCCCTGCCGCAGAAGCACCGGCCCCCAAGCCCGAGCCACTGAAGATCGCGTTTGCCTATGTCGGCCCTGTGGGTGACGGCGGCTGGTCGTTTGCCCACGACAACGGCCGCAAGGCCATCGAGAAGGAATTCGGCGACAAGGTTGTGACGAGCTTTGTGGAAAGCGTGCCCGAGTCCGCCGACGCCGAGCGCGTGCTGCGCGACCTGGCCGGCCAGGGCAGCAAGCTGATCTTCGGCACCACCTTCGGCTACATGGAATCCATGCTCAAGGTGGCGGAAGACAACAAGGGCGTGAAGTTTGAACACGCCACCGGCTACAAGACGGCCGAGAACCTGCGCACCTACGACAGCCGCACCTACGAAGGCGCTTACATGGCCGGCATCATCGCTGGCGCCATGACCAAGTCCAACACGCTGGGCGTGGTGGGCTCGGTGCCGATTCCTGAGGTGATCCGCAACATCAACAGCTTCACGCTGGGTGCGCAGTCGGTCAACCCCAAGATCAAGACCAAGGTGGTGTGGGTGAATGAATGGTTCAGCCCACCGAAGGAAACCGAAGCTGCCACCTCGCTGATCAACGGCGGCGCCGACATCCTGTTCCAGAACACCGACTCTCCCGCCGTGCTCAAGACTGCTCAAGAGAAGGGCAAGCGTGCCTTCGGCTGGGACAGCGACATGACCGCCTACGGCCCCAAGGCCCACCTGGCATCGGCCGTGATCAACTGGGGCCCGTACTACGTCAAGGCCACCAAGGACGTGCTGGACGGCACCTGGGCTTCGGGCCAGAGCTGGTGGGGCGTGAAGGAAGGCGCGATCGACATCGTCTCCATCGCTGAAGACGTGCCTGCCGACACCAAGGCCAAGGTCGAAGCCGTGAAGAAGGGCCTGGCCGACGGCAGCTTCAGCATCTGGAAGGGCCCCATCGTGGGTCAGGACGGCAAGCCCGTGCTCGAAAAGGACGCTGTGGCCGACGACAAGTTCCTGGGCGGCATCAACTTCTACGTCAAGGGCGTGGAAGGCAAGATCCCTGGCGGCGACAAGAAGTAATTTGCACCGCGTTCATCAGCAGTTCTTGCGGGCTGCTGTGACAAAGGGCCGCCCTGGGGTGGCCCTTTTGTTTTGCAGAGGCATTGCGCGGCCTGCAGCTTTAAGAACCTGTTCAAAGGAACAAGAACGATGGTGGAATCAACGTTATGGCACCCGGTGGCCCTGTCAGAGGCCGTGGCTGCGCAGGCACCGCTGGCCTTGCAATTGCTGGAACAACCCGTGGTGTTGTGGCGCGACCGTAAAGGCATCGTGCACGCACTGGCCGACCAGTGCCCGCACCGGGGCGCCCGCCTGTCGCTGGGCCGCGTAACGCCCCAGGGCCAGCTGGAGTGCCCCTACCATGGCTGGCAGTTTGCCGCCGGTGGACAATGCACGCACGTGCCAGCACTGCCCACCTTTGTGCCTCCGGCCACGCACTGCGCCCGCCATTTCGAGGTGCAGGAGGCCTATGGCCTGGTGTGGTTGCGCATCGCACCGGGCGAGCAGGGACTGCCTGTGTTTGCGGCGGAAGGGGACGCCCGCCTGCGCAAGCTCAACTGCGGCCCTTACGACGTAGCGGCCAGCGCGCCGCGCATCATCGAGAATTTTTTGGACATGTCGCATTTCGGCTTTGTGCACGAAGGCTGGCTGGGCAGCCGCGAAGCGACAGCCATCGACGACTACCGGGTGGAGCCCACGCCCACGGGCCTGCTGGCCACGGGCTGCAAGGCTTGGCAACCGCAATCCAACCTGCATTCCACGGCGGCCGCCCAGGTCGAATACACCTACGAAGTCACGGCGCCCTATGCGGCCATGCTGACCAAGGTGCCCGAGGCGGGCACCACGGCGGTGGAGGGCTGGCGCGAGTCCATAGCGCTGTTCATCTGCCCGGTGACGCCCGTGCGCAGCCGGGCGTGGTTCCGGCTGGCGGTGGCCGATTTCGATTCGCCAGACGAGAAACTGCAGGCCTTCCAGGACACCATCTTCACGCAGGACCAGCCCGTGCTGGAGTCGCAGGCGCCACAGTGTCTGCCGCTCGACCTGCGCGCGGAGTTGCATACCGCTGCCGACAAGGCATCATCTGCCTATCGCCGCTTTCTGCGCCAGAGTGGCATCACCTTTGGAGTCTGCTGATGTTCAAGATCCCCCCCATTTCCGCAGAGCGCCTTCCCGGTCTGCTGCGCGCCATGCCCAAGGCCGAGTTGCATATTCACATCGAGGGTTCGCTGGAACCCGAGCTGATCTTTGCGCTCGCGCAGCGCAACGGGTTGACGCTGCCCTACGCCACCGTGGACGCCTTGCGCAGCGCCTATGCGTTCACCAACTTGCAGAGTTTTCTGGACATCTACTACGCGGGCGCCAGCGTGTTGCTGCATGAGCAGGACTTTTATGACATGGCGCGCGCCTACCTGGGCCGCGCGGCGCGCGACAACGTGCTGCACGCCGAACTCTTCTTCGACCCGCAAACCCATACCGCACGCGGCGTGCCCATGGAGACCGTCATCAACGGCCTGCACCGTGCCTGCCAGGATGCGCGCGCCGAGCTGGGCATCAGCGCCACGCTGATTTTGTGTTTCCTGCGCCACCTGAGCGAAGAGTCGGCGTTTGAAACGCTGGAGCAGGCCATGCCGCTCCTCGACAAGATCGTGGGTGTGGGGCTGGACTCCAGCGAACTGGGTCACCCCCCCGAAAAGTTCGCCCGAGTATTTGCCCGCTGCCGCGAACTGGGCCTGCACTTGGTCGCCCATGCGGGGGAGGAGGGACCCCCCGCCTACATCTGGAGCGCGCTCGATGTGCTCAAGGTCGAGCGCATTGACCACGGCGTGCAGGCCGTGCACGACGCGGCACTGATGCAGCGCCTGGCGCAAGACCGCATAGCGCTCACGGTGTGCCCGCTGTCCAACCAGAAGCTGTGTGTGTTCCCCAATCTGGCAGACCACAACCTCGGCAAGCTGCTCGATGCCGGGCTGGCCGCCACGGTCAATTCAGACGACCCGGCCTACTTTGGTGGCTACATCAACGAGAACTTCACCCAGGTGTTTGCGGCCACGGGCCTCACGGCCAAGCATGCCTATCAGTTGGCGTTCAACAGTTTCGAAGCCAGCTTTGCGGGCAATGCCGACAAGCGGGTGTGGGAGCACAAGCTCAAGGAAACGTTTGAGCGGTGCGTGGAGCACGATTACTGAGCTTCGGGTAGCGCGCAGTGGGCTTGGGAAATGACGCCCGAGGGGCTGTCGCCCGTGCGGCAGGGGCGTGATCTGGGTAAACCCTTAAAATAGTAAGTATTCGTTTGAATTGTGTCCGGCCCAGGCCCACGGGGTGATCCACCGCCATGGCCCTTACCCTGCGCCCCTTTGCGGAGTGCACGGGTGCCGTGTCGTCCCCCTTTTTGGAGCCTTCCATGTTTCTCAGTCAAATCTCCATTGGCAAGCGCCTGACCTTGGTGCTCGGTCTGATCCTGGCATTGTTTTTTGCCAGCAGCGTGGTGGCCGTGGTCAAGCTCAGCCAGCTGGGCCGGGAGATCGATGCCATGGTCAACGACAACATCAAGACGGAGCGCGCTGGTTCGGACTGGCTGCGCCACACCACGTCCGGCGTGCAGCGCGCGGCGGCCATCGCCAAGAGCAGTGATGCCAGCCTGATTCCCTACTTTGCGCCTGCCACGGCGGCGTCGATCCGCGACACCAACGAGCTGCAGAAATTCATCGAGTCCAAAATGGACACGCCGGAAAAGAAGCAGCTCTTTGCCAAGGTGGGTGACCTGCGCAAGGACTACCTGGCGGCCCGCGAGGAAGTGAGCAAGTTCAAGCAGGCGGGCGATGCCGAGAATGCCAACAAGGTCTTCTCCGAGCGGTTCGAACCCACCTCCCGCAGCTACCTGGCGGGCGTGCAACAGATGGTGGACGGCCAGCGCGCCGAGCTGGATGCGGCCGGCAAGCGCAGCGAAGAGCTGCGCGCGCAGACCACGCTGCTGCTGCAGATCTGCACTGGCGTGTCGCTGCTGCTGGGTGCGTTGCTGGCCTGGCTGCTGACCACCAGCATCACGCGCCCCCTGCGCCAGGCTGAGGCCATTGCCGAGACCATCGCCAACATGGACCTGACGGGCGCCCCCCAAGCGAGCTATGCCAACGACGAAACCGGCCACCTGCTGCGCGCCCTGGATGCCATGCGCAGTGCGCTGCACCGTTCGCTGCAGCAAGTGCGTGGCGTGGTGGACAGTATCTCCACGGCCAGCACCCAGATTGCGATTGGCAACCAGGACCTGAGCGCACGCACCGAGCAGACGGCCAGCAGCCTGCAGGAGACCGCCAGCTCCATGGAAGAGCTGACCAGCACCGTGCGCCAGAGCGCGGATTCGGCCGTGCAGGCCAACCAGCTGGCCGTGTCGGCGGCGCAGGTGGCCCAGCGCGGGGGCGATGTGGTGGCCCAGGTGGTGACCACCATGGACGAGATCAACACCAGCAGCAAGAAGATCGCCGACATCATCGGCACCATCGACGGCATTGCCTTCCAGACCAACATCCTGGCGCTGAACGCGGCCGTGGAAGCCGCCCGTGCGGGCGAGCAGGGCCGGGGCTTTGCCGTGGTGGCCAGCGAAGTGCGCTCGCTGGCCCAGCGCTCGGCCCAGGCGGCCAAAGAAATCAAGACGCTGATCGGCGTGTCCGTGGAAAAGGTCGAGTCGGGTGCTGCGCTGGTGCAGAACGCCGGCACCACCATGGGCGAGATCGTGAGCTCGGTGCGCCGCGTGACCGACATCATTGGCGAGATCAGCGCAGCCGCCTCGGAGCAGAGCCAGGGCATTGGCCAGGTGAATGTGGCGGTGACCCAGCTGGACCAGATGACCCAACAAAACGCAGCCCTAGTGGAAGAGTCCACCGCCGCCGCTGAAAGCCTCAAAGACCAGGCGTCGCGCCTGGCTGAAGTCGTGGGGGCCTTCCGCCTGGGGGCGGGCCAGCAGGCGCTGCGGTTGAACTGAATGCCTTTCCGGGGCTTTGCACACGGCGGCAGGGCCCGCTCCAGGCTTCAATCCAGATCGTTTCAATCAGGACAATTTCAACGTAGTTTCAACACCGTTTGATTTCCCCTCGGAGGCACCGTCGTCCTGCGGTGCTTCCGTTCCATTCCATCAGGGCCATGTAGAGGAACACCATGTACAAAAACCTCGCAGCCACGCTCGTGGCCGCCTGTTTTTTCTCCCCCGTCTTTTCCCAGACTGCTCCTGCCAAGGGCGGTACAGCCGAGCCCGTCAAGGCCGGTTTTGTCTATGTCTCGCCCATCACCGAGGCAGGCTGGACGCGCCAGCACGATGAGGGTCGCAAGGCCGTCGAGGCCGCGCTGGGCAACCAGGTGAAGACCACCTTTGTCGAGAACGTGGCCGAAGGGGCCGACGCCGAGCGGGTGATCCGCGACCTGGCAGCTACCGGCCACCAGATCATCTTCACCCCCAGCTTTGGCTACATGGAGCCCACGCTCAAGGTGGCGCAGGACTACCCGCAGGTGAAGTTCGAGTCCATCACCGGCTACAAGACCACGCCTAACGTGGCGGCTGCCAATGCGCGCTATTACGAGGGGCGCTACCTCGCGGGCATCGCCGCGGGCCGCATGAGCAAGACCGGCGTGGCAGGGTTTGTGGCCGGGTTTCCCATTCCGGAAGTGCTGCAGGGCATCAACGCCTTCACGCTGGGCATGCGCTCGGTGAACCCCAAGGCCTCCGTGAAGGTGGTGTGGCTCAATGTGTGGTTTGACC
Organism: Acidovorax sp. Root70; assembly: GCF_001428225.1. NCBI lineage: Bacteria > Pseudomonadati > Pseudomonadota > Betaproteobacteria > Burkholderiales > Comamonadaceae > Acidovorax > Acidovorax sp. Root70. The sequence goes on from NZ_LMHQ01000012.1 coordinate 337,722, forward strand.
CACCCAAGGAGCGGGATGCGGCCATGGCGCTGTTCAACCAGGACGTGGACGTGATCGCGTTCCATACGGGCTCCACCGCCGTGATGGCGGCGGCGCAAGAGCGCGGCAAGATGGCCGTCGCCTACCACTCCGACATGCGCAAGACCGGGCCTGACGCCCAGATCGTGGCTGTGACGCACCAGTGGGGCACGTACTACACGGAGCGCGTGCGGGCCGTGCAAAACGGCACCTGGAAAAGCGCCAACCTGTGGGGCGGCGTGCGCGAGGGCATGATCCGTGTGGGCGACTTTGGCCCCCGGGTGCCGGCTGCCGTGCAGCAGGAGGTGCTGAATGCCCAAAAGGCCGTGGGTGCGGGCAAGCTCCAGCCCTTCCGTGCGGGCAAGGTGCCGGTGCGCGACAACGAGGGGCAGGAGCGCATTGCTGCGGGCCAAGCACTGCCGGATGCCCAGATCCTGCAGATGAACTGGCTGGTGGAAGGCGTGGTGGGCAAGCTGTCCCGCTGATCCCGCAGGGCATATCGCCCGTCGTTATCACCTACCGGCGCTCCCCGAACCCCATAGCCACTATGGGGTGCCGCATATACAAACGGCGCCCCCTGCCGCTAAGCTTGCCGCCATGCCTGTTTACCGTTCCGCCCTTTTGCGTTTTGCCGACGATGGCCGCGCCCTCTATGACCAAGATGGCCTGCTGGCCGTTGGCCCCGACGCTCAGGGCTGCCAGCGTGTGCTGGCGGCAGGCGCCTGGCAGACCCTCGCGCCCCAGTTTGCCGGGGAGCCAATCGTGCATCTGCCGGGGCGCATCCTGGCCCCGGGGTTTGTGGACATGCACATCCACTTCCCGCAGACGGACGTGATCGGCTCACCCGCCGATGGCCTGCTGCCCTGGCTGGAGAACTACACCTTTCCCCACGAGTCGCGGTTTGTGGAGCAGGACTATGCGGGGCAGGTGGCGCAGTTCTTTGTGGCCGAGTTGCTGCGCAACGGCGTGACCACGGCCCTGGCGTTTTCCACCTCGCATCCTGCATCGGTGGAGGCTCTGTTCACCGAAGCCCAGCGTCAGCAGGTGCGCCTTATCACCGGCAAGGTGCTGCAGGACCGCCACTCGCCTGACGGCGTGCGCGACGACACCGAGCAGAGCCTTATCGATACCGAAACCCTGATCCAGCGCTGGCACGGCGTGGACCGGCTGGGCTATGCCATCACTCCCCGCTTTGCGCCCACCAGTACCCATGAGCAATTGCGCGGCGCGGGCGAGCTGGCCGCGCGTTACCCTGATGTGTGGATTCAATCCCACGTGGCCGAAAACCGCGACGAGATCTGCTGGGCGCGCGAGCTGTTCCCCGCCGCACGCAGCTATCTGGGCGTGTATGACGACTTCGGCCTGATGCGCGAACGCGCGGTGTACGCGCACTGCATCCACTTCGACGACGATGACCGCGCGCTGATGCGTGACACCGGTGCCGTGGCTGCGGTCAGCCCCACCAGCAACCTCTTTCTGGGTAGCGGGTTCTTCGACTACGCCGGTGCCGACCGGGTGGGCTTTGGCTACGGCCTGGCCAGCGATGTGGGCGGAGGCACCAGCTTCAGCCCGTTCCACACCATGCTGGCCGCGTACTACGTGGGACGGGAGGGGCAGACCAAGCAGGGCCTGAGCCTGTCGCCCCAGCAACTGTGGTGGCAACATACCGCCGGTGCTGCGAAGGCGCTGGGCCTTGCGGGCGTGGTGGGCAATCTGCAGCCGGGCTGTGAGGCCGATTTTGTGGTGCTGAACCCCGAGGCCACCCCCCTTTTGGCGCGCAAGACACGCCAGGCGCGCAACCTGGATGAGCTTTTGTTTGCGCTGATCGTGCTCGGTGACGACCGCGTGGTGCAGGAAACGGTGATTTCTCAAGCAAAATACGGCTCTAGCGCTTGATATTCATGCGCTACCAGCTACGTATTTAATAGCGCCCAGCAGTCCACCACTGCGCGGGCCACAGCGCAGGGAGTTCTGCTATGAGCATCAAGAGCGACAAATGGATCCGCCGCATGGCGGCCGAGCACGGCATGATCGAGCCCTTCGAGCCCGGCCAGGTCCGCGAAGTCGAAGGCCGCAAGATCATCAGCTACGGCACCAGCAGCTACGGCTACGACATCCGCTGTGCGCCCGAATTCAAGGTGTTCACCAACATCCACAGCACGGTGGTCGACCCCAAGAACTTCGACGAAAAGAGCTTTGTGGATTTCGAGGGTGACAGCTGCATCATCCCGCCCAACAGCTTTGCGCTGGCCCGCACGGTCGAATACTTCCGCATCCCGCGCAACGTGCTCACCATCTGCCTGGGCAAAAGTACCTACGCGCGCTGCGGCATCATCGTCAACGTGACCCCGTTCGAGCCCGAGTGGGAAGGCTATGTGACGCTGGAGTTCAGCAACACCACGCCATTGCCCGCACGCATTTATGCAGGTGAGGGCTGCGCCCAGGTGCTGTTCTTCGAGAGCGACAAAGACGACGTGTGCGAAGTCAGCTACCGCGACCGGGATGGCAAGTACCAAGGCCAGGTGGGCGTGACCTTGCCCAAAGCCTGACAACGCGCGCGGTGTGGGCGGCGGCAGGGCTGCTGTCCTACATGCGCCTTGCGTGTTGGCTGAAATGCAAGCATCGGTAAGTTTTTTAGCATGGGTGACACGCCTCCCGCGAGATGGGGGCTGATGGAGTTACACCATGCTGATGTCCGCCGCCGCCTCAACCTTCTTCCTCGCGCCCGTCCGTGCTCTGGTGCCAGCGCTGGCCGATACCGTTGCCGACGCTCGGGCCCCTGCTGCCGCCGCGTCCACTGACACCCCTTCGACCAGCCGTGCCAGCCCGGCGCAGCATTCCGCCGACGCAGACTGCCAGGCGCATCACACCTACTGGCCCTGTGACCTTCTCAACACCTTTGTGCTGCGCATGGCGGCACAAGGCCACTGCGTGAACCTGTCGATGATGCTGGGCCACCGGCCCTATGCGCTGGAGCGGCTTGCGCTCGCAGCAAGCGCTCCGGACACGGGCCTGCAGGAACTGGCGACCCATTTGCGGCCGTATTTCGAGGCTCCGGTGCTGCAGGCGGAAAGCCCGGCGCCGCTGCCTGCCGCACAGGGCGATGGTCTCGCTGCGCCGCCGGACAGCTCTCACGCTTCGACACAGACCCTGTTGCGCCCCTGGCCCTTCGCTTCGTAGAGCGCGGCATCACCCCGTCGCAGCATGGCTGCGCCGTTGTCGTCTGCGCCGCGCATTGTGGCCACTCCGGCGCTGATGGTGATCGCGCCCACCACCGGGTCCTGCTGCCCGGCCATGGCCGTGACCAGGGCCTGCGCAATGGACCGCGCGCCTTCGAGGTCGGTGTCGGGCAACAGGGCCACAAACTCCTCTCCGCCCACCCGGGCCACCACATCGGAGCCGCGCAGGCGCGACTCGAGCGTGCGCGCCAGTTGGCGCAGCACCTCGTCTCCCGCTTCGTGCCCGTAGGTGTCGTTCACCCGTTTGAAGTGGTCCACATCCACGGTGATCACGCTGAGTGAGCGGCTGCTGCGCCGCGCCAAGGCCACGGCAAACGCCATCTGCGTCTCGAAGCCGCGCCGGTTCAGCAGGCCGGTGAGGGCATCGGTGCGTGCCTGCAGATCCAGTGCGCGGTTGGCGGCTTCCAGCTCCAGCGTGCGCAGCCGCACCTTTTCTTCCATGGCCTCGCGGGCGGCCAGCAGGCGGTGCGTCATGCGGCCCAGTGACTGGGAGAGTTGCGCCACCTCGCGGTTGCTTTGCATGGCCGGGATGCTGCTGCCTGGACGGTCGGCTTCCACCGCGCTGGCGGCATCGGCCAATGCGTACAGGTCCACGCTCAGGCGCCGGGCGGCGAGCCAGGCCAGGGCGGAGGCGAGCAGCGCGGCGGCCAGTCCGATCACCAGTGTCAGCTGGACCGTTTTGTCTGCCTCGGCAAAAGCCAGCTCCACCGGCTGGCGTGCCACGATGCGCCAGCCCAGGTCGCTGGCTGCGTTGCGTGGCTGCAGCTGGGTGGCTGCGGTCAGGTAGCGCTTGCCATCCTGCCATCGGGTCACCGTGGTCTGCGTGCGGTCGCCATCGCGGTTGTTGTTGACATTGATGCCCTCGGGCAGGCGCTGCCCGGCGGCTCGCATCGCGTCGGTCTGCCCGCCGGGCGCATAAATCAACTCCCCTTTGCGGTCGAAAATGAACAGCCCGAGCGCGCTTTCATCGGAGGTTACGGGGGTGAGGCTTTCCAGCACCTCGCGGGTCCATTGCCAGTTGCCATGGATGCCGAGTACGCCCACCGTGGTGGGGCCGATGCGGATGGGGGCTGAAAAGTCCACGAACCGGTGTGGCTCGCCGGTGGCGTTGGGGGGCAGCAGAGAGCTCAGCAACTGGGCCGGGTGCACGTCGCCCACATGCACCGCTTCCAGCCCGTGTTGAAACCACGGGCGCTGCGCCACGCTCTGGCCCACCAGCAGCCCCCCCGTGGCGTTGCGCACCACGCCCTGGGCATCGGCCACACCGATCCAGATGTTGTTGGGTTGCATGGCCTGGCTGCGTGCAAGCATGTGCTGCGCTTCGGCAGAGTCGAGTCCCTTGGACCAGACCACTTCAGCGCTGGCCATCACCTCGGCTTCCAGGCTGCGCTGCATCAGACCCAGGGCCAGGAGCGTGCCGGCGTTTTCGGCCACCACCTGCAAGGAGTTGCCTGCATCGCGCTGGATGCGATGCTTGAGAAGCTCGCCAAACCCCAGCGACAGCAACACCGACAGGCTCACCACCAGCGTGCCAAACACCAGCGCGATCTGCATGCGCAGGCTGTGGTCTGAAAAGCGGGCGATGAACATCATGCGGATGTGGCCGTCAAGGGCTCCATCGCAGCCGGCGCCTGGCTGGCGTGGCGCAGCGCGAGCCGGGCGGCTGCCAGGTCCCAGCCTGCCCAGCCGCAACTCTTGAACAACACCGGCCCCGTGTGGCGCACGGTGGCTGCGGTGCCGTGGCTGCACACCACGTCACCCAGCGTGGGCAGAGCGGCCACGTCCAGTCCCGCCTGCAGCAGGTCGCCTGCCTCGTGGAGCGCATCGCTGGTGTCCACCACGATCCCTCCGTGCCGCGCCACATGGTGGCACAGGCCCGGCGCCAATTCGGCCATGGTCGGGGTGAAGGCACCCACGGCCGTCACAAAGGCGTCGGGACGGGGCAGGGCATGCAGTGCCACTGTGCTGGCGGTGGTGCAGGTGGCTATCAGCGGGCAGTGGGGCACCGCAGCGTCGGCATCGGCCACCACCCGTACCTGGGCGCCCAGGGCCCGCACCTGCGCCGCCAGCGCCTCGGCGCTGGCACTGCTGCGCGAGGCAATCCACACCTCGCGCACGCCCAGGCCGTGGATGAATGCCTCGGCATGGGCCAGGCCCTGCACCCCTGCGCCTACGATGAGCAACGGGCCGTGTGGCACCCGCGCCAGGTGCCGGGCCGCCAGCAAAGAGACGGCGGCGGTGCGCCGTGCGGTGACTGTGGGGCCGTCCAGCACCAGCCGGCGCTCGCCCGTGGCAATGTCGAACACCACCACATCGCCCTGGATGGACGGGCGGCCCGTGCCTGCGTTACCCGGCGTGAAGGTGATGAGCTTGGCCATGGCCACCGTGCGGTCCGTGGCCGGCATCACAAACAGGCTGCCGCCCTGTGCCAGCGGCAGCACGCCACGCTGGGGCACCACCACGGTGCTGTCTTGCAGCAAGGCAGCAATTTCATCCGCCAGAGCGGACCAGGGCAGCCGCGCGACGGTGGCCGCTGCGTCCAGCACGCCCAGGGATTCAAGAGGGGAGGCTAAAGGCATGCCCGGACTGTACACAGCAGGCTGCTGAATGGGGAGCGGAGAACCCCTCAATGATCCCGAGCCTCATCCCACCCCCCGGTCGGTGCAGGGTGCCGGTGCAGGCTTGCCTCGGGGCCGCGGCGTGCTAGTGCGTTGCGCCCGCCTGCAGCGCAATGTCTTGCGGCGCCAGCACCGCTGCCCAGAGGGCCGCATGGATGCCGCGCACCATGTCGCGCAGCGGCAGGTGGGGCTCGCCCTGGCCGCTGAGCCAAGGCACATGCACAAAGCCGCCGCGCGCGCCCTGGGGACCCCGGCCCTGCGCCAGCAGGTGCATCAGCCCGTACAGCACATGGTTGCAGACGAAAGTGCCCGCGGTCTGAGACACCTCGCAGGGCACACCCGCGCGCTGCACGGCGCGCAGCATGGCCTTGATGGGCAGGCTGGAAAAGTAGGCGGCGGGCCCGCCAGCGTGGACTGGGGTGTCGATGGGCTGGGCACCCATGTTGTCGGGGATGCGCGCGTCGTTGATGTTGATGCCTATGCGCTCGATGGACAGTGCATCACGCCCGCCCGCCAGCCCCAGGCACAGCGTGAGGGCCGGCTGGTGGGCCTGCACCAGCGACTGCAAACGCTGCAGCGACTGCCCGAACACCGTGGGCAATTGCGCGGCCACGACCGAGTGCCCTGCCATGCGCTGGCCGTGCAGGGCCTGCGCGATGAGCCAGCTGGGGTTGTGCGCGCCACCCCCAAACGGGTCAAAACCGGTGAGCAGGATGGTGGGCCTGGCCTGGGGCGCACTGTGGAGGGTGTCAGGTGCCATGGGTGTGATGAAGGGCGTGCAAGAGCAGGGTGGAACACATCGTAAATCGTCCGCGCCGGGGGCGGTCCCGCGCGTAACATGCAGGCTTGGTCGCCCCGCCTGGAGGGCGCTGGAGAGACACCATGAAATGGGAAGGCAATCGCGAGTCTGACAACGTGGAAGACCGCCGCGACGAGGGGGGCGGCGGCGGATCGCCGGTGTTTGGCGGGCGCAGCATTGGCATTGGCACCATCGTGATCGCGCTGCTGGGCGGCTGGGTGCTGGGTATCAACCCCTTGACCATCCTGGGCCTGCTCAGTGGCGGCGGCCCTGCGCCCCAGGTGCAGACGCACCCCCAAGCGCCCGCGCACCGCCCGCCCGCCGACGACGCCATGGCCCGTTTTGTGTCCACGGTGCTTGCCGACACCGAGGATGTGTGGGGCGAAGTGTTCCGCCAGGGCGGCGGGCGCTACCAGGACCCGCGCCTGGTGTTGTTCCGGGGCGCCACGCCCACGGCCTGCGGCACGGGGCAGGCGGCCATGGGCCCGTTCTACTGCCCGGCCGATCAGAAGGTTTACATCGATCTGGGTTTTTACGAAACCCTCAAGAGCCGACTGGGGGCCCCGGGCGACTTCGCCCAGGCCTATGTGATTGCCCATGAGGTGGGGCACCATGTGCAGAACCAGCTGGGCATCAGCGCCAAGGTAGACCAGATGCGGGGCCGCGTGAGCAAGCCCGAGTACAACGCACTGTCGGTGCGGCTGGAGCTGCAGGCCGACTGCTTTGCCGGGGTGTGGGCGCACCACGCCCAGAAGGCCCGCCAGATCCTGGAGCAGGGCGATGTGGAGGAGGCGATGAACGCAGCCGCCAAGATCGGTGACGACGCGCTGCAACGTGCCAACGGCGGGGCGGTGGTCCCCGAGAGCTTTACCCACGGCACCAGCGCACAACGGCAGCGCTGGTTCAACAACGGCTTGCAGACGGGCAGCGTCAAGGCCTGTGACACCTTTGCCGCGCGCAGTCTGTAGCGCGCTTACCAATGCCTTGGCAGTGCCTTGATACCGCCCTGACTTCGACGGTCGTATAAATTTCTCCATGCCTTCCACCGCACCTGTGGCTCCCCCAGCGCATCGCCATGCTGAGCGCCCGGCAGGTGCCGAGGCGGGGCCCTCAGCGCCACAGCCCTCGGGCGCTGCGGCGGCGTGGTCCGCGGCGGCTGTCACCGTGCCCCATGCGGTTGGCCTGGGGCTGCTGGCGTTTGCTCCGCTGGCGGGCGAGCATTCGCTGGCGGCGCTGGCTTTGTGGTCGGCGGCACTGCCCGGCCTGCTGTTGACCCTGGCGACGCCCCGCGCGGGGGTGGTGTACGCACCGACCACCGTGGTGGCGCTGCTGTTTGCAGCCGTGCTGGCCACCGCCCATGGCGCTGCGCCCGGCCTGGGTCTGAACGCCCGCCAGGTGCTGGCGGTCACCGGCGCCACGGTGGCCTTGGCCTTTGTGTTCCAGTGGCTGTTGGGGGTGCTCCGGCTGGCGTCGGTGGCGCGGTTTCTGCCCATCTCGGTCACCCACGGGTTTGCGGCCGGCGTGGGCTTGTCGATGGTGGTGGGGCAGGTGCGCAATGGCTTTGGCGCCGGAGCCGATGCGCTGTGGGACGCGCGCACCGGCTGGCACCTGCTGGCCGCCCTGGCGGTGGTGGGGCTGGCCTGGGGGCTGCGCCAGCGCTGGCCCCGCATGCCGGGTCTGCTGTCAGCGGTGGCTTTGGTGGCCTTGGCCGTGGCGTTGTCAGGGCTGTGGGGGGGCGGGCACAGCACTGTGCTGGTGCCCGCAGTGCAGCCCAGCCAATTTGCCTTGCCGTTGTTGCCCGACTGGACAGGGATTCCCTGGTGGGCCCTGGCCCGGCAGCAGGGCTCGGCCCTGGTGGTGCTGGCCGTACTGATGGCGCTGGTCAACAGCCTGGAGATTCTGGTGTTCAACCAGGAGCTGGAGCTGGACCATGGGCTGCGCGGTAACGCCAACCTGGCGCTGCGCCGCGAGAGCCTTTTGGGCGCACTGTGCGGGCTGATGGGAATGATTCCCGCATCGACCAGCGCGTCGCGTTCGCGCATCGTGCTGGCGCAGGCGGAGGCATCGCGCGATGCCCCGCGCTGGCACGCCGCCATCATGCTGGGGGTGGCGGTCACCGGGGCGTGGTGGCTGCACTGGGTGCCCGTGGCCTGCCTTGCGGGCGGTCTGGTGTTGGCGGGACTGATGCAGGTGCCGGGCCTCATGTGGTCGTTGCGCTATGCGCGCCGGTCACGAGTGACCTGGGCGCAAAGCTGGCTGGTGGCGCTGGTGTTTGCCGTGATGGGTGGCGTGGTGGCGCTGGTGGCCGGTCTGGTGGTGGCCACGTTTGTGCTGCTGCACGACTCTGCCGCCACAATGCTGCGCCACGTGCGGCTGGATGGCGAGCTGCGCTCACGGCGCTTGCGCAGGGCGGGGTCGGACAGCTGGCTGTCGCCGCGCATGAACCAGGTAGCGGTGTTCGAGCTGCAGGGCGTGATGTCGTTTGGAGTGGCCGCTCACTTGGCGGAGCAGGTGCGCATGCTGCTGCAGCCGCGCCACCGCTGGGTCATTCTGGACGCGGGCCGTGTGCCGGCCTGGGACAGCACCGCATTGGCCCAATTGCGGGCGTTGGTGCGCGACCTCGACCAGCAAGGCATTGCGGCCGCCGTGGCGGCACTGGACCCCATGGCCGCCGAACATGCAGGGGAGCAGGTGCGCGCCTTTGCCGATCTGGATCGTGCGCTGGAATGGGCCGAGGTAGGCATCCTGTCCCTGCGCCCCATCGAGCAACGCCCGGCCCGGCCCGAGCGTGATCTGCTGGGGGAAGTGGGTGAGGGCGTGCCCAAGGCCGCCGCAGAGGCCTTGCAGGCTTTGCTGCTGCAGCAGGCCGTCCCACCGCACGGTGTGGTGTTCCATGCCGGCGACACCGACCACGACTTGCTGGTGGTGAAGTCCGGCCACATCACGCTGGTCACCCAGTGGCCGCCCGACAAGGGTTTGCGTCTTGCGACCGTCGGTCCGGGCATGGCGTTTGGTGAGATGGCGTTTCTCAATGGCGCAGCCCGCAGTGCCTGCGCCGGCTCCGAGCGGGGCCCCGCGCATCTGGTGCGTTTGTCGCGCGCTCATTTCGATGCCTGGGCTCGCCAGTACCCCGAGGCAGCGCTCACAGTGATGAACAACCTGGCCCAGATCGGCGCCCGCCGCCTGGCGGTGACCACGCGGCAGTTGCGGGCTGTGCTGGAGTAGCGAGGGCGGGCAATGGGCCTTCTTGCCTGGCGTGAAGCGTGACCCGGTCCTGGGGCCGACAGGCGTGCGAAAACCGCGGATTTCTATAATCAAGGGTTGGCCAATGCCACTTGGCAATCTCCCTTTACCGCTCCATGGAATCCACCACCTCGCCCCCCGCCGCCGGAACTCCCGTGGCCGTCACTCCCTTTGAATGGATCGGCGGCGAAGAGCGCGTGCGCACCCTGACCGAGCGCTTCTACGACCTGATGGACCTGGAGCCTGGCTATGCCGAGTTGCGTGCCGCCCATGGCAGCGACTTGGGCCAGGCCCGGCAAAAGCTGTTCATGTTTCTGTGTGGCTGGCTGGGTGGGCCTTCGTACTACACCGACCAGTTTGGCCATCCGCGCCTGCGTGCGCGCCACATGCCGTTTGCCATCGGCATCAAGGAGCGCGACCAGTGGGTGGCCTGCATGGACCAGGCCATGGGCGAGACCGGCGTGCCCACCGACCTGCGCGTGCGGCTGAAGGAAAGCTTCATGGGCACGGCCGACTGGATGCGCAACAAAGGGGTCTAGCCAGCCCGCAAGGCGGCCCTCGTTTGCGCCCTTGAAGGGCGTCCCTGTGTGTTTCCTGAGGCTTCGTCCGCAGGCTCTAAGATGCTCCCTCCAACAAATACAGGAGGTAGGGTATGTCGGCAACTGCATGGGTCGTGGTCGTTGTGCTGGTTGCGGTGCTGGTGTGGGCCGTCACGGTCTACAACCGGCTGGTGCAGTTGCGCAACCGCATTGCCAACGCGTTTGGCCAGATCGACGCGCAGCTCAAGCGCCGTTATGACCTGATTCCCAATCTGGTGGAGGTGGCGCGTGGCTATCTGGCGCACGAGGCTGCCACGCTGGAGGCCGTCATCAAGGCCCGCAGTCAGGCGCAGGGTGCGGCCGCGGCAGTGCGTGCAGCCCCCCAAAGCGCCAGCGCCATGGGCGCGCTGGCGACAGCAGAAGGCGTGCTTGGCGGCAGCCTGGGGCGCCTGATGGTGGTGGCCGAGAGCTACCCCGATCTCAAGGCCGATGCCACCATGCAGTCGCTGTCCGAAGAGATCACCAGCACCGAAAACCGCCTGGGGTTTGCACGCCAGGCCTACAACGACCAGGCGCTGGAGTTCAACGATGCGGCTGCTCAGTTCCCCGAGCTTGTCGTCGCGCGCCTGCTGGGGTTTGCGCCCGCGCCCATGCTGGCGTCCACGCAGTCCGACGAAGAGCGCGCCGCGCCCCGGGTGAAGTTCTGATCCTCCCCTCGCCACACCCATGAAGTTCTGGGACCACCAGCACAGCGCACGCAGCGAGACGCGCCGCCTGCTACTGGGCTTTGCCTTCGCCGTGGTCGTTCTGGTGGCGGCTGTGCATGCTGCCCTGGCGCTGGCCTGGTGGCTGATGGTGGCGGTGCTGCCAGTGCATCTGCCCTTTCCGCAGGGGTTCCTGGCGGCCAATGTGGGCGTCTCGCTGATGCTGGTGCTGGGCGGCTGGTGGGTGGAGACGTCCAACTTGCGCGCTGGCGGTGTCAAGCTGGCCCGGCGAGTGGGTGCACGCGAGTTGCGCCCGTCGCTGTCGCACGCCGAGCAGCGGCTGTCCAACATCGTGGACGAGCTGTGCATCGCTGCGCACATGGCTCGCCCGCAGATCATGGTCATGCCCCGCACCGATGCCATCAACGCGTTCGCTGCAGGATGGGACGAGAGCGACGCCGCCATTGCCGTGACGCAGGGCGCCCTGGACTACCTCACCCGTGAAGAGATGCAGGGCATGGTGGCCCACGAGTTGAGCCATCTGCACGAGGGCGACACGCGCCTGAAGATGCGGCTGGCGGGCATGGTGTTCGGGCTGGAGCTGGTCTACAACTTTGGCGACACGATGCGCGAGCGCCGGGGCCTGGCCTGGTGGTTCGGGTCGGCCATCATGGTGGCGGGCTTTGCGGGCTGGCTCACCGGCCGCATGCTCAAGGCCGCCGTGTCCCGCCAGCGCGAATACCTGGCCGACGCACGCGCGGTGCAGTGGACACGCAGCCGTGACGGTCTGGGCGGTGTGCTGCGCAAGGTCATGGCCCAGCGCCGCGACACACCGGCCGGGTATGCCGAGAACCCCGCCCACACCGGCCTGGCCCACCCGGCCGTGCAACACATGCTGCTGGTGGATGTGGACGGTGGTAGCCGCATGGAACGCTGGCTGGACACCCACCCCACGCTCGACGACCGCGTGCAGCGTGTGTATGGCCGCCGCATGCAGCCGTTGCCAGCCGTGCCGGTGACTGCGGGGCCCGAGTCTGCGCGGCGCAATGAAGGTGTGGTGCCCGGGGCGGTGTCCATTGCGTCGCTGGTGGACCCGTTTGCGCGCTTCATGTAAACCGCTGCGAAGGCGGCAGCTTTTTTGCAGGAGAACCATTTCAATGTCACGCGACGCACGATTCCAGGAACAGGCCCAGGCGCTGGGCTACAGCTTTGAGGGCGAGATCAAGATCGGCGGCAACTATGTGCCGCTGGTGCGGGACGGCCACCACATCTACCTGAGCGGGCAGATCCCGCGCGTGGGCGACACGGTGGTCGTCACCGGCGCGGCGGGTGCCGCTGTCTCGCTGGCCGATGCGCAAAAGGCCGCCAAGGTCTGCGCGATGCGGGCGCTGGCGCTGCTGCAGCGCGCCTTGGGTTCGCTGGATGCCGTGCAGTCCATCCTGCGCATTACCGTGTACGTGCAGTCGGCGCCCACCTTCACGCAGCAAAGCGAGGTGGCCGATGGCGCCTCGGAGGTGCTGTTTGCCGTGCTGGGGGAGGCGGGTGCCCACACCCGCACCTCGGTGGGGGTGCTGCAGCTGCCCAAGAGCGCCACTGTGGAGGTGGACCTGATTGCCTCGGTGGCGCCGCAGGCGTCCCCTCCGGTCCCGGGCTGATGGCTCATCGCGTCTGGAGAACATGCCATGACCGCCGCTGAGTCGGCTCCCGCACCAGGGCCGCGCCAAGACGCCAGCGTGCACCCGCGTTTCAACGTGTTCGGCCGCATCGTCGAAGTGCGGCGCGAGGGCCCGCTGTGGCAGGCCTACCGCGTGGGCGCTGACGGCAAGCGCACGCCGTCTGGCTTTGTGATCCCCGACTTTGTCGCAGAGCATGAGCTGGTGCAGTTTCTGGAAGATTTATTCCACGAGAGCGCCTCGCCCCACAACGGCGACGTGTACCGCATCGGCTGAATCGACACGCGGCGCCCTGACCGCGGGGCGCTGCGCGGGTGTTGCGGCGCCGCCGTCGCGTCACACCGCTGTCAAACCCGGCCCAGACACTCGGTCCCTTGTTTCAATGAGGGACTGTTCATGCCTGAGCGCACTCCGGGTTTTTTGATTTCTTCTTCGCGTGTTTCACGCCGCGTGGCCACGCTGGGGTTGGTGGCCCTGGCCGCGTCGCTGGCCGCTTGCGGTGGCAGCGACAGCGCTAGCAGCAACGCAGGCGCCACAGCCACGCTGGCCGTGCTCGAGACGACCGACCTGCACTTCAACGTGCGCAGCTACGACTATTTCAAGCTCGCCGATGACAAGTCCTACGGCTTCGAGCGCACCGCCACGCTGGTGCGCGCCGCGCGCAAGGAGTTTGCCAACACGCTGCTGGTGGACAACGGCGACACCATCCAGGGCACCGCGCTGGCCGACTACGAGGCCACCATCAGCCCCATCCCCTGCACGCAGCAGCTGTCCATGTACAAGGCCATGGGCGCGCTGGGATTTGATGCGGGCACGCTGGGCAATCACGAGTTCAACTACGGCCTGCCTTTCCTGAACCAGGTGCTGGGTGGCGGGCTGGACGTGGATGGCGTCGATGCCACCAAGAAGTGCGCAGGCGCAGGCTACCCCGCCGTGCTGGCCAACGTGTACAGCAGCAAGACCAAGAAGCCGCTGGTGCAGCCCTATGCGCTGCTGGAGCGCACGCTGGTGGCCAAGGGTACCGATGGCAAGGAAGTGAAGCTGCCCATCAAGATCGGTGTGATCGGTTTCACGACGCCCGGCATCATGAACTGGGACAAGCGCTACCTGGAAGGCAAGGTCTATACCGAAGGCGCAGTCGAATCCGCCAACAAGTACGTGCCTGAACTGCGCGCCAAGGGTGCCGACATCGTGGTGGCGCTGTTGCACGGCGGGCTCGACAATGCTGCCTACTCGGCCACCATGGAGAACCCGGGCCTGTACCTGTCGAAGGTGGCCGGTATCGACGCGATGGTGATGGGCCACCAGCACGGCGTGTTCCCCGACACGGCGGCCACCCCCAGCTTCAACTTGGCCGGCGTGGACCACAAGGCAGGCACTGTGAACGGCGTGCCGGCGGTGATGGCCAGCTCGTGGGGCAAGGCGCTGGGCGTGGTGCAGCTGGCGCTGCAGTGGGATGGCGCCAAGTGGGTGGTCAACAAGTCCGCCAGCAAGAGCGAGCTGCGCAACATCCAGAGCAAGAATGCCGCAGGTGCCACGGTGACTGTGGATGCAGACCCTGCCATCGCCCCGTTGATCGAGACGCAGCACCAGGCCGCGATCAAGTATGTGAAGACACCGATCGGCCAGACCGATTTCCGCATGAGCACGCTGTTTGCCGATGTGGGTGACCCCGGCGCGATCCAGATCGTGAACCAGGCCCAGCAGGCCTACGTGGCGGCCTACCTCAAGGCCAGCCTGCCGCAGTACGCTGCGTTGCCCGTGCTGTCGGTGAGCGCACCGTTCAAGAGCGGCTTCCAGGGCGGGGCCGACTACACCGACGTGGCGGTGGGCCCGCTGGCCATCAACAACGCGGCCGACCTGTACCTGTATCCCAACACGGTGTACGCGGTGAAGGTGAACGGTGCTGACATTAAGAACTGGTTAGAGGCCGCTGCCAAGCGCTTCAACCAGATCGACCCGGCCAAGACGGGCGAGCAGCAGCTCATCAGCACCTTCCCTGGCTACAACTTCGACATGTTCACGACGGCCGACGTGCAGTACGAGATCGACGTGACGCAGGCCGTGGGCAGCCGCATCAAGAACCTCACCTACCTGGGCAAGCCCATCGACGCGGCGCAGGAGTTCGTGATTGCCACCAACAACTACCGCGCCACCAGCGGCAAGAGCTTCATCGACAAGCTCGACGGCTCAGGCACCATCTGGGCCTCGCCCGATGCCAACCGCGACGTGGTGATCGACTACATCCGCAAGAACCCCGCCGTGACCCGCGCTGCCAACGGCGCTGCCAAGAGCTGGCGCTTTGCCAAGGCCACGGTGGCGGGGCCGGTGGTGTTCAGCTCGGGTGCCAATGCCCTCAGCGTGGCGCAAGCGGCCGGGCTGGGCAATGTGTCGCTGCTAGCGGCCGATGATGGCTCGGGCAAGGGCACTTCGAAGTACGGCGTGGACCTGTCCAAGTAAGCATCAGCCCACCGCCGCAGGGAATGTGGCGGTGCGCGCCTTCACCGCGCCACCGCTGCATGTCCCGGTTGTCTCTGATTTGCTCTGTTTTTGATAGCTGCAAGCGCAAATAAATCATGCGCTTGCGGCTTTTTTTATGAGTTTTTTCGCAGAACGGGCTGCAGCAGCACCACCAGCGCCCCCGCGCCCCCGTCCATGGGCCGTGCCTGCACAAAGGCCAGCACCTCGTTCTTTTGCACCAGCCAGCGCTGCACACGGCCCTTGAGCACGGGGCTCTTGCCGGGCGAGCCCAAGCCCTTGCCATGCACCACGCGCACGCAGCGCAGGCCGATCTTGTGGGCGTGGCGGATGAAGTCGCCCAGCGCCTCGCGCGCCTCGTCCACGCGCAGGCCGTGCAGGTCCAGCTGGCGCTGAATGCTCCAATGGCCCGCGCGCAGCCGGCGTGTCACCTCCACGCCAATGCCGGGGCGGCGAAAGCTGAGCTGGTCGTCGGTGTCCAGCAGGGTGCTCACGTCGAAGTCATCGCTGATCGATTCCATCAGCACCCGCTCCTCGTCCAGCCAGTGCTGCACCGGCAGCGGTGGAGGCAGATGCTTGCGCAGCCGCGCCACGTTGGGATTGCGCAGCGGCGTGACGGGGCCCACGCTGCGGCTGAAGAGGTGGCGCTCGGCCTCGGCCCGGGCAGCCGCTTCGCGGCGGGCTTTTTCTTCAGCCTCGCGGCGCTCCTGCTCCTCGCGCAGGCGGCGGGCCACGGTGGCCAGGTCCTGCAGCTGGGTGATGCGTTCGCCCGCGCGCCGTGGGGCCGGCGGGGCGCGGCGGCGGGGTGGTGCGGTGCTGTCTGCGGCTGCGGGCGCGGCAGGGGCATGGCGCAGCGGGCGCATGGCCGCCTTGGCCGCTGCTTTTTTGTCGGCCAGGCCTGCGCGCCGGATGGACCGGGGCGCGGTAGGCGCAGGGGCGGGGGCGCTGGCTTCCTCGGGTGCCCCGTTGCCACGTGCAGCCCGTGCCAGCGCGGTGTGTAGTGCCGTCGGTGGGCGGGCCGGTGCGGGTGCAGGTGCTGTCACACCAGGCCCTTCTCCGCCATCGACAGGGCCTGCCCCGGCGCCACGATCACATGGTCGAGCACGCGCACATCCACCAGGGCCAGCGTGGTCTTCAGGGTCTGGGTCAGCGCTTCGTCGGCGCGGCTGGGTTGTACGCTGCCGCTGGGGTGGTTGTGGGCCAGCACCACGGCTGCGGCCTGGTGGTGCAGGGCGCGCAGCACCACCTCGCGCGGGTACACGCTGGTCTGCGTGAGCGTGCCGCGAAACAGCTCCTCCAGCGCCAGCAGGCGATTCTGCGCATCCAGAAACAGCACGGCAAACACCTCGTGCCCTTTGGCGGCCAGGTGCAGCTGCAAGTAGTGCTTGACGGTGTCG
Source organism: Acidovorax sp. Root70 (assembly GCF_001428225.1). Taxonomy (NCBI): domain Bacteria; kingdom Pseudomonadati; phylum Pseudomonadota; class Betaproteobacteria; order Burkholderiales; family Comamonadaceae; genus Acidovorax; species Acidovorax sp. Root70. The sequence continues at coordinate 354,430 of NZ_LMHQ01000012.1, forward strand.
GGCGAGTCGAACACCTCGCGCTCGCGCAGCTGCTGGGCCAGGGCGCGGCGGGCCAGCTCCAGCACCGCCACCAGCTCGGCGCGTTTGGCGGGGCCCAGGCCTTTGATCCGCTCCAGGTCGGCCGCGCTGGTGTGCAGCAGTCCGGCAATGCCGCCAAAGCCGCCCGTGACGGCGCCCGTGTCGGGGTCGATGCCGGGCGGGTCCAGCAGCTCCTGCGCCATCTGCAGCACGCCCTTGCCCACGATGCCGGTGCGCAGCAGGATGGCCAGCAGCTCGGCATCGGCCAGCGCGGCGGGGCCGCGCGCCAGCAGTTTTTCGCGGGGCTGGGCATCGGCGGGCAGGTCTTTGAGGGGCATGGCGCGAGGAAATTACGTACGGGGCAGGGCACCGATGGACCCAGCCGATAGGGGTTTCCCCGGTTTTCTACAATCGGGGCAGTTTATCGGGACTCTCATGACCACTACCGCCACCCCCCTTCCCACCGTTCAGCCGGGCTCCTTCCTCACGCTGCACTACCGCCTGGCTGGCCCGGCGGGGGATGTGATCAACACTTTTACTGACAAACCCGCCACCCTGTCGCTGGGCACGGGCGAGTTGTCGCCCGCCATGGAGCAGCGCCTGTTGGGCCTGGCCGAAGGCACGCGCACCACGTTCGAGCTGCCTGCGGGCGAGGCTTTTGGCGAGCGCAATGCCGACATGCAGCAGTGGGTGGCGCGCAAGTTGATGAACGAGCTGGGCGACCCCGACGAAAAGTACAACGTGGGCGATGTGGTGCAGTTCCCCACGCCCGACGGCCAGGGCAGCTACGCCGGGGCCGTGATGCAGGTGCGTGAAGATGGCGCGGTGCTGTTCGACTTCAACCACCCGTTGGCGGGCCAGCCCGTGACCTTTGAAGTGCAGCTGATCGGGATCCTGTGATGCAGGCGCCGCAAGAAATCCTGCTGGCCGAGCCGCGCGGCTTTTGCGCCGGTGTGGACCGCGCCATCGAGATCGTGGAGCGCGCTATCCAGAAATTTGGCGCCCCCATCTATGTGCGCCACGAGATCGTGCACAACACCTATGTGGTGAACGACCTCAAGGCCAAGGGCGCGATCTTCATCGAAGAGCTGTCGGACGTGCCACCCGGCGCCACGCTGGTCTTCAGTGCCCACGGCGTGAGCAAGGCGGTGCAGCAAGAGGCCGTGGCGCGTGGCTTCAGCATTTTTGACGCTACCTGCCCGCTGGTGACCAAGGTGCACGTCGAAGTGGCCAAGCTCGCCAAAGAAGGCTACGAATTCATCATGATCGGCCACAAGGGTCATCCCGAGGTCGAGGGCACCATGGGCCAGCTCGACCACGGCATCCACCTGGTGGAAGACGTGGAAGACGTGGCCCGCGTGCAGCCTGCGCAGACCGAGAAACTGGCTGTGGTCACGCAGACCACGCTGAGCGTGGACGACGCTGCCGAGATCTCGGCCGCCGTGCGTGCGCGCTTCCCCAGCGTGCGCGAGCCCAAGCAGCAGGACATCTGCTACGCCACGCAGAACCGGCAGGACGCCGTCAAGGTGCTGAGCCCGCAGGTGGACGTGGTGATCGTGGTGGGCAGCCCCACCAGCTCCAACAGCAATCGCCTGCGCGAGCTGGCCGCCAAGCTGGGCACCACCGCCTACATGGTGGACAGTGCCGAAGAGCTCAAAGGCGAATGGTTTGACGGCCTGGCCCGCGTGGGACTGACCGCGGGCGCTTCAGCCCCGGAAATCCTGGTGCAGCAGGTCATTGATCGCATCAAGGCGCTGGGCGCGGTGTCGGTGCGCACCATGGCTGGCATCGAAGAAACCGTGAAATTCCCGCTGCCCAAGGGGCTCAAGATCGACGCGGCCACAGGCCTGGAAATCTCGCAGCGAAGGCCGGAGACAGGGCCTGTCGGAGGTTGACCCGCACGGCATCTGGATTGCTCCTGAATTGATAGCTGAAAGCGCATAAAAAGATTGCACTAGCGGCACATTTGGCTTCTTTTTAAGAGCCAGACGGCATGGTAGGGCCACTACAGCGACACCGCAGGCCCGCTCCACAGATCCAGTGGCGGGTCGGCCGCCACCGCCCGCAGGATGTCGGTACGCGAGATAAAGCCCGACAGCACCCCGGCCTCATCGGTCACCGGCAGGCCGGGCAGACCGGTGTCCAGCAGCACGGCGGCCACGCGGCGCAGTTCGGTGTCGGCCGCCACGGTGGGCACGGGGCTCACCATCACCTCGGACACCGGGCGGCGCGCCAGGGCGATGGCCTCCTTGACGGCGCCAGGCTCGGGCAGCAAGTCCAGCGGCGCCATGTCGGCCCGGAGCAGCAGCCCGATCACGCGGCCCAGCGCATCCACCACAGGGGCTTGGGCCACCTTGTGCTCGGCCAGGGTCTGCCAGGCATCGTTCACGCGCGCGTCTGGCGCCACGCCCAGGCCGCCGGTGGTCATCACGTCGCTCACCTTCGTCAGCGGCTGGCGGGTGGTGGCCTGGGGGCCTTGTTCGGTTTGCGCGTAGGCGGTCACGGCGTCTTGCAGGCGCAGGTTGACGACGGAGGGCGATGCGGCAGCGTTGGTGTGGGCCACCGTGGGGCGGGGCGGGGCCGTGAAGACGGGCACCGTCTGGCTGTCTTGCACGTCCATGGGCCGCGTGCGCAGGGCCTGCGGGCGCTGCACACTGCGCACGGCAGAAATGCGCGCCAGGTTTTCAGGGCCGCCACGGTACATCTGGCCCGACGGGCCGAATACAAAGAACATGCTTTTTCTCCTGCGCGCAGGCCCGCCAGCGCATGTGCGGGGGGTGCTGCCCTGCCCATGTTATCGGCAGGAGGGCGGCGCACATGCAGTCCGCGTTGTGTCTGCATGTTGCGAGCAGCCCCTACACTGCCCCTTCTTTTGACATCACCTGCCCCACGGAGCCCCGCATGATCGACCGCGCCGCCATCGTCGCCGCCCGCAGCCAACTGGCCACCCAGCCCGACTTTCTGCGCACCACGCCACTGATGCGCCTGTCTGGCAAGTCCCTGGGAGTGGACTGTGCTGAGGTCTGGCTCAAGCTGGAGCATCTGCAGGTGGGCGGCAGCTTCAAGGCGCGCGGCATGCTCTACCGGCTGCTGGCCAACCCCGTGCCCGACAGCGGCGTGATCATCGCTTCAGGCGGCAACGCCGGCATTGCCGTGGCGGCGGCTGCCCAGGCGCTGGGCGTGCGCTGCGAGGTGTTTGTGCCCGAAGTCTCGCCCGAGGCCAAGCGCGCCCGCTTGCGGGCGCTGGGCGCTGAAGTGGTCGTCACCGGCGCCGCGTATGCCGAAGCCTTTGAAGCCTGCGTGGCCCGCCAGAAGGCCACGGGTGCGCTGCAGGCCCATGCCTATGACCAACCCGAAGTGGTGGCCGGTGCAGGCACGCTGGCGCTGGAGATGGAAGAGCAAGGCGGTCGCTTGCCCGACACGGTACTGGTCAGCGTGGGCGGTGGCGGCCTTATTGGCGGTGTGGCTGCGTGGGTGGAGAGCCGGGCCCATGTGGTCGCGCTGGAGCCCGAACGCGCGCCCACCCTGCATGCGGCGCGCGCTGCAGGCCAGCCCGTGGATGTGGAAGTGGGTGGCGTGGCCGCCGACTCCCTGGGCGCCAAGCGCATCGGTGCCATTGGCTGGGAAGTCAGCCAGCGCCATGTGCACGACGCGCTGCTGTTGCCCGACGACGCTATCCGCGCCGCCCAGCTGTGGCTGTGGAAGGAGCTGAAGCTGGCCGTAGAGCCCGCCGCCGCGCTGGGCCTGGCCGCGCTGCAGACCGGCGCCTACAAACCCCAGCCGCAGGAAACGGTGGCCCTGATTCTCTGCGGCGCCAACTTTGACCCGGCAAGCCTGGCCTGAGCCGGCACCGACCACCCCTTTAAAATCCACGCCATGCTAGACATTCTTCTCCTCCGCAAAGACCTCGACACCGCCATCGCGCGGCTGGAAACCCGCAAAAAGCCCCAGGCCTTCCTGGATGTCTCCGCTTTCCAGTCCCTGGAGTCCGAGCGCAAGACGCTGCAGACCCGCACCGAAGAGCTGCAGGCCCAGCGCAACCAGCTGTCCAAGCAGGTCGGCATGCTGATGAGCCGTGGTGACAAGGACGGCGCCGAAGCCGTCAAAGCCCAGGTGGCCGCAGGCAAGGTGGAGCTGGAACAATCCGCCGCCCGCCTGGAACAGATCCAGTCCGAGCTGCTGGCCATGCTGGTGGCCGTGCCCAACCTGCCGCACGAATCCGTGCCCGTGGGCAGCGATGAAACCGGCAATGTGGAAGTGCGCCGCTGGGGCGCCCCTCCCAGTTTCACCTTCGAGGTGAAAGACCATGTGGACCTGGGCACCCCGTTGGGCCTTGACTTCGACATGGGCGCCAAGCTCTCGGGCTCGCGCTTCACGGTGATGAAGGGCCCGATCGCCCGCCTGCACCGTGCACTCGCCCAGTTCATGCTGGACGTGCAGACGCAAGAGCATGGCTACACTGAGTGCTACGTGCCCTACGCTGTGAACGCCGACTCCCTCAAGGGCACGGGCCAGCTGCCCAAGTTCGAGGGCGACCTCTTCGCTGCCAAGAAAGGCGGCCAGGACGGCGAGCCCGTGCCCGACAACACCGCGCTGTACCTCATTCCCACCAGCGAAGTGCCCTTGACCAACTTTGTGCGCGACGTGGTCACGCCAGAGGCCGACCTGCCCATCAAGCTCACGGCCCATACACCATGCTTCCGCTCAGAAGCTGGGAGCGGCGGGCGCGACATTCGCGGCTTGATCCGCCAGCACCAGTTCGACAAGGTCGAGATGGTGCAGATCGTGCATCCCGACAATAGCTACGACGCGCTGGAAGAAATGACCCGCCACGCCGAGGCCGTGCTGCAGAAGCTGGGCCTGCCTTACCGCGTGATGAGCCTGTGCACTGGCGATATGGGCTTCGGCGCTGCCAAGACCTACGACCTGGAAGTGTGGCTGCCCGCGCAGAACACCTACCGCGAGATCAGCTCGGTGAGCAACTGCGAAGCCTTCCAGGCCCGCCGCCTGCAAGCCCGCTTCAAGAACGCGCAGGGCAAGAACGAGCTGCTGCACACCCTGAACGGCTCAGGCCTGGCCGTGGGTCGCACGCTGGTGGCGGTGCTGGAAAACTACCAGCAGGCCGACGGCAGCGTGACGGTGCCCGAGGTGCTGCGGCCTTACATGGGTGGTGTGGCGGTGCTGGCGGCGGCGTAGTCGCAAACACCGCCCGCTGCGGGCAATCTGGCATGGACACCAAACACCCGCCTGTCGGATGGGGTGAAGAAGGCGTGTGACCCTTGGCCATGGGCGTTTTGGCGAGGAGTAGTTCGAGGGAGAGAGGTGCGGCACGGACTGCTGGGCGATGCGGACTATCAAGCTGTGGAGGCGAGGATGACTACCACATCGACACTCATGGTTGAGTCGCCTGCAGGAGCACCATCACTACCGCCAAGCATCCCGACATTTGCTGTAGATAGTGCCGAATTGATCGCCTTCCAAGAGGGGGCACCGTCTTGGTCGGGGGGGCGGGCAATGCGTCCTGCATCATGCACAATGTTCCGCGAGAGGGGACAATCCGATGAAATTCAAACAGATTGCCGCCAGTGCTTTGCTGTGTCTGAGCACGCAGTCATTTGCCGCCTATACCGTGTACGTCTATCAGAGCGGCGCGAACGTAGTGGCTAGTGGCAGCGGCTCTATCAACACCACCGGCCTCGTTTCTGCCGGCCCGGCAAGTACGCTCCCGCTGGTTCGCAGTGCATCGGCACTGCTGTACATAGGCGGCACCCCGAGCGTGTTTACGGCGATGGATATGTTCAACGGGGTGGCCGGGCCCACCTCCTTTGGCGCATCGGCGACGACCTTCAATGCTGATGTGACGACTGGCGGCCTGACCGGCATCATCGGGAGCAGTAACCGTCTTTTTGTTCCTCCCGGCTATGTTTCGGGCAGCGCCATCACGTCATCGGCTACCTGGAATGCCCAGACCCTTGCTGGCATGAGCTTGACCAACGGAACGTATGTCTGGACATGGGGTGCCGGGCCCAGTGCGGACAGTTTCACGGTAGTCATTGGCTCACCGCCCACAGTGCCCTCTCCCTCGAGCATCCCCACTTTGTCTGAGTGGGGCCTGATCGGTTTGTCCTCGCTTGTTGCCATGTTTGGGATTGCCAGGATGCGGCGGCGCATGGGCGGATAGCTGTCGAGTCAACCGCTTACCCATCAGGCTACCCATCGCCTCGGAGTTCAGAGGCTCGGGCCTCGCCGTGCCGGAACTACAACTACCAGCAGGCCGACGGCAGCGTGACGGTGCCCGAGGTGCTACGACCCTGGCTGGGCGGCGTAGCTGTGCTCAAGTCTTGAAAATCTGGCTATAATCGAAGGCTTCGACACACAGGAGAGGTGGCAGAGTGGTCGAATGTACCTGACTCGAAATCAGGCGTAGTGGCAACACTACCGTGGGTTCGAATCCCACCCTCTCCGCCAGTACAAAGGAAACCCCGCTATCAATTTGGTAGTGGGGTTTTTCTTTTGGTGTGGTCGTGTAGCCACCATGTAGCCAGCGGTGCGTCGTTTCGGGTTTGCGCCCCCATGCTCTGCAACGCATACTGCGAGCCAACATCACAGGGGCGGACTACAGATGCAGAGAGCCATTCAACGCGCAGCAGTGACAGCAGCAGCCTGCCTTGCGTTCGCCAGCCACGCAGACACGCTTACCGAGGCACTGTTCCAAGGCCAGGTGCAACAGTCCTTTGACGGCGACAAGGTCGCATCGTGTGGGGTTGTGGTCTCAGGGCTTGAGTTGACCAATTCGGGCAAGGCCCTGATGTTCAATGGCTCGTTCGCCGTCTACGACCCACTAGGCGGCCTCGTGAAGGGCGGAGCTTCTGAGATTGACGCCAAGTTGGTGGGCACTGCCAACTCACAGAAGCATGTTCGTCACTTGCAAATAGCGAACGTGTGGTTCAAGGGTCAAGGAGCGCCACGGACAACGGTCCGCGAGGGCACCGTGATTAACAAAGGCGAAGACCCGCGATACATCCTCTACGCAACAGGGCTCAAGCCGCTGTCAGCGCTCCTGCAGAGCATCAGCGACAAGCAACCGATTCAGATAGGTGTGCGGGTCGCGGGGCGGAAATTTGACCAAGTGCTATTTGGCGTGGTCAATTTGTCGGATGCGCAGTCAGCCCAGCTCGGCCAGTGTCTGACGGAATGGTCAAACTCGGTGCTGGAAAAGTACAAGGCCAAATAAAAACTGCGGCCACCTCACGCGCTGCAGAACTGCTCGGTAAGGGCGCTGAGTTCGCGCCGAAGGCTTAGGACCGCTGCGGACCGTGCCCCGTGCTTGAAGCTATTTTGTGAGGCTCTGACGCGTCCTGCCTCGGACCTCGGCCCCGTGGAGTAGGCCCACGGTTGCCAGCCCCGGATTAGTAAAGCCTGCCGCTCCCGGCGCTCCTGCGTCCATCCGTGTGTCATCTGAAACCCTCAATAGTTCGTTTGCCGTCTTTCCGGATTGTTCGTGTGCGGGCATGCCTAGAGGCTCGCCGCACGCTTGCACGGGTAAGGTCGGCGCGCCGTTGTTCACCTGCTGGGGCCCGCTGGTGATATTGGCCTGCTTGGCATAGACCACAGGCGGGTTTTTGATGGCGGCAAGCGTTTCAATCGTCGCCCTGCTCTGCCCCTGCGCTTTGAGTGCCAGTCGCATGTACTTTTCCGTGGCGTCGAGGTGCTGCCCCATGTTGAGAGCTGCACGCCTAGCCATCTCCGCAAAGATGGCATTGAGGGCGATAGCTTGAGCGGTAAGCATCTGCTCTGCCGCTGAGAGGTCGTTGCCGTTGATCCGTCTGCCATGGTCCTGCAGGCTCGCCACCATCTCAGTAAGGGAGACGTTCGGCTGCGTCGCCCCTAGATAGGTTGTTGCTGTGATTGCATTGGTCGCAATGCCATCGGTTGCCAAGTCCGCAAGTTGCCGCGCCTCGGACACACCCGGGCGGCCCTTTATTTGCAGCGTGTTTTTCGAGCCCTCTACGCTTGGCGTGGACGCCTGAGATTTTGTAGGTACTGAATCCCTCGATGCTGCCGCGCCCGGCATGTAGTCCACCCGCACCCGGCCAGCCCGTACGGGCGCTTGATTTGCTCTGATTGCTTTCATTGTTTTTCAGAGCAACGAACCTTGCGCAGCGGTCGTGCCAGGTTCAAGCCCCGATGTGTCCGCACCTTGTCCGCTTTCTGTCCGCACGTTGTCCACGATGTCTGCGCACCACTCGCGCGCGATGTCTTGCAGGGCCTGTAGCTGCGTGATTTCGTAGGTCAGGTCTGCGTGTCGCTGGTCGCTGTGCTGCGTCATCCAATCGGCAAGGGCCTCTATCCGCTCATGCAGCCCCTGAATCCTCCTTTGTAGGGTAGCGATGCTCTTTGCCGCTTGAAGGTCGCTGGCGATGATCCCGAACTGCTCGCAGACTGCGCGAAGCTGGAACGGATGCACCAGCACGCAATGCGGCTCGTCTATGCCGTCCTGTTGGGTCAGCAGGATGGCCCGCCCGTGCTTGTCATTCACAGCTTCGGCGGTCAGGTGGTGGTGGGTCAATTTGGTTTGCATGGTCGTGGCTTGTTTGGTTGGGGTCGACTGCATGGGGGTCAGTCCCACGCGCTCAGGTCGTGGCTGTACTCGTCGCGCTCTCGGGTCAGTCCGTCGTCACCAATGCGCAGAGCGGGTGCTGGTCTTTGCTGTGGCCGCTTGTGCGAGTGCCGTGCAATGGCCTGTTGCTGCGCTGCGCGGGCTACACGCAGGCGGTCTTGATGTGGTGCCGTCCACTGTGAACGGCGGCCCACGATGTCCCACAACTTCGCCGACGAAGTGATGGCAGGCAGGGGCTGTTTTGAGGGTGGGGAATGGGCGAACCCTACACAGGATAGGGTTCGATGTTTCTCCCCCTCCTTTTGAAACCCTATGGGGTTTGATTCAATCCCTATGGGGCTTGGTGCGGGCTCACTGTGCGGTGTCTTGTCCGATGGACGGATGGTGTTTGCGTCGATTCCCAATGCCAACATTGCGGCGGTCGGGTCACGCTCGATGCAGGCCACCAGATAGGGCCACAGCGGCCCATTCGCGGCGGGAAGCCCCAGCACCTCACAGCGTCGAAAAACCGCTGCAATGGCCCATTGCTTCGCCATGCCGCGCACCTTCGCGCCCGCGTGTTTCAGGCCAGCAGGCCCGGCCACCTTCGCAAAGAACCTTTCCCGCAGCCGCTTCAAGGCTGCGCGGTCGATAGGTGCGCTGCCGACGTGCGCGCCATCCTTCACCGGCAGCAGCAACACATGCAGGTGTGTCGCGGCCTCATCGCGGTGGACTACTGCACTCAGCACCGGCAGCGCCAGCGCACCTGCCAGCCACGCAAGGCACTTTGCGAAGTAGTCGGCAGGGTCAGGTACTGCGGCCTGTTGAGGCAGGCTGAATACCGCCTCGATGGCTTGACAATGATCACGTCGCAGACTCCCGCGAACGATGCCCGCACCGGCCTGCAAAGCCTCGGCATGGGCACACACCTCGGCAGCCGTAGCAGGCCCATGCAAAACGGTGTTGCCGTGTGTGCGGGTCGGGTCTATGTGGCCTCTAGCACCTTGCTCCGCCTGTATTTCGCGCAGGTTGTGCCGGGCGGCCTCCAGCAAGGTGCAGGGCTTGCGGCCATTCACGCGCGATAGGCCAATGCTTTTTACGGCAAAGTGGGCGATGCTCTCAGCCATGCGCGCCGCCTTGCCCGCGTTTGGCGAGCCATTGGAGAACAGCGCGGCGTCCTTGCGGCGTCAACCAGTAAATGCCTGGGCGAGCAATGCAGCCGTCTCGGTCGATAACCTCTATGCGGGTGCAAGGTAGGTGCGCTTTTCCGAGTCCATGTTCACGCAGTCGCCGAATCAGGTCGGGGCCGTTCGCGCAACCCACTTCCCGATCAAAAGCCTCACGGGGTACAGACGGACGGCGCAGCAGGAAGTCCAGCGCGCGCAGCTCGCGCGGGTTGTCTGTGCCTTGAAACTTCGCGGGGTGCTCGCTGGAATCGTGGGTGGCAGCCTCGGGGAAAAAGCCCAATTGAATCTTTGATGGAGCGGCAGGCTTTGTCATTTGCGGCCCCCTTTCCGAAACCAGCGAGAAGGGGTAGCGCACCACAGCGCGAGCATTATTCGGTTGATCGCGGCGCTCATTTACAGCACCCCCAACACGGCGCGGATGCCCGCTACAGGCCAGCCCAGACGGCCATTGATACGAACAGGCCGCAGGCCTTCTGGGAAGGTCTCAGCGCAGGCCCAGCCGCGCAGTGTCTGCGGGCGGCGTAACAGGTAGTAGGCCGCTTGCTCAGTCGGAACCGTGGGGCGGTTGACTTGATCCAGCGCTGGGAACTTCTGGTGCTCAGATGCAGCCTGTTGGATCAGGCTGGTGTGCTGGGATGCGGTCAGCGCTTGCGGCTGTCGCGTGGTCGTAGATTGCATTGCTAATCTCCTGCGCCGTCTCGGCGTTAGGGTTGCCCCGGCCGACTTGGCAGGGGCACAGGCGGCGCATAGCTGCGTTGACCTGTTGCTGCAACTGTAGATTGATGGTCGCACCGTTGGAAGTGCGAAACTGGGGAACTATTTATCCGTACCCATTTTTTCCCAAGCTCTTGCGTCATGCACGACCCTGACCCAGCGCATGTCAGTAGTTTTGTACTGTTTTTCTAGCGCCCCCAGCGTCATAGGCTTTGCCTTTTCGATCCATCGTGGTTGACGTATCACCAATTTGATGGCCTCTGGGATGGACAAATGCATGTCGGCGATAACTGAATCCACATCAATCCGAAACTCGGCTTTTTCGGTAATGCACCATTTGGTAGGTGCGCCGGGTGGGTCATTCACTTGAAAGCCCGGCACATGCGTTTTTGCAAGTTCGATAGCGAGAGCCATCCAGTCTCCGGGTTGGACTCCATGCGCGTCAAAGAGCGCTGGCAGCTTCGAGAACACCTCAACGGTGATCCGCTCTGCCTCGGCATTGGTGTCTGATAGCAAACCCAGCCGTCGTCTAACGACTGCTTTCTTAAGTTCACCCTCGTACTTCATGGCACGCCCTCAGTGCAACCCTGAATAGGAGCCCCAGCAGGCGGGCAGGGAAACCCGCTTTTCGGTTCGCGGGCCTAGCTGGGGCAAATTGATCTACGCGGCGGCGACTACACGCAGCCCACCGGGTTGGGCTTGGACATCGAAATGGATGCCCGCCTGTTCCAGAATCCACGACTCGATGCGCTCATGGTGTACGCGCAGAAGGTCCAGCGGACGCACCGTGTAGTGCTTTTCAGCGGTCGCGCTGGGCTTGTGGCCCATGATTTGAGCCACGACACCAGCGGGGATTTCTAGCCACTCGGTCAGGCTCTTGAACGACCGGCGCAAGCCGTGGATGGTCAGCCCTTCAATACCGGCTACAGCGCAGGCGTCATGGTGGTTATTTCGGGCGATGACAATGCGGCCACCTTTGGCGCTGGCGCTTGAGAAAACCCATTCATTGCGGCGCGGCAGGGCTTGCAGCAGATGCCAAACGTAAGGCGTCAAGGGAATGACGCGCACGCCGTCCACACCTCCTTTGCTGGCGTCCTTATCGCGGATAGTCAAGCCGCGCCATTTGGTGTTCACATCCTCCCAGCGCAGGCCCAGCACTTCACCAGCGCGGGCACCCGTCAAAAGCAGCGTTTGCAAATATGCGGCCACTACTGGGTTTTGTTGCTGTCGAACGGCGGCAAACCATGCGGGCAATTGCTCTTTAAGCAATGCGTCTTGCTTCACTCCTGCCTTACCCAGTGACTCGCGGGCCTTCTTTGTTTTGGCAGGGTTTGCGCTGGGCAGCACTGGCGCATATTCCGGCTGTTCCGCGCACCAGCTTAGAAATGCTTTCAGACATCGCCACGCAAGGCGGGCAGCCGCCGGGCGGGTTTGTGTCTCGCGCGCGGCCCATGCCTCAATAACAGGCGCGGTCAAGTCACGGAGCGCAAGCCCCACCAGCGGATGCAGGATGCCGGGTGCAGTCACGCCACCAGCAGCCCGCTTAGATGCAACTCCGCCGGGCTTCACCAGCAAAAGGTGCTCGCTGTAGTGGCGCTCTCCCCAGCGCAGGCGGCGGGCGTCCAAGTAAACGGCCCATACCTCGCCAACGGTCACAGCCTTGGCAGCGGCGGCGGCCTTGGCTGCGTCCTTATCGGCGCGTTGCTTGCGCTCTATCTCTCTGGGGTCTTGTCCGTTATCCAGCACCACGGCAAGGCGGCGGGCTTCGATGCGTGCCTCTTCAATGCTCCACAGCTTTACATCCCCAAGGGTGCGGCGAATTGTTTGGCGGTTCAGCTTCGCCTCATAGACAAACGACTTGGCACCTGCCGCAGTCACACGCACGCGCAGGCCCGGCGCTTCGGTGTCGCGCATGAAGGCCTGTTGCTTGCCGTTAGGGCAGGTCAGGCGCTCGATTGCCCCGGCGGTCAAGTTCACCCGTTCGGACAGGTCGGGCGCGTCGGCTTTTTTAGGGCGGGCCATGCTGATGTCTCCGGCATTTCTGGCTACACGGATCACTCATGTAGCCACCATGTAGCCAAAAAATCCCAATGTTGGGGAATTTCAATCAACACAGTCACTGTGATTTTTTCCAGTGACGATTTCGTAAGATGTTGATTTGTAATGATTCTATCAGCGCCAATCAACATTGCGAAATGATTCAAAGGTCTGACTCGAAATCAGGCGTAGTGGCAACACTACCGTGGGTTCGAATCCCACCCTCTCCGCCAGTATCAAGGCCCTGTAGCTATTTAATCAATAGCACAGGGCCTTTTTCTTTGGGGCCGTTGGGACACTTCAGGCGCCTGGATAGCCCACTTCGGGTGCTGCGGGTAAAGAGGCTCGCAGATTTGCCGCTGTGTGGGCATCACCGTGCAGACGCGGGATTGGCAGGTTATTGATTGCGATGCATGGCCGCGTTTCCCTGCAGCGCCAGAATACGGGTTGCGCGACCCGCGCCCGATGCCACGAAAGAACCTCGCATGCTCCCAGAGACCTTGACAACATCCCCCATTCGCCTGACCCAGTACAGCCACGGCGCAGGCTGCGGCTGCAAGATCAGCCCCAAGGTGCTGGACGTGATCCTGGCGGGCAGTGGGGCGCAGCACCTGGACCCGCGGCTCTGGGTGGGCAACACCTCGCGGGACGATGCGGCGGTGTATGCCTTGGATGCGGAGCGCGGCGTGGTGTCCACCACCGATTTCTTCATGCCCATCGTGGATGACCCGTACGATTTCGGGCGCATTGCTGCCACCAACGCGATCAGCGACATCTACGCCATGGGTGCCGATCCGCTGATGGCCATTGCCATCCTGGGGTGGCCTGTGAATGTGCTGCCGCCCGAGGTGGCGCGTGAGGTGGTGCGCGGTGGGCGTGCGGTGTGCGATGCGGCAGGCATTCCCCTGGCAGGCGGGCACTCCATCGATGCGCCGGAGCCCATCTTCGGCCTGGCGGTGACGGGCATCGTCGAAAAGCGCCACCTCAAGCGCAACGACACGGCCACCGCGGGTTGCCGACTGTACCTGACCAAGCCTCTCGGGATCGGCATCCTGACCACTGCCGAAAAAAAGGCCAAGCTGCGGCCCGAGGATGTGGGCGTGGCGCGCGACCTGATGTGCACGCTCAACCGGCCAGGGAGCCGATTCGGCCGACTGGCGGGCGTGAAGGCCATGACGGATGTGACTGGCTTCGGCCTGTTGGGGCACCTGGTCGAGATGGCCGAGGGCAGCGGTTTGAGCGCCGTGATTGACTACGCGGCGGTGCCGCGACTGGAGGGGGTGGAATACTACATGGACCAGGGCTGTGTGCCCGGCGGCACGCTGCGCAACTTTGACAGCTACGGCGCGAAGATTGCGCCCCTGGCGGACGTGCAAAAGCACCTGCTGTGCGACCCCCAGACCAGCGGGGGGCTGCTGGTGGCCGTGAGCCTCGAGGGCGAGGCCGAGTTTCTGCAGGTGGCCGCAGAACTGGGCCTGGCGCTGAAGCCCATCGGTCAGCTCACCCCGCGACAGGCCTTTGCCGTCGAGCTGCGTTGATGCCCACCAACCTCACGGACTACCGGCACATCTTTCTGAACGATGTGCCCATGATGGACGTGCGCGCGCCGGTGGAGTTTGGGCAGGGCGCGTTTCCGGGCGTGGTCAACCTTCCCCTGATGGACGATGGCGAGCGCCAGCAAGTGGGCACCTGCTACAAGCACAAGGGTCAGGAGGCCGCGATTGCGCTGGGGCACCAGTTGGTGTCGGGCACCATCAAGCGCCAGCGCATCGAGGCATGGGCGCAGTTTGCGCGGGCGCATCCGCAGGGCGTGCTGTACTGCTTTCGTGGCGGGTTGCGCTCGCAGATCGTGCAGCAATGGCTGCTGAACGAAGCGAGCATCGACTACCCCCGGGTGGTCGGGGGCTACAAGGCCATGCGCGGGTTCCTCATCGGCACCACGCAGGCTGCAGCGGCGCAGTGCGGGTTTGTGGTGCTCAGTGGCCTGACCGGCACCGGCAAGACTGAAGTGATTGAGCAATTGGCCAATGGATTGGACCTGGAAGGCCACGCCAACCACCGCGGCTCCAGTTTTGGCCAGCGCGTCAGCGGCCAGCCCACGCAGATCGACTTTGAGAACCGGTTGGCCATCGACGTGCTCAAGAAGCGCGCAGGAGGCCACGAGACCTTCGTGCTGGAAGATGAAGGGCGCCACGTGGGCAGTTGCTCGGTGCCGCTGGAACTGCGCCAGCGGCTGGAGCAGGTGCCTATCGTCTGCCTCGAAGATCCTTTCGATGCTCGACTGGAGCGCATTTTGCGGGACTACGTGCAGCAGCAATGTGCGGATTTTGTGGCCGTCCACGGCGAGGCGACGGGAGCTGACCTGTTTGCCGCCCGGCTGCTCGACAGCCTGGGCAAGCTCGCCAAGCGCCTGGGGGGTGACCGCTACCAGGCGTTGCGCGCGTCGATGCAGGAAGCGCTGGCGCGGCAACGCAGTCATGGAGACCTGTCGCTGCACCGGGACTGGATCGCGGCACTGATGCGCGACTACTACGACCCGATGTATGCCTACCAGCGGCAAAGCCGGGCGGACCGCATCGTGTTCCAGGGCGATCGGCGCGCGGTGCTTGACTTTCTGCGTGTGCCCTCCGCCTCGCCCTGTTAGCAGTTGGGGGCGGTCATCCGAGGGGCGGGCTCCGGCGCATCGTCGTTCAGGGCGGTGGTGCGAATGGTTCTCCCTGTCCAAAGGACAACCTGCCACCCCGAATCAATGGTGACACCCGTCAGGGTGCGGCTTCGATCTCGCGCACCAACCGCATGCCGACCAGTGTGTAGCGGGTCTCCGGGCTGTTCCAGTTGCGGTAACCGCAGCGTGCATAGAGCGCCCAGGTGTGCCACGAGCCACCCCGGCGCACGCGCACGCTGCCCTCTGCAGGACCGATAGGGTCATTGCGTGGGGACTCGGCGTAGTAGGTGTCGCCATGCCAGTCACCCGTCCACTCCCAGGCGTTGCCCAGCATGTCGTACAGCCCGAACGCATTGGGTGCAAAGCGGCCTATCGGCGCTGTGAAGGCGTATCCGTCGTTGCCTGCCAGCGCTTGCTGGCGCCAGCGTGGCCACTGCGGGGCCGCAGCCTGATCGAAGGTGTTGCCGGCAGACACCAGCTCTTGCGGGTTGTCGCCATGGGGGTACAGGCTGCGGCTGCCCGCACGGCAGGCGTATTCCCACTCCGCCTCGGTGGGTAGGCGGTAGCGGTGGCCCTCGGTGCGGCTGAGCCACTGGGCCATGGCCTGCGCGTCGTTCCAGGTCACGTTCACCACGGGGTGGTCCGGGCCCTGCGCAAAGCCGGGGTTACGCCATGAGTAGCGCGGGTCACGCCCCTCAAACGCATCGCCGCGCCGTGTGGTGGCCGGGTCGTAGGCGGGGTTGTAGCCATAACCTCCAGTGCCGTCGGCCTCGGACTCTGGCCGGTAGCCGGACGCCTCCAGAAAGCGCTGGAACTGCCCCACGGTGACCTCATGCTGGCCGAGGTAAAAGTCGCGCGTGATGTGCACCTCATGCGCTGGCGATTCATCCGCCAGATCGGTCAGGCGCTTGCGCTCCAGCAACGGAAAGGTCTTTTCCAGCGCCTCGACGGGCGGCACGCCCCCCATCCAGAAAGTGCCCGCAGGCACACGGACAAAGGCCATACCCAGGCTGTTGACCCAGGGCGACGTGGCCGTGCCTGCAGGGGTAGACGGCGTGTGCTGGCAGCCTACGATCAGCGCAGAAAGCGCCAGCAAGACCGCAGCGCTCGCCCAGCGGCGGCATGCTGGTGGGGCGGCTGGCCTCAAGGCTTGTCCTGCAACTCGCTCACGCATTCAAACACCAGGCGCGAGCCGTCGTTGCGCAGCAGTTTGGCGTGCAGGGCCATGCGCTGGCATTCGCGGCTGGCCGCCGCATACGCTTGAGAGGTGTCGGGCCCATAGACTGGCACGCTGAAGGTGCGGTCGCGACCCGAGGCCATGGGGCCCGAGGGGCCGTAGGGGTTGGTGGCATTGCAACCGGCCAGCAAGGCCAGCACTGACATCGAGGCACACAGCAGTCTCATGGGAGTCTCCCGAGCAGATCAGGGAACCCAGTTTACGCACATGTGCGCCCTGCTGGGCGGCCGGTGCCCCTCAGGAGGGGGCGTGGGTGGGTGCACGGGCGGCTGTATCGCACTCGATTTGTAGTCATTCAGGCCAGAGGCGCAATCTGTATATGCCTTGATTGCTATTGAAAAATGAGCGACCTCTTGTCCGGTGCCGCGACGGACCGGTCGCGCAGCTTATGCAGCTGCGGCGGCTTCGGCCAGCGCCTGCAGGGCGGCCGTCACTTCGGCGGCGTCCACGCCGTCCACCGGTGCCAGGCGCGGGGCCAGTGTCTGCAGCGCTGCGCTGTCCTTTTGCAACTGGGCAATGGCCTGGCCGGCCTCCTTGGGTGCGTCGAAGCCCGTGCTCTGCAGCAGCAGGCGGCCGTCGGCGGCCACGAGCTTGAAGTAGAACTTGCCGTCGGCCTCGCGGTACTGCTTGAAAGCGGGCAGGGCGGTCTTGGCAGCCTTGGCCGGTTTGGCGGCCGTGCTGGCCTGCACCAAGCTGCGCAGGCCCACGGCGCTGCGCAGTTCGCGGATGAAGGGCGTGGCCAGCGCGCGGGCGCGCTCGGCCCCGGCCAGCAGGGTTTGCTCGATGCGGGCGGGGTTGTGGATGAGCTCCTCGTACTGTGCGCGCATGGGGGCGATCACTTGGTCCACGCGCTCCAGCAGCAGGTGCTTGGCGTCGCCCCAGGCGATGCCATCGGCATAGGCCTTGCGCAGGGCCTCGGTCTCTTCGGGCGTGGCGAAGGCCTGGTAGATCTGGAACAGGGCCGAGCCTTCGACCTCTTTGGCTTCGCCGGGCGAGCGCGAGTCGGTCAGGATGCCGCCGATGAGCTTTTGCAGCTGGGCACGCGAGCTGAACAGCGGAATGGTGTTGTCGTAGCTCTTGCTCATCTTGCGGCCGTCCAGCCCGGGCAGTGTGGCCACATGGTCGTCGATGGCCGCCTCGGGCAGCACGAAGTGCTCGCCGTACAGGTGGTTGAAGCTGGCTGCCATATCGCGGGCCATCTCGATGTGCTGGATCTGGTCGCGGCCCACCGGCACCTTGTGGGCCTTGAACATCAAAATGTCCGCGCCCATCAGCACGGGGTACATGAACAGGCCTGCGGTCACGCCGTCGTCCTGCTCGCGCCCGGCGGCGGTGTTCTTGTCCACGCTGGCCTTGTAGGCGTGCGCGCGGTTCAGCAAACCTTTGCCGGTCACGCAGGTCAGCAGCCAGGTCAGTTCGGGAATCTCGGGGATGTCGGACTGGCGGTAGAAAGTGACCTTCTCGGGGTTGAGCCCTGCGGCCAGCCAGCTGGCCGCGATCTCCAGCGTGGAGCGCTGGATGCGCACCGGGTCTTCGCACTTGATGAGTGCGTGGTAGTCGGCCAGAAAGTAAAAGCTTTGCACGCCGGGCGTGAGGCTGGCCGCCACCGAGGGGCGGATGGAGCCGACGAAGTTGCCCAGGTGGGGGGTGCCGGTGGTGGTGATGCCGGTCAGAAAACGGGTGGTGCTCATGGGAAACAAGAACTCAGCAAATCAAATGAACAGGAAGTGGCGGGCTGCTGCTGCGCTCAGCGCAGCAAGGCCGTCAGCGGGGTGAGCAACAGGTTGATGGCGGTGTAGCCCGCGGCCATCAGGGGGCGCAGCCACAGCGTGCCCACCACCCCGGCAATCACCAGGCCCATCACGATGAAAAAGCCCCAGGGCTCGATGCGCGACACCATGTGCGCCTGCCGCCAGGGCAATAGGCCCACCAGGATGCGCCCGCCATCGAGCGGCGGCAGCGGAAACAGGTTGAACGCCCACATCACCAGGTTGACCATGACCCCGGCGCGCGCCATTTCCAGGAAGAAGCGCTCCTCAATCCCCGTGCCCACCAGCACCACCAGCAGCACGGCCCAGGCGATGGCCTGGATGAAGTTGGATGCGGGCCCGGCCAAGGCCACCCACACCATGTGCTTCTTGGGGTTGCGCAGGTTGCCGAAGTTCACCGGCACCGGCTTGGCATAGCCGAACAAAAAGGCGCCCGAGGTCGCAAAGTACAGCAGCAGCGGCATCAGGATGGTGCCGACCGGGTCGATGTGCTTGAAGGGGTTGAGCGTGATGCGCCCCATCATGTACGCGGTGTTGTCGCCAAAGTGGCGTGCCGCGTAGCCATGGGCCGCCTCATGCACGGTGATGGCAAACAGCACCGGCAGGGCGTAGATCAGAACGGTTTGGATGAGATTGGAGGTGTCCACGCCGGGATTGTCTCAGACGCTCCGCTGTCCCCGGCGTTGCAAGGGTGACGCTGCGCGTGTGCACATGCGATGGTGCCGGGCGCTGTTGTGGGTTGTACGTATGCCGATGGGGGTTTTGCAGGGGGTGTTCGTTGCTAGCATCTGCCTCTTGCCCGCGGACCGCGACACACGGCGCGTGGTCCTGTGTGGAGGCACCTCCCACAACGACATACAACAGGCCTGGAGACACTGAAGCCATGTGGAACAACTTGAAGATCGGAACGCGCCTGTTGCTGGCGTTTGGCGGCCTCGCACTGGTCGTGCTGCTGTTGATGGTGATGGCGCTGTCTGGCATCGGTGGTGCCGAGCAGGCGCTGCAGGGCGCCACGCCACCGGCCCAGGCGGCGCTGGCGCAGCTGCAAAGTGCGCGCACCTGGGTCATTGGTTGCAGTGTGGTGGTGTTTGCGCTGGCCCTGGTGGCCATGCTCAGCCTGCGCGCCAGCATCGTGGCGCCGCTCAACCAGGCCATCCTGATTGCGGAAACCGTGGCCTCGGGCGACCTGAGCCAGGAGTTCAACTCCGACCTGGAAGGGGACTTTGGCCGCCTGCTGGGCGCGCTGGGCACCATGGAGGACACGCTGACCGACCTGGTGTCCCGCATCAAGCAAAGCACCGATTCGATCACTGCCTCTGCGGCAGACATTGGTCACGGCAATACCGACCTGTCGCGCCGCGCGGAAGACCAGGTGTCATCCCTGACCGAGACGGCGGCCAGCATGGAGCAGCTCACGGCCACCGTGCGCCAGAACGCCGAGCGTGCCCATTCGGCCAGCGACTTGGCCGTGCAGGCGTCGGCGATTGCCGAGCAGGGCGGCTCGGTGGTGGGCGAAGTGGTGCAGACCATGCAGGCCATCAGCGGCAGCTCGCGCAAGATCGTGGACATCATCCAGGTCATCGAGGGCATCGCCTTCCAGACCAACATCCTGGCACTCAACGCCGCCGTGGAAGCCGCCCGTGCTGGCGAGCAGGGCCGTGGCTTTGCGGTGGTGGCCAGCGAGGTGCGCAACCTGGCCCAGCGCAGCGCGGTGGCGGCCCGCGAGATCAAGGCGCTGATCAGCGCGTCAGTCGAACAGGTCGAAAGCGGCGCTGGTCAGGTGGGCAAGGCGGGCAAGACCATGGAGGAAATCGTGGGCGCCGTGGGCCAAGTCAGCGCGCTGCTGGGTGAAATCTCCACAGCCCTGCGCGAGCAGAGCGAGGCCATCAGCCATGTCAACGTGGCGGTGTCACACATGGATGGCGGCACGCAGGAGACGGCTTCGCTGGTGCAACAGGCGGTGACCACGGCGTCAGCACTGTCGGCGCAGGCATGCGATCTGGAGCAGGCGGTCGGAGCGTTCAAGCTGTAGCTCCCGGGGCCGCTGCGCGGCTTCGCGTTCAGGGGACACCACGGACGGTCTGGCAGAGCCAGCTCCATGGTGGCGCGGGCCCTTGGCAGCGACTGCGTTGAGCGCTGCGCCGCTTTTCAGCGGGCTTTTACAACCCCAATGCCTGCACGCTGCCCCGGCCTTCGCGCACCACCACCGGATCGCCGCCAGTGCCCATGGGGGTGAGGTCCACCACCGTGGTGGGCTCCAGCGGGCAGGCCCCGGCATCCACGATGGCGTCCACCAGCTTTTCATAGCGCTCGCGGATTTCCTGCGGGTCGTTCAGGGGCTCGGTTTCGCCCGCAGGGATCAGCGTGGTGGCCAGCAGCGGGGCGCCGTGCAGCTCCAGCAGTAGCTGCAGGCCCTTGCGGTCGGGCACCCGCAGGCCAATGGTCTTGCGCGAAGGGTGGCTCACGCGGCGGGGCACTTCCTTGGTGGCTTCGAGGATGAAGGTGTACGGCCCCGGGGTGCCCAGCTTGAGCAGGCGGTACTGGCGGTTGTCCACCCGCGCATAGTTGGCCAGTTCCGACAGGTCGCGGCACAGCAGCGTGAGGTGATGCTTTTCGTCCACCTGGCGGATGCGGCGCAGGCGGTCCACCGCGTCCTTGTCGTCCAGGTGGCAGACCAGCGCGTAGCTGGAGTCCGTAGGGACGGCCACGATGCCGCCCTTTTGTAGCAACAGCGCGGCCTGCTTGAGCAGCCGGGGTTGCGGGTTGTCTGGATGGGCTTCGAAATACTGGGCCATAGGGGCTGGTTCTCAATGATGCAGGGAGCAGCGCACCTGGGCACCACCCTTCACGGGGCGGTTGCTGGACGCCGGTGCGCCCGATGCGGCGCGTGCCGTCATCGCAAAATCCGGTCGGACAGCAGCTCCCACACGGGGGTCAATGCGCCGGGCAGCAACGGCAGCGTACCCAGGTCGGTGTGCGATTCGTCGGGGCTGTGGAAGTCGCTGCCACGCGATGCGGCCAGGCCAAACTCCTGCGCCATGTCTGCATAGGTCACGTATTCGGCCGCACTGTGGCTGCCCGTGACGACCTCGACCGCGCGCCCGCCATGCTGCTTGAATTCGGAGAACAGCGCGAATTCTTCATTGGCGCTGAACTTGTAGCGGGCCGGGTGGGCGATCACCGCCATGCCCCCGGCCTGCGTGATCCAGCGCACGGCGTCGCCCAGGCTGGCCCAGCGGTGGGGCACATAGCCGGGTTTGCCTTCGGTCAGGAACTTGCGAAACACCTCGGAAGTGTCTTTGCATACGCCGGTTTCGACCAGAAAACGCGCGAAATGTGTGCGCGAGATGAGTGCCGGGTTGCCCACAAACTGCAGCGCCCCTTCGTAGGCGCCCTTGATGCCCACCTGGGCCAGCTGGGCTGCCATCTCTTGCGCCCGTTCGCCGCGCCCGCCGCGTGTGGCGGCCAGGCCTTGGGCCAGCTGGGTGTCGTCAGGGTCAAAGCCCAGGCCCACGATGTGGACGGTGGTGTCGGCAAAGGTGACCGAAATCTCCGTGCCCGTCAGATAGGCCATGCCTTGGGCGCGGGCGGCAGCTGCCGCACGGTGCTGGCCACCGATCTCGTCATGGTCCGTCAGCGCCCACAGCTCGACCCCGTTGGCTTTGGCCCGCGCGGCCAGGTTTTCGGGCGTGAGGGTTCCGTCGGAAACGACGGAATGGCAGTGCAGGTCGGCGTTGAGGATGGAGGTCACCGATTCATTTTAGGGCTTGTACTGATAACGCGCCCCACGGAATCCATTAACACTTGTTACATCTACACTGTGCGTTGTCGGTGGGTGTTCAGCCGGGGCTAACATCAACGATGAGGTTGTGGTTTCCCTCGGGCAAGAAACAATAACAACGCGGAACCTTGCGGTTCTCGCAGAGCATCAGGAGCAACCATGAAATTCAATGACCTGCGCGTCGCCCACAAGATGTGGAGCGTGATTCTTGGTTTGCTGGCGCTGATGCTGGTGGCCGCCGTCTGGACACAGTGGTATGGACGGCAGGTAACTGCTGCGACCGAAGAGTCCGTCAACAAGTACGAGTCGGCCATCACCACGGCAGTCAGCTGGCGTGGCTTGGCGGAAGTGGCCGTTACCATGTCGATGGCCGGGTTTGTGACCACCGACCAGGCCCTCAAGGCAGATTTTGATACCCGGGTGGCGGCGCTCACCGCACGCATCACCCCGGTGCAGGAAAAGATCAACAAGGCGGCGGTGTCCCCTGAGGACAAGGCGGCACTCGCTGCAGTGGCCGCCGCACGTGCCGATGTCCGTGGCCAGACCGACAAGCTCAAGGAGCTAACCGACGCCGGCGACGCAGCCGCCAAGCAAGCCTATGTAGAGAAGGTTTACCGCCCCAAGGTGGTGGCCTACCTGGAGTCGATCGACAAATTCGTGGCGGTGCAAGAGCGGCAGCGCGATGCTGCGGTGCAGGCTGCCCGCGACACACGCGGCAACCTCGTTCTCATCGGGGCTGCAGCGGCCATCGCTGTAGTGGCCCTGGGCATGCTGTTGGCGGCCCTGCTGGTGCGCTCCATCACCCGCCCGCTCGATAGGGCAGTGGTGCTGGCCGAAGCCATCTCGGCAGGGGACCTCACGCTGGATCTTCAAGATGACCGCAAGGACGAGTTGGGTGTGCTCACGCGGGCCTTGTCGACGATGTCGGCGCAGCTGCGAGGTGTGGTGAGCGAGGTGCGCCAGGGGGTGGATTCGGTGTCGTCCGCATCCATCGAGATTGCCAACGGCAACCACGACCTGTCGGCGCGTACCGAACAGACCGCCTCGAAACGGAGACGGTGCGCTCGGCCAGGNTGTCGACGATGTCGGCGCAGCTGCGAGGTGTGGTGAGCGAGGTGCGCCAGGGGGTGGATTCGGTGTCGTCCGCATCCATCGAGATTGCCAACGGCAACCACGACCTGTCGGCGCGTACCGAACAGACCGCCTCGAACCTGGAAGAAACCGCAGCCAGCATGGAGCAGCTCACAGCCACGGTGAGCCAGTCGGCCGACACGGCCCGCCAGGCCAACCAGCTCGCTGGCACGGCGGCCCAGGCGGCAGCGCGGGGTGGTGAAGTGGTGGGTCAGGTGGTCACCAGCATGCAGCAGATCACCGACAGCAGCCGCAAGATCAGCGACATCATCGGCACCATCGACGGCATCGCCTTCCAGACCAACATCCTGGCGCTGAACGCTGCGGTGGAAGCGGCCCGTGCGGGCGAACAGGGTCGGGGCTTTGCCGTGGTGGCCAGCGAAGTGCGCAGCCTGGCCCAGCGCAGCGCCGAGGCAGCCAAGGAGATCAAAACCCTGATCAGTGCCAGCGTAGAGAACGTGGAATCGGGTTCGGCCCAGGTGGCGCAGGCCGGACAGAGCATGGAAGAGATCGTTGCCAGCGTGCAGCGCGTGAGCGACCTGATTGGCGAGATCACGGCATCCTCGACAGAACAGCGCGACGGCATCGCGCAGGTCAACCAGGCGGTCACGCACCTCGATCAGATGACACAGCAGAACGCGGCACTGGTGGAAGAGTCCACGGCCGCAGCCGCCTCGATGCGCGACCAGGCACAGCACCTGGCGCAAGCGGTGTCGGTGTTTAACGTGGGGGCCGTGGCCACCCGGGCTCCTGCAGCAGCGCCCCGGGCTGCAGCACCGGCGCCCGCGCCTCGGCCCGC